>NZ_JBKGGX010000033.1:0-53915 GCF_052041925.1 Pseudomonas sp. SMN5
TGGCGACAGCGGCGCACGGTTGTACCGCACCGGCGACCTGGCGCAGTACCGCAGCGACGGCGTAATCGAGTACGTCGGACGGATCGACCATCAAGTGAAGATCCGCGGTTTCCGCATCGAACTGGGGGAAATCGAAGCTCGCCTGAACGCCTTGGAGCCGGTGCGCGAAGCGCGGGTGCTGGCCCAGGAAGGACCGAGCGGCCAACAACTGGTGGGCTATGTGATCCCGACAGCGGGCGCCGTCGACCCCGCCAGCCTGCGCGAACAGATCAAGCTCGGGCTCAAGGCCGACCTGCCGGACTACATGGTGCCGACGCACCTGTTGTTCCTCGATCAATGGCCGCTGACCGCCAACGGCAAGCTCGACCGCAAGGCCTTGCCGTCAGCGGACGCCAGTCAGGTGCAACAGGATTATCTGGCCCCGCAAAGCGAGATGGAGCAACAGCTCGCAGCAATCTGGCAGGACGTGCTCAAGGTTGAGCGGGTAGGGCTGAACGACAACTTCTTCGAGCTCGGCGGCGATTCCATCGTCTCGATCCAGGTCGTCAGCCGCGCCCGTCAGGCGGGTATCGGTTTTACTCCGAAAGACCTGTTCCAGCACCAGACCGTGCAGTCGCTGGCCAACGTGGCCCAGACCGGCGGTGAAGCACACCTCATCGATCAGGCTCCGGCACAGGGACCGACGCCGCTGCTGCCGATCCAGCAGGCGTTTTTCGCCGAGGCGATTGCCGAGCGTCACCATTACAACCAGTCGGTGTTGCTGAAACCGTCGAGCCCGTTGCAGGCCGCGTGGATCGAGCAAGCCTTGCAAGCGTTGGTGCTGCATCATGACGCCTTGCGCCTGTCGTTCACCCAGACCGAGGTTGGCTGGAATGCCCGCCACCGCGATGTGTCGGTGCAACGCCAGGCCTGGACGGCGGACGCTTTGCTGTGGACCGGCGAAGTGGCCGATGCGGCGGCGCTGGAGACGCTCGCCAATCAGGCCCAGCGCAGTCTGGGTCTGCAAGACGGCCCGTTGCTGCGCGGGCTTCTGGCGACATTGGCCGATGGTAGCCAGCGCCTGTTGCTGGTGGTCCATCACCTGGCGGTGGACGGTGTGTCGTGGCGGATTCTGTTCGACGACCTGCAAACCGCCTACCGCCAGTTGCTCGCCGGACAGCCGCTGCAACTGCCGGCCAGGAGCACCTCGGTCAAGGCCTTTGCCGAACAGTTGCAGGTCCACGCCCGCAGCGCCGCGTTGCAACAGCAACTGGGCTACTGGCAGGACCTGTTGCAACACGCGCCGGCCGACTTGCCGTGCCTGGACCGTCACGCCCGCGCGCAGAACCGTCAGGCGGTCACCGTGCACACGCGGCTGGACAGACAACTGACCCGGCAACTGCTGCAAGAGGCCCCAGCGGCCTATCGCACCCAGGTCAACGACCTGTTGCTCACCGCCCTGGCGCGAGTGATGTGCCGTTGGACCGGCGACGACAGCCTGTTGCTCCAGCTCGAAGGCCACGGGCGCGAAGAACTGTTCGCCGGCCTCGACCTGACGCGCACCGTGGGTTGGTTCACCAGCCTGTTCCCGGTCAAGTTGTCGCCTGCCGCCGGGCTGGCGGATTCGATCAAGTCGATCAAGCAGGCCCTGCGCACGATTCCCGACAAAGGCGTGGGCTTCGGTGCGTTGCGCTACCTGGGCGACGACGCCAGCCGCGCTGCCCTGGAGCGCCTGCCGGTGCCGCGCCTGACGTTCAACTACCTGGGGCAGTTCGACGCCAGTTTCGATCAGGCCCAAGGCGCCTTGTTCAGCCCGGCCCCGGAAAGCCCCGGCGACGAACAGAGCCCGCTGAGCCCGTTGGGCAACTGGCTGACCCTCAACGGTCAGGTGTTCGACGGTGCGTTGCGGCTGGGCTGGACCTTCAGCTGCGAGCAGTTCGAGCAGGCGACGATCCAGCGACTGGCCGATGACTACGCCAGCGAACTGGCCGGCCTGATTGCCCATTGCTGCGACCCGCTGAACCAGGGGCTGACCCCGTCGGACGTCCCGCTGGCCGGGCTGACCCAGGCGCAATTGGACGGGTTGGAACTGTCGGCGCGCTCGGTGGATGACCTGTACCCGCTGGCGCCGATGCAGCAGGGCATGTTGTTCCACAGCCTGTACGAACACGGCAGCGGTCATTACATCAACCAGATGTGCCTGGACATCGAAGGCCTCGATCCACAACGTTTCGAAGCGGCCTGGCAGGCGGCGGTCGACGCCCATGACATTCTGCGCAGCCGTTTCGTCTGGGAACAGGGCGAACGGCCGTTGCAGGTGGTGCACAAACAGCTGCGCGTGCCATTCACCTTTTTGGACTGGAGCACTCGGGCCGATATCGCCCAGGCGCTGGTCGAGCGGGCGGGCAGCGAACGCGAGCAGGGATTTGACCTGGCGTGCGCGCCGCTGCTGCGCCTGGTGCTGGTCAAGACCGGTCCGCAGCATTACCACCTGATCTACACCCATCACCACATTCTGATGGACGGCTGGAGCAACTCGCAGTTGCTCGGCGAGGTGCTGCAGCGCTACGACGGCCAGGCCCTGGCGCGTCCGGCTGGGCGCTATCGCGACTACATCGCCTGGCTGCAAGGGCGCGACGCCGCCGCCAGCGAAACCTTCTGGCGTGAGCAGTTGCAAGCGCTCGACGCGCCGACTCGTCTGGCTGACCCGCGTTTCGGGGCCGTCCAGGCGACCGTGCAGCCCAGCCATGCAAGCCACTATCAGTTGCTGAGCGCGGCCCAGACCCAACGCTTGATCGAGTTCGCCCGCCAGCAGAAAGTCACCCTCAACACGGTCGTCCAGGCGACCTGGCTGTTGCTGTTGCAACACTACACCGGGCACGCCACGGTGGCCTTCGGCGCCACGGTGTCCGGGCGTCCGACGGAGCTCAAGGGCGTCGAGCAGCAGATCGGCCTGTTCATCAACACCTTGCCGGTGATCGCCGGTGCGCGTGCGGAGCAATCGGTGAGCAGCCTGTTGCAGCAGATCCAGGCGCAGAACGTGGCCTTGCGCGAGCACGAACACACGCCGTTGTTCGAGATCCAGCGCTGGGCCGGGCAGGGCGGCGAGGGATTGTTCGACACCTTGCTGGTGTTCGAAAACTACCCGGTGTCCCAGGCTTTGCAGGAGCAGGCGCCCTCGGGCTTGAGCTTCGGCGCCGTGGCCAACCAGGAACAGACTAATTTCCCGTTGACCCTGGCCGTCAATCTAACTGACATCCTCAGCCTGCACTTCACTTATGCCCATGCTGCCTTTCCTACACACACCGTCGAGCGTCTGGCTGAGCAGGTGGCACACGTGCTCGCGCAGATGGTGAGCCTGCCGGTCGACGGCTGCGTAGGCGACCTGCAATGGCTGAACGAGGCGACGCGCCAGCGGGTGTTGCACGACTGGAATGCCACCTCGGTCGAGGCACCACAGCATCGTCATGTCCACCAGTGGATCGAAGCCCAGGCCCGACTCACGCCCGACGCAGTGGCGCTGGTCTGCGAGCAACAGACACTCACCTACGCCCAGCTCAACGCCCGGGCCAATCGCCTGGCCCATGGCCTGATCGAGCGCGGCGTCGGCCCAGAGGTGCGGGTGGGGCTGGCGATGACCCGCTCGGTGCAGATGGTCGTCGGCTTGCTGGCGGTGCTCAAGGCCGGCGGCGCCTATGTGCCGCTGGACCCGGCCTATCCACAGGAGCGCCTGGCGTACATGGTCGAGGACAGCGCGATTGCCTTGTTGTTGACCGAAAGCCAGGTCCTGCCGTTGTTCGAATGCGCCACGGTGACCTGCCTGTCACTCGATATGCCTGAGCAATGGCTTGACGCCTACAGCGAGCGCGACCCCGACGTGGCGGTTGACGGTGAACACCTCGCGTACCTGATCTACACCTCCGGTTCCACCGGCAAGCCCAAGGGCGTGGGCATCCGCCATGGGGCCTTGAGCAATCACATGAACTGGATGCAGGCGTGCCTGCAACTGACGGCCGCCGACCGGGTCCTGCAGAAAACCGCTATCAGCTTCGATGCCTCGGTCTGGGAATTCTGGCTGCCGCTGATGAACGGCGCGCAACTGGTGCTCGCACCGGCGCAACTGAACCTGGACCTGACCACCTTGTGGGCTGAAGTAGCGCGCTGGCGCGTCAGCGTGCTGCAAATGGCGCCGTCGCTGTTGCAAGCGCTGATACCGCTGGCGACCCGCGACCAACTGGCCTCCCTGCGCCTGCTGTTGTGCGGTGGCGAAGCGCTCAGCGCGGACTTGTCGCACCGGGTGCTGGCGCTGTTCGATGGCGAACTGCGCAACCTGTATGGCCCGACCGAAGCGACCATCGACACCAGCAGCCACCGGGTGGAGCGCGCCATCGAGGGCGACACCGGGCGAATCATCGCCATCGGCCGGCCCATCGATAACGTGCGCACCTATGTGTTGGACGCCGCCATGCAACCCTGTGTTCCGGGCGCGGTGGGCGAGTTGCACATCGCAGGTTGTTCCCTGGCCCGCGGCTATCACCAGCGCCCGGCACTCACCGCCGAGCGTTTCATTCCCGACCCGTTCGCGCCAACCCCCGGCGGTCGCTTGTACCGCACCGGTGACCTGGCGCGCCATGCCGCGGACGGTGTGATCGAGTACCTCGGCCGGATCGACCATCAGGTAAAAATCCGTGGCCTGCGCATCGAGCTGGGCGAAATCGAGGCGCGCCTGCAAGCCGAGGCTGAGGTGCGCGACGCGCTGGTGCTGGCGCGGGAAACCGCGAACGGTGCGCAACTGGTGGCCTACCTCGTCAGCCACGAAGCCTCGCTCGACGCGACACGCCAGGCTCACCTGGGTGAACGGCTCAAGGCGCGCCTGGCTGAGCAGTTGCCTGACTTCATGGTGCCGAGCCAACTGGTGTTTCTTGAGCGCCTGCCGCTGACCACCAACGGCAAGCTCGACCGCAAGGCGCTGCCGGCGCCGGAGAGTCGCGTGCTGCATGGCGCCTACCTGGCGCCGCAAAGCGAGCTGGAGCGCCAGGTCGCGGCGATCTGGCAGGACGTGCTCAAGGTCGAGCAGGTCGGGCTGGGGGACAACTTCTTCGAACTGGGCGGGCATTCACTGCTGGTGGTGAATGCGGTGTCGCGCCTGCAACTGGAGCTGGGCCTGACCTTGACGCCCCAGCTGCTTTTCCAATACCCGGTGCTCGGCGCGTTCGTGGCGCAACTGGCGCCTGCCAACGAGCAAATGAATACGTCGAAATTGAGCAAGCTTGAAGCGCTGCTCGATGAATTTGAGGAGGTTTGATGGACACCGCTGTCGCACAACGCATTGCCAGGCGCTTCATAACGCTGCCGCTGGAAAAACGTCGCTTGTACTTGCAGAAAATGCTCGAAGAGAACGTTTCCCCGGCGAACCTGCCGATCCCGCCTGTCAGTGCCGAGTTCGACAGCTTGCCGCTGTCTTTTGCCCAGGAGCGCCAGTGGTTCCTCTGGCAACTGGATCCCGACAGCGCGGCCTATCACATGCCCACGGCCCTGCGCTTGCGTGGGCCGCTGAACATCGCCGCGCTGGAGCAGAGTTTCAGTGCGCTGGTGGCGCGCCATCCGAGCTTGCGCACCTGTTTCGTGAACCAGGGCGAGCGCGTTGTGCAGCAGGTTCAGGACGCGGCGCCGCTGCTGTTGCAGGCCGAGGTCCTGGAGTCAATGCCGGACGAGATGCAGTTGCGTCGGCTGATCGAAGACGAGACCCGTCAGCTGTTCGACCTGCAACAGGGGCCGCTGCTGCGCACGCGCCTGTTGCGGTTGGCCACCGACGATCACGTGCTGATCGTGACGCTGCACCACATCATCAGCGACGGCGGGTCGATGCAGGTGATGGTCGAGGAATTGGTCCAAGGCTACGCCGCTTTCAGCCAGAGCCAGGTCCCGCGATGGCCGGCGTTGCCGATCCAGTACGCCGACTACGCCATCTGGCAGCGGCACTGGCTGGAGGCCGGTGAGCGCGAGCGCCAGTTGCAGTACTGGACCGCACGCCTGGGCGGTCGGCAACCGGTGCTGGAACTGCCCACCGATTTCCCCCGGCCGGCGGTAATGAGCTACCGCGGCGCACGCCTGGAACTGGCGGTGGACAATGCACTCGCTCGCGCCCTCAAGCAGATGGCCCAGCGTGAAGGCGTCAGTCTGTTCATGATTCTGCTGGCCGCGTTTCAGGTCCTGCTGCATCGCTACAGCGGCCAGAACGACATCCGCGTCGGGGTGCCCACGGCCAACCGCAACCGGGTCGAAACCGAGCGCCTGATCGGCTTTTTCGTCAACACCCAGGTGCTCGACAGCGACGTGCAGAGCCAGGACACCTTCGACGTCTTGCTGCAACAGGTCAAGCACACCGCCCTCGGCGCCCAGGCCCACCAGGACCTGCCGTTCGAGCAACTGGTCGAGGCGTTGCAACCTGAGCGCAACCTGAGCCACAGCCCGCTGTTCCAGGTCATGTTCAATCACCGGACCCAGGGCCCGGCGGGTGAGGGCCCGGTGGGTGAACTGCGAGTCGAAGGGCTGCGTTGGGACAGCCACACCGCGCAGTTCGACCTGACCCTGGAAACCGTGGAGCACAGCGAAGGGCTTGCGGCTGCGCTGATCTATGCCAGCGATCTGTTCGAGGCCAGCACGGTGGCGCGCATGGCCGGGCATTGGCAGAATCTGTTGCGGGCAATCGTGGCCGATCCGAGCCAGCGCATTGGCGAATTGCCGTTGCTCGATGCCGCGCAACAACAGGCGCAGCTCCACGACTGGAACCGGGCCATCGCGCCGGCAGCCGAGGCTGGTTTCGTCCATCGACTGTTCGAAGCGCAAGCGTTGAGCACTCCCGATGCGCCGGCACTGGTGATTGACGGCGAGCGTTGGAGCTATGGGCAGCTTAATGCCCGGGCCAATCAACTGGCGAGAAAACTCCAGGCCCTGGGCGTGAGCGCCGACGTGCTGGTGGGCATTTCGGTGGAGCGTAGCGCTCACATGCTGGTGGGCCTGTTGGCGATCCTCAAGGCCGGCGGCGCGTATCTGCCGCTGGACCCGGCGTTTCCCCCGGAGCGCCTGGCCTACATGATCGAGGACAGTGGCATCGAGTGGCTGCTGACCCAGAGCTCGTTGCTTGACCCATTCTCTGCACCCTGTGGGAGCGAGCCTGCTCGCGATAGCGGTGGTTCAGGCAATGATGATGTTGGAGGTGCCGACGCCATCGCGAGCAGGCTCGCTCCCACAGGGGCCGGTGTTGGCGTCAGCACCTTGGTGTTGGACCAGGACGGTGACTGGCTCGATGGCTATGCCTGTGACGACCTGGCGACGCACCTTGATCCTGAGCACCTGGCTTATGCGATCTACACCTCCGGTTCCACCGGCAAGCCCAAGGGCGTGATGGTGCGCCATGGCGCGCTGGGCAACTTTGTCGCGAGCATGGCCAAGGCACCGGGCATGGCGGCCGAAGACCGGGCTTTGTCCCTGACCACGTTCTCTTTCGATATTTTCGGCCTGGAAATCTATGTGCCGTTGATGGTCGGCGCGTGCATTGTGCTGACCGGGCAACATGTGGCCCAGGACCCATATGCGGTGCTGGCGTTGATCGAGGCCGAGCAGGTCAATGTGGTGCAGGCCACGCCATCGACCTGGCGCATGCTGCTGGACAACGAAAACGCCGATGGCCTGCGCGGCTGCAAGTGCTTGTGCGGTGGCGAGGCATTGCCCCGGGACCTGGCGGTGCGCCTGCTCGCGCTCGGTGGCGAGGTATGGAACCTCTATGGCCCGACCGAAACCACCATCTGGTCGGCTTTGCACCCGCTGCGCAGCGCGGATGCGCAACCGTGGCTGGGCGGGCCGATTGCCAACACCTCGCTGTACATCGTCGGCGCCGACCTGATGCCGGTGCCCCAGGGTGTCGCCGGTGAGCTGCTGATCGGTGGCGAGGGCCTGGCCCGTGGCTATTTCCAGCGCCCGGCGTTGACCGCCGAACGCTTCGTCCCGCATCCCTTCCGCGCCGGCGAGCGGCTCTACCGCACCGGTGACCTGGCGCGTCAACGAGCCGACGGGCTGTTCGAGTACCTGGGACGCATCGACCATCAGGTGAAGATCCGCGGGTTCCGTATCGAACTGGGTGAAATCGAAGCGCGCCTGCTCGAACAGGACAACGTACGTGAGGCCGCGGTGCTGGCCCAGGATGCGCCCGGTGGGCCGGTGCTGGTGGGCTACGTGGTGCCGACGGTTGCACCAGACGCCCTGGACCCCGACCAGCAAAGCGCCCTGCGTGACCGCCTGATCGCCCGGCTCAAGGTCAACCTGCCCGACTACATGGTGCCGACGCACCTGATGTTGTTGCCACGCTTCCCGCTGACGCCCAACGGCAAGCTGGACCGCAAACAGCTGCCCCGGCCCGATGCCAGTCAATGGCAGAAAACCTATGTCGCCCCGGTCACGCCCCGGCAGCAGGTCGTGGCGGCGATCTGGGCCGAGGTGCTCAAGGTGCCTCGGGTCGGCCTGAAAGACAATTTCTTCGACCTGGGTGGGCATTCGTTGCTCGCCACCCAAGTGACGTCGCGCATCCGCCAGCAGTTGCAGCTCCAGGTGCCCTTGCGTCTGCTGTTCGCCCACGACAGCCTGCAAGGCTTTGTCGAAGCCATGGACAGCGCGTCGGCGAGCGCGGAGTCGGGCATCCCGCGGATCGCCCGGGAGCAGCCGCTGGCCCTGTCCTACGCCCAGCAACGCCAATGGTTTTTGTGGCAGCTGGAACCGACCAGCAGCGCCTATCACATTCCTGCGGCACTGCGCCTGCGTGGCAGCCTTGACCGCGAGGCCCTGCAACACAGCTTCGACGCGTTGGTGACGCGTCACGAGAGCCTGCGCACCCGGTTCCTGCTCGACAACGAGCGCCCAGTGCAACGCATCGATCCACCTTCGCCTGTGCCGCTGGTCATCGAACCGGCGCCGGCGGCCCTCGACGCGGACGTCTTGCGTGGCCTGATCGAGGCCGAGACGCGACAGCCGTTCGATCTGCAACGCGGGCCCTTGCTGCGGGTCAAGTTGCTGCAACTGGCAGCCGACCATCACGTGTTGATCCTGACCCAACACCACATCGTCTCCGATGCCTGGTCGATGCAGATCATGGTCGACGACCTGCTGCGCCTGTACGCCGGGTTCAGCCAGGGCCAGACGCCGCAGCTGGCACCGTTGCCGATCCAGTACGCCGACTTCGCTCACTGGCAACGGCAATGGCTGGAGGAGGGGGAGCAGCAGCGTCAACTCGACTACTGGCTCGCGCAATTGGGCGGCGAACAGCCGATCCTTGAGTTGCCGACCGACCGGCCGCGTCCGGTGCAACAGAGCTATCGCGGCGCCCGTCTGCCCATCGTCATCGAGCCAGCCCTGGCCGACGGTCTCAAGCGCCTGGCCCAGCAGCACGGCAGCACATTGTTCATGCTGCTGCTCGCGGCCTTCCAGACATTGCTGCACCGCTACAGCGGCCAGAACGATATTCGCGTCGGCGTGCCGGTCGCCAACCGCAATCGCGTGGAAACCGAGCGTCTGCTGGGCTTCTTCGTCAACACCCAGGTGCTCAAGGCCGACATCGAAGGCAGCCTCGGCTTCGACCAGTTGCTGCGTCAGGTCAAGCAACGGGCACTGGGCGCGCAGGCCCATCAGGATCTGCCGTTCGAGCAACTGGTGGAGTTGCTGGCCCCGGCGCGCAACCTGAGCCACACACCGCTGTTCCAGGTGATGTTCAACCATGCCAGCGAGGTCCGCCGCGACCTCGCGGCATTGCCCGGCCTGAGCCTGGAGCAATTGACCTGGGACAGCGGCACGGCGCAGTTCGACCTGGCCTTGGACACCTTCGAGTACGCCGAAGGCCTTGGTGCGGCGCTGACCTACGCCAGCGACCTGTTCGAACCCGCCACCGTCGCCCGCCTCGCAGCGCACTGGCTGAACCTGCTGCGGGCGATTGTCGCCAACCCGGCCCAGCGCATCGGCGAACTGCCGATGCTCGACGGGGCGCAGCGGCGGCTGATCGTCCAGGACTGGAACCATACCTGGGCCGATTATCCGAATCACATTCCGGTCCATCAGTTGATCGAAGCCCAGGTCGAGCGCGCGCCGCAGGCCGAGGCGCTGGTGTTCGAAGGGCAAGCGTTGAGTTACGCCGAGCTCAACGCCCGCGCCAACCGCCTGGCACATGGCCTGATCGAGCGCGGCATCGGTCCGGATGTGCTGGTGGGCATTTGCGTGCACCGCAGCGTGGAAATGGTCGTCGGGCTGCTGGCAATCCTCAAGGCCGGCGGTGCGTATGTGCCGCTGGACCCGGAGTATCCTCCGGAGCGCCTGGCCTACATGATCGAGGACAGTGGCATCGAATGGCTGCTGACCCAGCGTTCGTTGCTTGACCCCTGTGGGAGCGAGCTTGCTCGCGATGGCGGTGGTCCGGTCAATGATGATGGTGGATGTGCCGACGCCATCGCGAGCAAGCTCGCTCCCACAGAGGGTGGTCTTAAGACGTTGGTGCTGGATGGGGATGACGATTGGCTGCGGGACTATCCCACCGACAATCCACCGGCCCGGGCGGTGGCGCAGAACCTCGCCTATGTGATCTACACCTCAGGCTCCACCGGCAGGCCCAAGGGCGCCGGCAACAGCCATGGGGCGTTGACCAACCGCCTGTGCTGGATGCAACAGGCCTACCAACTGCGTGGCGGCGACAGTGTCCTGCAAAAGACCCCGTTCAGTTTCGACGTGTCGGTCTGGGAGTTCTTCTGGCCGTTGATGACCGGCGTGCGCCTGGTGGTCGCGGCACCGGGGGATCATCGCGATCCGCAGAAGCTGGTCAGCCTGATCGAGCGCGAAAACATCACAACCCTGCATTTCGTGCCGTCGATGCTGCAAGCCTTCATGCTCGACGCCAGCGTCAGCCGTTGCACCAGCCTGACCCGCATCGTCTGCAGCGGCGAAGCCCTGCCGGTGGATGCCCAGCAGCAGGTGTTCGCCAAATTGCCGAAGGCCAGCCTGTACAACTTGTACGGCCCGACCGAAGCGGCCATCGACGTGACCCATTGGACCTGCCGCGACGAAGGTCGCGATGCGGTGCCGATTGGCGAGCCGATCGCCAACCTGATGACCTACATCCTCGACGACGAACTGAACCCGGTGCCGAGCGGCGTCAATGGCGAGCTGTACCTGAGCGGCCAGGGGCTGGCGCGCGGTTACCACCGGCGCCCCGAGCTGACGGCCGAGCGTTTCGTCGTCAGCCCGTTCGCGGCGGGCGAGCGCCTGTATCGCACCGGTGACCTGGCGCGCTATCGGTCCAACGGTGTGATCGAATACATCGGCCGCATCGACCATCAGGTCAAGGTCCGCGGTTTCCGCATCGAACTGGGGGAAATCGAAGCACGTCTGCTGGAACACGCCGGGGTGCGGGAAGCGGTGGTGGTGGCTCAGGACAGCCCGAGCGGCAAGGTCCTGAGCGGCTACGTGGTCGGCAGCGCGAGCGAGCCCAGCGGCTGGCCCGAGCTGCGCGAAGCGCTGTTGGCCCATCTGCGCCAGAACCTGCCAGAGCACATGGTGCCGACGCACCTGAGCCTGCTGGACCAGATGCCGCTGAGCCCGAACGGCAAGCTCGACCGCAAGGCGTTGCCGGCCCCGGACCTGGCGCCGTTGCAACAGGACTTCACGGCGCCGGTCAACGCCACTGAACAAGCGCTGGTGGAGATCTGGCAGGCGGTGCTCGGCGTGGCCAGGGTCGGCACCGCTGACAACTTCTTCGCCTTGGGCGGCGACTCGATCAACGCGATCCAGGTGGTCAGCCGGGCGCGGCAACAAGGCATCGGCCTGACACCCAAAGACCTGTTCTTGCACCAGAACATCCAGGCCTTGGCCCGGATCGCCATCGCCGCCGACGACGGCACCACCACCGACCAAGGTCCGGTCACCGGTGGCAGCCATCTGCTGCCGATGCAGCACTGGTTCTTCGCCAGCGACATCCCGCACCGCGAGCACTGGAACCAATCGGTGCTGCTCACGCCTCGCGAACCGCTGGACGTGGCCTGCTTGCGCCAGGCGCTCGAGCATGTGATGACCCAGCATGATGCACTGCGCCTGCGTTTCACTCAGGCGAGCGACGGTCGCTGGCAGGCCAGCCACCAGGCGCTGGGCGAGCAAGCGCCGGACATCTGGCTGCGCAGCGCAGAGAACGCCGATGAGATCCTGGCCATCGCCGAACAGGCGCAACGCAGCCTCGACCTGCAGCGGGGGCCGTTGCTGCGGTGCAGCCTGATCGCGGTGCAGGACGGCAGTTCGCGCCTGCACCTGGCGATCCACCACCTGGTGGTGGACGGGGTGTCGTGGCGGGTGCTGTTGGAAGACTTGCAAAGCGCCTACCGGCAACTGCTCGCCCAGCAACCGGTTGCCCTGCCGGCCAAGACCACCGCGTTCCAGGCCTGGGCCGCGCAGTTGCAGGACTATGCGCGCAGCGAGCCGTTGCAGCGGGAACTGACCTATTGGACCGGGCAACTCGACCAACCCTTGCCGCCCTTGCCACGGGCCCGCCCCGAAGGCAGTCAGGCCTCGCGATATGGCCGTTCGGTCAGCACGCGGCTGGACGCCGGGCAGACCCAGCGCCTGCTCAAACAGGCACCGACGGCCTATCGGACCCAGGTCAATGACCTGTTGCTGTGCGCCCTGGCCCAGGTGATCTGCCAGTGGACCTCGCAGCCGGCGTGCCTGGTGCAGCTTGAAGGCCATGGCCGCGAGGAGCTGTTCGACGGCGTCGACCTGAGCCGCACGGTGGGCTGGTTCACCAGCCTGTTCCCGGTGATGCTGACCCCATCGGCCGACCTGGGCGATTCGATCAAGCGGATCAAGGAGCAGCTGCGCGCAGTACCGAACAAGGGCCTGGGCTACGGCGTGCTGCGTTACCTGGGCACTGACGAAAGCCAGCAGCGCCTGGCGAAGCTGCCCGAGGCGCGAATCACCTTCAATTATCTTGGGCAGTTCGACCAGAGTTTCGATGAGCAGGCGCTGTTCGTGCCGAGCGAAGAGGGCAGTGGCGCCGGTCATGGCGATGACGTCCCGTTGAGCAATTGGCTGACCATCAACGGTCGGGTGTTCAACGGCGAACTGTCCCTGGACTGGACCTTCAGTCGCGATGTCTTCGACGAAGCCACGCTCCAGCAACTGGCCGATGCCTACGCTGTGGCGTTGCAGAAACTGATCGACCATTGCTGCTGCGAGGCGCCCCGGGGCCTGACCCCTTCGGACTTCCCGCTGGCCCGCCTGACCCAGGCGCAACTGGACCGACTGCCGGTGCCCGTGGCGCAGATCGAGGACATCTACCCGCTGTCGCCGATGCAGGACGGCATGTTGTTCCATACCCTGGCCGACGACAGCCGTGGCCTGTACGTCAATCAGATCAGCCTGCCGGTGCATGGCCTGGACACCGAACGTTTCGCCCGTGCCTGGGCCGCGGTGATCGAGCGCGAAGATATCCTGCGCACCAGTTTCCACTGGCAGGATGGCCTTGGCGCGCCGGTGCAGATCGTTCATCGTCAGGTCGAGTTGCCGTTGCTGGTCGAGGACTGGCGCTCGCGGCACACCAGCGAGCAGGCCGTGATCGAGCAGGCCATCAGCGAACGCGCCGCCGCCGATTACCTGGCCGGTTTCGACCTGAGCCAGGCACCGCTGCAACGGGTGCTGTTGCTGCGCCTGGAGGATGACCGCTACCAGATGATCTGGACCTGTCACCACATCCTGATGGATGGCTGGAGCAGCTCGCGGTTGTTCGGCGAGGTGCTGCAGTTCTATGCCCATGGGCAGGTGCAAAGCCGTAACGGGCGTTACCGCGAGTTCATCCAGTGGCTGCAACGCCAGGACCAGGGCGCGCTGGAAGGTTTCTGGCGCGGCCGGCTCCAGGCGCTGGAGCAACCGACCTCGCTCACTCAGGCGATGTACCCGCGCCACGTCGAGGCGCTGGAGGGGCATCAGGCGCTATATTCCCATTGGGACGCCGGGCAGACCGAGCGCTTGCAGCAAGCCTGCCGGGCCTTGCACATCACGCCCAACACCTTGATCCAGGGTGCATGGCTGTTGCTGTTGCAACGTTTCACCGGGCAGGACACCGTGGTCTTCGGCGCGACCGTCGCCGGACGGCCGGCGGGGCTGGCCAATGCCGATAACATCCTGGGTCTGTTCATCAACACGCTGCCGGTGATCCAGACCCTGGATCCTGAACAGCCCCTGGATCAGTGGTTGCAGCAGTTGCAGGCCTACAACCTGGACCTGCGTGAACACGCCCATGCGCCGCTGGCGGATATCCAGCGTTGGTCCGGGCTGGGTGGGCAAGGGTTGTTCGACAGCATCATCGTGTTCGAGAACTACCCGATCGACGAGCGCCTTGGGGAGCAACAGGACAGCGGGCTGAGCTTCGGCGAGTCGCGTAACCACGACGTGACCAACTTCCCGATGGACCTGGCGGTCAACCTCGGCGAGCAATTGTCCATCGAGTACCTGTTCCTGCGCAACGCCTTCAGCGTGCAAGGCGTGGAGCAGATCCGGCGCTGTCTGGAGGACACGCTGGACGCGATGATCAAAGCGCCCCGGACGCGGTTGGGCAACCTGCAACGCCTGTCGGCGCAACAGTGGCAAGCCTTCGAACAGTGGAGCGCGGCGCCCGGCGCCGATTATCAGGCGCAGTTGCTGCCGGAACTGATCAGCCGTCACGCGCTGGCACGACCGCAGGCCACGGCGCTGGTGTGTGGCGAGCAGACTTTGAGCCATGGCGAGCTGGAGCGGCGGGCCAATCGCCTGGCGCACCGTTTGATCGAGCTGGGCGCCGGCCCGGAAGTGGTGGTCGGCGTGGCCCTGGAGCGTTCGGTGGAAATGGTCGTGGCGCTGCTGGCGGTGATGAAAAGCGGCGCGGCTTATGTACCGCTGGACATCGACTATCCCCCTGAACGCCTGGCGTTCATGATCGACGACTCGGCCATGGCGCTGTTGCTGAGCCACAGTCAGGTACAGGCGCGTCTGCCGAATGTCGACGGCCTGACACAACTGGCCATCGACACGTTCGACGGCCATGGCTACAGCGCACAAGCGCCGCGCAGCGGTGTGCTCGGCGACAACCTGGCCTACCTGATCTACACCTCCGGTTCCACTGGCCGTCCCAAAGGCGTGGCGGTCGCCCACGGTCCGATGAGCATGCATTGCCAGGCCATCGCCGGGCTGTACGACATGGACGAACACACCCGCGAGCTGCATTTCATGTCGTTCGCCTTCGACGGGGCTCACGAGCGTTGGCTGAGCACGCTGTTGAGCGGCGGCACCCTGGTGATTCGCGACGGGGCGCTGTGGACGCCGGAGCAGACCTTCGCCGCCTTGCACCGACATGGCATCACCATCGCCTGTTTCCCGCCGGCGTACCTCAAGCAGTTGGCCGAATACGCCGCCGACAGTCGTCTGGCGTCGCCGCCGGTGCGGGTGTACTGCTTTGGTGGCGACGCGGTTCCGGAGCAGACTTTCGAGCAGGTGAAAGCCGCGCTGCGTCCGCAGTTCTTCACCAACGGCTACGGCCCGACGGAGACCGTGGTCACGCCAATGCTGTGGAAGGTACCGGTGAGCCAACACTGCGAAGCGGCCTACGCCCCCATTGGGCGGGCGGTCGGCGAGCGAGCCTTGTATGTGCTGGACGAGCACCTCAACCCGCTGCCGCCGGGGATTGCCGGCGAGCTGTACATCGGCGGCCAGGGCATCGCTCGTGGCTATCACCGTCGGGCCGATTTGAGTGCCGAGCGTTTCGTGCCGGACCCGTTCGGCCAGCCGGGTGACCGGCTGTACCGCAGCGGCGACCTGGTGCGCCAGCGGGCCGATGGGGTGCTCGATTACGTGGGACGCATCGACCATCAGATCAAGGTGCGCGGTTTCCGTATCGAGCTGGGCGAGGTCGAGGCCAGCCTGCGGCAACAGGCAGGCGTCACCGATGCAGTGGTGATCGCCCGAGACAGCGCCTCGGGCAAGCAATTGATCGGCTACGTGGTGACCCCCGACGGCGTGGCCATCGGCGACCAACTCAAGGCTGACCTGCGCACGCAGTTGCCGGACTACATGGTGCCGGCGCAGATCATCTGCCTGGACGCGCTGCCGGTGACCCCCAACGGCAAACTGGATCGCCGGGCGCTGCCGGAGCCGGAATTCAAGAGCGCCGAGTATGTGCCCGGACGCACTCGCGACGAGCAACTGCTGGCGCAGATCTGGGCGGACGTGTTGCAGGTCGAGCGGGTCGGCATCACCGACAACTTCTTCGAGCTGGGCGGTGATTCGATTCTCAGCCTGCAGGTGGTGTCGCGGGTGCGCAACCACTCGGAACTGAAAATGGACCTCAAGTTGCGCGACCTGATGCGCGGCCAGACCATCGAGGCGATTTTCCAGCAGCGCGAGCGCACGGTTTCGGCGGTCGTCGAGGACGTGACCCAGGCTGCGGTCGAAGGGCAGTTCAACCTCATCCCCATCCAGCAATGGCTGTTCGACCAACACATGAGCGAGCCGCATCATTACAACCAGGCATTGATGTTGCGGGCCCGCCAGGCCTTGAACCTGACGGCGCTGGAACTGGCGCTGCGGGGCATGATGCAGCAACACGACGCCCTGCGCTTGCGCTTCAGCGAAGTGGGCGGACGCTACCTGCAGCATTATCAGCCGCTGGCCGAGAGCCAGGCGCAATGGGCTGGCGAACCCTTGCTGTGGCAGCAGCAGGTGGCGGATGAGGCCGAACTTGAGCTGTACGCCGAGCAGGTGCAACGCAGCCTGGACCTGTGCAACGGGCCGCTGTGGCGCACCGCTCATGTGACCTTGGGCAATGGTGAGATCCGCGTGCTGATGGTCATTCACCACTTGGTGATCGACACGGTGTCGTGGCGTGTGCTGCTGCAAGACTTGCAGAGCGCTTATGAGGCCTACAGCGATGGCCGTGCGCCGAATCTGCCGATCCGCACCAGCAGCTACCGGGCCTGGGCCGAAGGGCTGCGTGCCTACGCGGCGGACTTCGATGCGCAGGAAAAAGCCTGGTGGCTGGCGCAGCTCGACCAACCGGGCAACGAATTGCCGTGCGACAACCCCCGTGGCAAGGACCAGGTGCAGTTCCAGTCGGTGGCGTACCTGAACCTGTCTGAATTGCACACCCAGCAACTGCTCAAACAGGTGCCGGCGGTCTACCAGACGCAGATCAACGACGTGCTGCTGACGGCGCTGAGCCGAGTGCTGTGCCGTTGGAGCGAGCAGGCTTCGGTGCTGATCCAGCTCGAAGGCCATGGTCGTGAGGACCTGCTCAAGGACATCGACTTGAGTCGGACGGTGGGCTGGTTCACCAGCATGTTCCCGGTGCGTTTGAGCCCGTCCCCTGAAGCCGACATCGGCACCTCGGTGCGTGCGGTGCAACGGCAGTTGGCCGCCGTGCCGAACAAGGGGCTGGGGTATGGGGTGTTGCGACACATGAGCGGTGAGCAGATGGCCGATACCTTGGGCCGGGCGCCACAGGCCCGGGTGACGTTCAACTACCTGGGGCAATTCGACCAGAGCTTCGACGACAAGGCGCTGCTGGTGCCGGCCGCCGAAAGCTACGGCAGTTGCTACAGCCCCCACGCCGCATTGGGCAACTGGCTGGAAGTGGTGGGGCAGGTGTATGACGGGCGACTGGCCCTGCGCTGTGTGTTCAGCAAACGCCGTTATCGGGCCGAGACTGTCGAGCGCCTGATGCGCGAGTACCAGGCGGAGCTGGAGACGCTGATCGAGCATTGTGTGGAGCAGGCGGCCTGAATTCCGGGGCGGGCTTATTGTTTAACCAGGAGTCTGCCAGGCGCAGTACCTGTGGCACTGCCAGGCGCAGTACCTATGGCACTGCCAGGCGCATCCCTGTGGCGAGGGAGCTTGCTCCCGCTGGGGCGCGAAGCGGCCCCCGGTTTTTTGCGGCTGCTGCGCAGCCGAGCGGGAGCAAGCTCCCTCGCCACAGGGATGTGTCGATCCTGGCTCATTTTTCACCCATGGCTATTTCATAAGGAAACTGTGATGTCCTTGCATCCGGAACTCAACGCCTTCCTCGACCTTGCTGAACAAAGCCAGGTGGACGGTGCCGGGCCGTTTTACCTCTCGACGCCGGCCCAGGCCCGTGAAGCGTTCGAGCGCACCACCGTACAACTGCGCTGGGGCGCCCCGGCGGATGTGCAGTGCGCGGCCCACGAATGTCTCGCACGGGACGGTGCGTCATTGACGCTGCGGTTGTATCGACCTGCCACGGCGACTACCCAGGCGTTGCCGGTGCTGGTGTATTTTCACGGCGGCGGGTACGTGGTCGGCAGCCTCGATTCCCATGACGGTGTCTGCCGCGAGTTCTGTGCGCGAACACCCTGTGCGGTGTTGTCGGTGGGCTATCGCCTGGCCCCCGAGCATCGGTTTCCGACGCCACTGAACGACGGCGCCGACGCCCTGGCCTGGCTTGCGCAACAGGCCGGCGCCGAAAGCCTGGACATCAGCCGCGTGGCCTTGGGCGGCGACAGTGCCGGCGCGACCCTGGCGACCGTGCTGGCGCTGCAATCGGCGCTGGAGCCGGACACGCTGGCGATCACGCCGTGCTTCCAACTGTTGTGTTATCCAGTGACCGACGCCTCGGCCAGCAGCCCTTCCACCGAGTTGTTCGGCGAAGGCTATCTGCTGGAAAGCCAGACCCTGGAGTGGTTCTACCGGCACTACGCCAACGAGCCGGCCGATCGCCTGGACTGGCGTTTTTCACCGTTGCTGGCCCCGGCCCACCCACGCATGGCCCCCGCGCTGATCGCCTTGGCCGGCCATGACCCCTTGCTCGATGAAGGCCGCGCCTATGCCCGGCACTTGCAGGCGCAGGGTGTGGCGGTGGAGGTGATCGAGTACAGCGCATTGATCCACGATTTCCTGCGCTTGCAGAGCGTGGTGCCGGAGATCGATGAGGTGTATGGGCAGTTGAGCGAAGCGCTTCGGGCTGCGCTGAATCCTTAAGACAACACAAGGCCCTTGTGGGAGCGAGCCTGCTCGCGATGACGGCGGCACATTCAGCATCACAACGACAGATACACCGCTATCGCGAGCAGGCTCGCTCCCACCGGGGGTACTGGGTGTCTATAAGTCTGCATTCACAGCTGCTCCCACCGGGTTTGGGGCAGATAAAAAAACCGGGCCAAGGCCCGGTTTCCTGTTACTGCGGTGTCGCTTAGAAGTCGTAAGTCACATCCACCGAAGCCACGCGTTCCTGGCCGTAGTAGCAACCGAACGAGTAGTTGCAGTGGGACACGTATTCGCGGTCGAAGACGTTCTGCACGTTCAGGCTGGTGCTGACGCCACGCAGGCTCGGGGTCATCTTGCCCAGGTCGTAGCGCACAGTGGTGTCGAAGACGGTGAAGGCCGGTACGTCGAACGAGTTGGCCGCGTCGCCCGGCTTGCGGCCGGTGTAGCGTGCACCCGCGCCGAAGGTCAGGCCGTTGAGGTTGGCTTGGGTGAAGTGGTAATCGACCCACAAGGTGGCGGAAACCGGTGCCTGTTGCTCGCTGCGGTTGTCCTCGTTGCCGTAGTTGTCCTTGGTGTAGAACGAGTCGAGGTAGGATGCGGCTGCCATGACCTCGACGTTGTCGATGGCCGATTTGACTTCCAGTTCAACGCCACGGGAACGGACTTCCCCGGACTGGATCGAGTTGGCGGGATCGGCCGGGTCGGCAGTGACCAGGTTCTTCTGCTTGATCTCGAACACCGAGGCGGTGATCAGTGTCTTGTCGAACGGCTGGTACTTCACACCCACTTCGTACTGCTCGCCTTCGGTCGGCTTGAACGAATCACCGGCGGCGTCCGTGCCCACGGTCGGCAGGAAGGACTCGGAATAGCTGATGTACGGTGCCAGGCCGAAGTCGGTGACGTAGGTCAGGCCCACGCGACCGGTGAACTTGTTGTCACGCAGTTGCGAGACGCTGCGGGCCAGCAGGTCCTTGTTGTCCACTTCGGCCCAGTCCTGGCGGCCGCCCACGGTCAGGATCCACTTGTCCAGCTTGATCTGGTCCTGGAAGTAGACGCCGGTCTGGCGCACGGTGTTGTCCCACTTGGTGTCCAGGGTCGGGGTCACGCTGCCGGTGTCATAGTTGTTGTTGCTGCCGTACAGGTTGATCGGCACCACGTTGTAGGCGTTGTAGCCGTCGTACTTGCGATTGAAATGGCGATAATCCAGGCCCGCCAGGGTGGTGTGTTCCAGGGCGCCGGTGTTGAATTTGTACTCCACGTTGTTATCGATGGTGTAGGCGGTGTTGTGCTGCCGCCAATCGAGTTTCACGCGGTTGGCCCGGGTCTGGTCGGTCACGCCGCCGCTGGTGACGAAGCTGCGCAGGTAGAAGCCCTTGTACTGGTCTCGCACGTCGGTGTAGCGCGCCGTTGAGCGGAACTTCAGGTCATCGGTCAGGTTATGGCTGAAGTCGTAGCCGAGGATGAACTGGTCGCGCTTGTAGTCGTTCCAGCGGGTGTCGCCGGAGAAGAAATTGCGGTCGATGCGCTGGCCGTTCGGGCCGCGTTCCAGGGAGCCGATCCGCGGCAGCGCCTGATAGTCTTCCAGGCCGTCATCCTTCTGGATCTGCGCCAGCAAGGTCAGGGAGGTGTCTTCGTTGGGCGCCCAGGTCAGGCTCGGCGCCAGCAGCATGCGTTCGCTGTGGGTGTGGTCGACCTGCTGGTTGCCTTTTTTCGCCAAACCGATGACGCGATAGCTGAATTCCTTCTGGTCGTCGATCGGACCACTGGTGTCGAACGCGCCGTTGACCCGGTTGTAGCTGCCGGCGCCCAGCTTGATCTGGCTGCGCTGTTCGGTGGTCGGCCGCTTGGAAACCATGTTGATCAGGCCGCCCGGCTGGTTCTGCCCGTAGAGCACCGACGACGGGCCCTTGAGCACTTCGATGCGCTCCAGGGTGTACGGATCGATCTGCGGCGCGCCGCCCAGGCTGCCGGCGTAGGGCAGGTAGGCGCCGTCCAGGTATAGCGGGGTCGGCGAGAAGCCGCGGCTGGTGATTTCGTCGGCGATGGCGTTGCGATCGGTGAAGCCGCCGGTGTTCAACCCCGGCGTGTAGCGCAGGGCCTGGGTCAGGTTGCGGGCGCCCTGGGTCGCGATCTGGTCGGCGGTGACGACGTTGATGGTCTGCGGGATTTCCAGGATCGGCGTATCGGTCTTGGTGCCGGTGGCGCTGCGGGTGGCGACGTAGCCGTCCACCGGGCCATATGCCGATTCCGCCGTGCGGCCGCTGATGGTGGTCGGCGCCAGTTCCAGTGAATCGCCCGGGGCCCTGGAGCGCACGGTGACGGTGTTGCCTTCGACGGTGAACACGACGCCGGTCCCCACCAGCATCTGTGACAGCGCCTGGGTCGGCGACAACCGCCCGTTGACCGGTTGGCTACGCAGCCCCTGGACGTCGTCGGCGCTATACAGCACTTGCAGGCTCGACTGCGTGCTCAACGCCTGCAACGCACTCGCCAGCGATTGCCCAGGAATGTTGAAGTCGATTTCCTGGGCCTGGACCTGTGCGCTGAACGGCAAGGCCAGGGCCATGCTGAACGCGGTGGCGCTAAAGCCCGGTTGCAGCAGGCGACGCATGATCAGTGCCTTGGTAAAACGTGGAATCCCCGGAGTTGCTGGCATCAGTGTTTCACTCTTGCAGGTGTTAAGTGGATGTAGTTGTGAGCAATTCCTAATTAGGACGCACGACCGTCGCAAAACCGGAAATGAGAATCGTGACTATTTACGCAGGCTGCAGTTCGGTGACCACTTTTCCGGCTTCCATCCGCACCAGTTGATCGGCCACGTCGAAGTAACGGTCGTCGTGGGAGATCACGATGATGGTCTTGCCCAGGCGCTTGAGGTCCGGCAGCAGCTCGGTATAGAAGATCCGCCGGAACGTCGGGTCCTGGTCGGCGGCCCATTCGTCGAACACCAGCACCGGGCGCTCTTCCAGCCAGGCGTTGACCAGCGCCAGGCGCTTGCGCTGACCGGTGGAGAGGTCGGTGGTGGTGAAAGCACCCTCGCGCACGCTGACCTTGTGGGCGATTTCCAGGCGTTGCAGGTACTTGTTGGCGTCCTCCGGGATGTGGGTGTCGCCCTGCACGATGTCGTCGAACAGGTAGTAGTCGGCAAAAATCGTGGTGAACAACTGGCGGTAGTCATCCCGGGTCAGGGCGCTCACCACCTGGTCGTTGAGGCGGATTTCTCCTTGTTGCGGGGCGTACAGGCCCAGCAGCAGCTTGATCAGGGTGGTCTTGCCGCAGCCGTTTTCCCCGACGATGAACACGATGTCGCCCTGGTCGATCTTCAGGTTGACCGGCCCGAGGCGGAACGGCCGGGCGCCTTCGGCCGCCGGGAAGGCGTACGAGACGTCGCGTAGTTCCAGGCCTTGCACCGTCGTTTGTGGGCGCCCTTGGTCACTGAGCAAAAGATGCGGTTCCGGTGAGGAAAACTGTTCCGACAGCTCGGCGATGCGGCGGAAGGCGATCTGGGCGCGGCTGACAATCGGCAACGTGCCGATCAGGTGTTCCAGCGGGCCTTTCATGTACAGCAGCACCAGCACGAAGCCGCTCATCACCGCCTGGTCCGTGCTCGGCCACAGCGATTGCAGGGCCAGTGCGAGGCCGATCACCACGAAGAACAGCATCGAGCCCAGGGTCTTAGCGATCACGAACGTATTCACCGAACGGATCTGCGTATCGCAGATATGGTCGGCGGTGCGCTCGATGCCCGAGACGTACATGCGTTGGCGGCGCGGACGGTGGATGCGCAGTTCCTTGGCGCCTTCGGCGACGGCGTTGTAGTGCTTTTGCAGTTCGTCTTCCGCATCGCGGGCCGCCATGAAACCCTTGATCCCGCGTCCGCGGGCGATGTACTGGACCACGGTACCGATGACGATCGCCACCAGCATCAGCAGGAACATCGGCCACGACAACAGCGCCAGGTAACCCATGCAACCGAGGGTGACGGTCAGGGAGATCGCCAGGGGGGCGAAGGCGAAGGCGAAGTCGCTGATGGTGTCGACGTCGTGGGTCAGCACCGGGATCAGCCGGTGGCTGCGGTAGCGTTCGATCTGCTCGATGGGCGCCGAGAGGACTTTTTCCCCCAGCTCCTTGCGCAACCGGGCGATGATTTTCTGGCCGACATAATTGGTGCCGATGTCCGAGCAGATGGAACTGACCAGCGCCAGCAGGCACAACCCGGCGAAGACACCCACCACAGTGTGGGTCAGACCGCCTTCGGCGTGCAGCGCCTGGTTGATCGTCGCCAGCAGCACGGTGACGCTCAGGCCGCCGACCATGCCCAGCACGATGGCGCCGATGACAATCAGCCGGAAGGGTTTGAGCAGGGTGAACAATTCATGGATCACACCGCGTTTTGGTTGGCTCATGGAGGGGGTCCCTGCTGGATGGAAAAAGGGGCGGAGGCATCGGGGGCATTTGCCGGGGACGCAGGTGCGCCGGTTGGATCGCGCCCGTCTGTTAGACGTTTGGTGGGGGAGGGGATTTAAGGATGCTTGACTCGGTAGGCCCAGGCGAACAAAGCACCTGTGGCGAGGGAGCTTGCTCCCGCTCGGGCGCGCAGCGGCCGCAAAACCTGGGGGCCGCTTCGCAGCCCAGCGGGAGCAAGCTCCCTCGCCACGGAAAGCTCCCCTGAACCATGCAAACTCGGGTTACATATCCCGCGCCACCCGGAACCCGATCCAGTCGCCACGCACGCTGGGCACCAGCGCGTTGCGGTTGCCGGAGCGAGAAAACACCGGCGCCTCACCCCAATCGTTGCCGCGGATCCGGCGGAACTCGCACTTGCCGGTCAGCCAGGCGCTGCCGTCGCTCGGGGCGCCGAGGTAGTTTTCGTTGTAGCAGTCGGCGGTCCACTCGTAGATGTTGCCGTGCATGTCGTACACGCCGAAGGCATTGGGTGCGAAGCTGCCGGCCGGGGCGGTGAAGTTGTAGCCGTCGGCGGCGCCGTAGGTGTTGGCGTGCTTCGCGATGCTGTAGTCCTTGCCCTCGTCGAACGGGAAGGGGAACGGGCCGGTGCTGCCGCCGCGTGCCGCGTACTCGCGCAAGGACTCGCTGACCAGCCGGTAAGGCTTGCCGGCTTTTTTCGACAGCCATGCCACGTAGGCGTTGGCCTCGGCGAAATCCATGCACACCGCCGGGTGCCGGTCGGTGTATTGCTTGCGCGGGTCGCTGCCCTGGTAGTCCGGGATGCCGGCCTTGCACGCCCGCCCCGGTCGCTCATCGCCATCGGGCATGGTGTAGCCGGTGTCCCGCAGGTAGGCGAACCACTCGCTCTTGAGGATCTGGAAACGGCTGATCGCCACCGGACGGGCAAATGTCACCGGGTGCACCGGGCCTTCGTCGGGCTCGCGTCCCACTTCGTCTTCCGGGGTGCCCATCTGGAAGGTGCCGGTGGGCAGTACGACCATTTCCGGGCAGTCCTTGCAGTCGCGCAACACCTGGCCCGGTTGCGAGGCGTGGGCGCCGGAGGGCAGCAGGGCGGCCAGGAACAGCGCCGCAAGCATCGATGGAAAACTGTTCATCGTTCTTTCTCGTAAAGTCAGGTTCAGAGTGTCTGGGTCAGCAGGCCCATGAAGCGATCGATCTCGTTTTCGGTATTGAGCAACCCCGGCGCGGTGCGCACCACCGGCCCGGCGTCGCGATGCACGGCGTCGGCGATCACCCGGTTTTTCATCAGGTAGCCGGCGATCTCGTCACTGTAGCGGCCTTTGACCCGGAAGAAGGTGAAGCCGGCCGACAGCTCCGGGCTCAACGGCGTGACCAGCTCGATCTGTGGCTTGGCCAGCAGCTGTTTTTTCAGGTAGCTGTTGAGGGCATGGATGCGCGCCTGGACCTCGGCCTTGCCCAGTTGCAGGTGCAACTTGAACGCTTCGTCCGCCGCCCAGCGGTGTTCGAAGGCGTGAAAACCGCCGGGCGTCATGACCGTGGAAAATGCCGTGGCTTCGGAGAAGGTCGGGATGATCGGCGTGACGTACTTGAGTTCTGCGCTGCGGCTGCACACCAGGCCGGTGCCCCGCGGACCGAACATCCATTTGTGGGTCCCGGCGATGAAGAAGTCGCAGTTCATCTCGGGGAAGCTCAGGTCCTCGACGCCGAAACCGTGTACGCCGTCCACCACATAGATGATCCGCTGTTCATCGCTACGGCCCTGATTGTGTTTGTCCACCAGCGCGCCGATCTTGCCAATCGGCAGCTTCACACCGCTGCCCGAATGCACCCAGGTCATGCCCAGCACGCGGGTTTCGGGGCGGATGCTGCGGTCGATGGCGCTGAGGATTTCGTCGTGGCTGGCGGCGTGGGCCTGCTCGAACAGCTTGATCTTGCGTACCCGGGTGCCGTCCCGTTGGGTGCGCAGATCGAGAATGGTGTGGGTGGCGTAGTGTTCGTGGGCGGTGGTGAGGATTTCCTGATCGGCGCGTACTTGCACGCCGCCGTAAATCATCGCCAGGCCTTCAGTGGTGCTGCCGGTGAGGGCGATCTGCTGGGGGCTGGCTTGCAGGTAGCGACCGGCCCAGGTCCGTACGTTCTCTTCGCGTTCCTCGGTCACACCCAGGTCCCAGTCCATCAACAGCCCCGGATTCTGGTCGAGGGCGGCGCGGTGTCTTTCGATGGCCTCGCGCACCGGGCGTGGGTGGGTAGTGACCAGGAAGTTGGAGAAGTGCAGATAGTCCGGATCCTGGTCGAACAACGTGCGCAACTGCGCCCATTTGTCTCGGGACAGCGATGGCAGTGGCTTGGTGCTTGCCTGTGCGGGCAGGCTGGCGGCCAGGGGCAGGCTGGCCGCGAGGATGCCGGCCTGCTTGAGAAAGGTGCGGCGTTCATTCATGGCTGGCTGACCTGCTGGGCCGAGGCCACCGGGGGGCGGGCGGCTTGTTGCACCTGGTCCCAGACCCGCAGGAAATTACCGCCCCAGAGCTTGGCGATGTCGGCTTCGGAGTAGCCGCGGGTAAGCAATTCGGCGGTGACGTTGCGGATCTCGCCGACGTTCTCCCAGCCTTTCACACCGCCGCCTTCGTTGAAGTCCGAGCTGATGCCGACGTGGTCGATGCCGATCTTGCGCACGGTGTAATCGATGGCGTCCCCCAGGTCCTTGAGGCTGGCCTTGGGTTCTTCCTCGAGAATGCCGTAGAGCTGCGCGGCGTATTCGCCGAACTTCTGCTCCGGCCACGCGGCGATGATCGGATCGCCCGGCATCAGGGCCATGGCCAGGTTGGGCAGCGGCGGCAGGTCGAAGCGTTGGCGCAGGGCATTGAGTTTGTCCTGGGTCTTTTGCGTCAGCGGGCGCAGGTATTGGGAGAAGCCGACGATCTGCACCACGCCGCCACTGCGCTTGATCAGTTGCAGTTCCTTGTCGCTGAGGTTACGCGGGATGTCGACCATCGCCCGTGGTGCCGAATGGGACGCCACCAGCGGCGTGCGGCTCAGCTGCGCGACTTGTTCCAGGGCCTGGCTCGACATCTGCGACACGTCGATGATCACCCCCAGATCGTTGAGGCGGGTCACCGCTTGCTTGCCCAGGTCCGACAGGCCGCCGAGCGCGTCGGGTGAGTCGTTGAAGAATGGCAGCGGGCGGGACGAGTCGGCCCAGTCGTTATTACCGATGTAGCTGAATCCGAACATGCGCATGCCGCGCGCCGTCCACAGGTCCAGCAGGCTCAAGTCGTGGCCCAGGGGGTAGGCGTTGAGCATGCTGATGAAAATCGCGAACTTGCCTTCGCCGTGCAAGCGGCGGAAATCCTCCGGGGTGTAGGCGATGGCGACCTGGTTGGGAAAATCGCGGACCAGGCCGCTGATGATCTTGTAGCGCACCTCTTGCTGGTTGCGCGCCTCCTCGACGAACCCGGCGGTGGGTTTGTGCGGGGCGTTGGGGCCGTTCCACAGCTCGGGCCAGCCGAAGATCGTCAGGGCGGCGCCGGACAATTGGCCGCGGTTGGCTTTCACCAGGTCGAACTGGCCGCTGCCATCCTTGTCGGCCTCGTGGCCGGCGGTGCCGAAATCCAGTGGGACGGTGATGTGGCTGTCGAAGGAGAGCAGGCGGTCGTGCAGGGCCTTGGCTTGTTTCATGACTTTGACTGGGTAGCCGGGGTTGTCTCGCCACCAGTGGTCCCAGGCTGCCAGGCTGCCGCCGATCACCAGCGCCAGGGCCAGGGGCACGCCGGTGAGTAGCGCTTTTTTCGAACGTCGTGTTGTCATTGCCGATCTCAGTCAGGTTTGCCGGGCGTGGGGGGCTTTGCTATGTGGGGAGGACGAGTAGATGGCGGGGAAATTTAGGCGGTGTGGGGTTGTGGATTGGGGGTATATCCGTTGCTGCGATAACGGCTTCTTACGGTTCCGCCTTTACGGCGGCTTACTTTTGAGAAGCGCAAAAGTAAGCAAAACGCTCTTGCCCCACCACTGGGCACCTCGCTTACGCTCGGTGTTCCCTCACTCCGGCATTGCTCCGTGGGCCCGCCTCGATGGGCCATCCATGGCCCTGCGCGGCTAACCCGGCATCCATGCCGGGTTGCCCACTACGCAATGCCTGCGTTCGGCCCTTGTGGTTGATGGGGCGTCCGAGATCAAAAGCCAAAGCAAAAGCAAAGCAAAAGTGAGGCGGCCTGACAGCCGACCTATATCTCCGGTGTTGTCCCGATCCAACTGTGGGAGCGGGCTTGCCCGCGAAGGCGGCCTGCCAGCCGACCCATCTCTCCCGGCCATACCCAATCCACCTGTGGGAGCGAGCCTGCTCGCGATGGCGTCTTCACAGGCACCCCCTAAATTTGCCAACCCACCCCTCGTCCTAGCTTGGATAAAGCCCACCCTCAAAGGCTGACACAGGTAAGGCAATGACGATTTCTCGACGATGGTTCATGGCAGGCCTGGCGCTGACCGGTGCCGCTGTGCCGGCGGTGTTTTACGGGCATCGTGAGTTGACGCGGCCGGATCCGACCATCACCCCTGGCGAGGCTTCATTCGAGGTGGCGGATGTGGCGGGGCAGCGCCGGGCGGATACGTTGCGGGGGATCTGGTCTATTCGCTTCACTGGAGGCGCAACGGCCCTCGACGGTTTGCCGGATGAAGGTCTGCAACTGTTCCTCGACATCGCCCATAAGGGCCGTGGCCTGGTGGGGTATCTCGACACCGCCGAGCGGCTGCGCGGTGGGGATGAGCCGCGTTATCGGGTGTTGGGAGACCTGGCCGGGACAGACCCCCAGCAGGTGAGTTGGCGGCTGATCGGCACTGGGGCTGCGGACGGTGTGCCGGATTACGAGTTCATCATGACCCTGGATGAAGTCTGGGCCGGTTTCGGCAATGCCGGCAGCGCGACCCTCAGCGGTCGGGTGTTGCGTCTGGATCGTCCGCTGGCCCTGCCTGAGCAGGACCTTCAGGTGATCGCCGTCAAGCAGCGCTTTCCCGAGGCTCGGGAGCGTACGCCGCTGGGCCCGGCACTGCTGGCCTGGTTGGTGTCGCCTGAGCATCGGTTGTTTCACCAGCTCTGGCATGCCACGCGGGACAAGTGGCACACCCTGGACGAAGACAAGCGCAACGCCCTGCGCGGCATCGGCTGGCAGCCCGGCCCGCGGGATCAGGAGCGCGATGCCCGCGGTCCGCGCAAGGACCGCAACGGCTCGGGCATCGATTTCTTTTTCATGCACCGGCACATGCTCGGTACGGCCCGTTCGTTCCAGGCGTTGCCCTCGTGGCCGCGCTTCCCGTTGCCGCAACCGGAGCTGGAACGTGATCGCCTCGGGTTCGCCCGGTATTTCGATAATCACGATGGCACCGCTTTGCCGCCCACCTGGCTGGCCGATGGCGACGAGCAATACGCCCAGTGGGTGAGTGACATCAAGACGGCTGAGACTTACCACAGCAATTTCCAGGTCTGGGAATCACGCTACCGTGACCCACGCTATCTGTCGAAACTGACCCTGGGCCAGTTCGGTTCGGAAGTGGAGCTGGGGCTTCACGACTGGCTGCACATGCGCTGGGCCTCGGTGCCTCGCGATCCGTCCAACGGCCATCCGGTGCCATTCGCCCGCGACCCCGCCGACTTCGCCCAGCGCTGGTTCGCGGCGGAAAACGACTTTCTCGGGGACCCGTTCTCATCCCACGTCAACCCGGTGTTCTGGGCCTTCCACGGCTGGATCGACGACCGCCTCGAAGACTGGTTCCGCGCCCACGAACGTTTCCATCCCGGCGAAGTGAGCCGGCTGACGGTCAACGGCGTGCCCTGGTTCGCCCCTGGCCGCTGGGTGGAAATCGCCGACCCGTGGCTGGGTCCGGACACCCATGGCTGCAGCACCACGCCGGGGCTACAGGCCGGGCGCTCGGTGGAAATGGACCCGGAGACCATGAAACTGGCCCTGCGCATCACCTTCGGCAACGATGACAAGAAACTCTCCGAACTGTTTCGCCGCGTGCCGCAACGGCCATGGTATGCGCGCAATCTCAAGGCCAAGCCGGTTTGACGCGCGGTGTGCACCTGTTAGTTCTTACAGGAGACGCTGCTCGTCGCTGGGGATAGATTGCTGCCAATGCCAGCGACTCATCTGCAATGAGGACTTGCCATGGAAACCAGCAAAGGCGTGTTGATCACTCTCACCGAGAAAACCGGACAAACCTACCGGGCAGTGGAAATCGACTTCGTGACCCGCATGACGGGTTTTGTCGATGACAACCCCGACAATGAGTTTCGCGATTCGATCATCTCCTCCTACGGCGTACGCGTGACCAGGACCAAGCCGGAAGGCCCATTCGACAAGGTTTCGGTGCACGGGGATATCGATGGCGACAGCGACGTGGATGTGGCCGACAGCCAAGCACTGATTGACCTCGCCACGGCCGCGATCAAGGTGCCTGCGGCGGCGGGGTAATCCCAGGCCGTTCAGGGTTTCGCGCCCGGGCTTGATGAGCGACCGAAAACCCTGTGGGAGCGAGCTTGCTCGCGATGACGGCGGCATAGTCAACATCACAGTGACAGAGACACCGCCATCGCGAGCAAGCTTGCTCCCACAGGGGGACGGTGTTGGAATCAGGTTTGGGTTGACGCAGATCCACCGTGGCGAGGGAGCTTGCTCCCGCTCGGGTGCGCAGCAGCCGCAAAAAGCTGGGGGCCGCTGCGCAGTCCAGCGGGAGCAAGCTCCCTCGCCACAGGTGGCACTTGGCTTGGGTGCGGTTAACGGGGGAGCGGCGTTCTACGTTGCAGCGTTAACAAAACTTGAGCCGGCCCTTTCCACAGTGGATGGGCGCCGCGCTCAGGCTTGGCGAACGACAGAAAAACCTGTGGGAGCGAGCTTGCTCGCGATGACGGCGGCACGTCCAACATCGCGGTGACAGATACGCCGCCATCGCGAGCAGGCTCGCTCCCACAGGGGGGCTGGGGTGGAGCCGGTTTCGGGTTGAAGCAGATCCAATGTGGCGAGGGAGCTTGCTCCCGCTGGGCTGCGAAGCGGCCCCAAAATCTAGCGGTCGCTGCGCAACCGAGCGGGAGCAAGCTCCCTCGCCACGGGGGTTAGTCCGGATCCGCATCAGTGCGGGAAGGGCGGCTTAGTTGACTTGCCAACCCCCACCCAACGCCTTGTACAACGCCACGCTCGCCTGGACCCGTGCCAGGCGCAGTTGCACATTCATATCCTGCGCCGCATAAAGCGTGCGTTGGGTTTCGAGCACGGTGAGCAGGTCTTCGGCGCCGGCCTGGTAGCGGCTTTGAGCGATGTCGAAGGCGTTCTGGGCTTGTTGCAGTTCTTCGGTCTGCCACCGCCGTTGCTGGTCGATTCCGCGGATGCTGCTCAGGGCTTTTTCGACGTCGGCGAAGCCGTTGATGATGGCCGCGCGGTACAGCTCCAGGAGTTCTTCCTGGCGGGCACGGGCCTTGTCCCGTTCGGCTCTCAGGCGGCCGTTGTTGAAGATCGGTGCGGTCAGGCCGGCGGTGAGGTTGTAGACGTTGTTGCGCAGCAATTGGTCGGCGATGTCGGCGCCGGTGCCCAGGCTCAGTCCGAGGGTGACGGAGGGCAACAGGGCGGCGCGGGCCACGCGGATGTCGGCCTCGGCCGCCGTCAGGCGCGCTTCGGCGGCGGCGATGTCCGGGCGGCGACGCAGCAGTTCACTGGGCACGCCGGCCTCGATGGCGGGCCAGTGCACGCGGTCGAACTGTTCATCGGCGAGGTTGAGCGATTGCACCGGCTGCCCCAGCAGCGTCGCCAAAGTGATGTGTGCTTCCCGGGCTTGTTGCTGCACCTGGGGCAATCGGCGTTGCTGGGCCGCCACCAGGCTTTTCTGCTGGGACAGTTCCAACGCCGTGGCGCTGCCGGCGTCGTAGCGGGTCTGAACCAGGTTGAGCACGCTTTGGGCGTTGGCGAGGTTCAATTCGGCGATGCGTTGCTGTTCGCCCAGGGACAACGCCTGGGTATAGCTGTTGGCAACCCCGCTGAGCAGCGTCAGCTCCACCGTCGCCCGGTCGAACTGGCTGGCCGACAGGCTACCCAATGCACTGTCCCGCGCCGCCCGTTTGCCGCCCCAGAAATCCAGTTCATAGGTGGCGCTGAGGTTCGCGTCGTAGTAATCGATGGTGCGGCTTTCCCGACTCACGTCCAGTTGGCTGTAGCCTTTGCCCCGCAGCAACTCTTGTCGATTGCCGTTGAGCCCGGCCTTGATCTCCGGCAACAGTGGCGCACCGGCGATCACCGCGCTGGCCTGGGCCTGGCGAACCCGGGCCATGGCGGCGGCCAGGTCATGGCTGTCCAGGCGCGCTTGTTCGATCAGCCGGTTCAACTGCGGGCTGCCAAAGTGCGTCCACCATTGCTGGTTGTCAGTGCGAGCGCCTGGCGTTTCGACATTTTGCCAGGCCGGCGGCGGTTCGATGCCGCTGTCCGGTTTCGGCAGCGGCGAGCCACAGGCCGCCAGCACGAGGCTCGCGGCCAGAAGGGTCAGGTGCGCTTTCATAGGGTGCGATTCATTCACTGGTGAGGGCCGCGACCGGGTCGAGGCGAGCCGCCTTGCGGGCCGGCATGAAACCGAAGACCACTCCGGTGACCAGGGCGCAGCCGAAGGCACCGAACACCGCCAGCCATTCGAACGCTACGGCGATCTTGCCCAGCAGCAGCGCACCGCCCACCAGCAGCGCCAGGCCGATGCCGGCCAGTCCGCCGACCACCGAGAGCATCACCGCTTCGGTGAGGAACTGGCGCAGGATGTCGCGCTGGCGGGCGCCGGTGGCCATGCGGATGCCGATTTCCCGGGTCCGTTCGCGTACGGTCATGAGCATGATGTTCATCACGCCGATGCCGCCCACCAGCAGCGAGATCGCCGCGATGGCGCCTAGCATCAGCGACAGCGTGCCCTGGGTCCGCGCTTCGGCCTGGATCATCGCGGCGTTGTTGGTCAGTTCGAAATCCTGCTTGCCGTTGTGCAGGCGCAACAGTGTGCGGGAGACGGCTTGCTCGGCCTGCCGGACCTTGCCCGCGTCCCGGGCGGCGATCACCACGTACTCGGGATGACGGCTGCCGAACAGCCGTACACTGGCGGCGGAGTAGGGCACGGCGATGCGGTTGTCGGCGTCCGAATCGCCGGAACTCGCGCCCTTCTCGGCCAGCACGCCGACCACTTGGAAGGGCACATTTTCGATCAGCACGTAGCGACCGATGGGGTCGGCGACGTCCTTGAGCAGCTTCTGCCGGACCTTGTGGCCGATCACCGCCACCGCTGCGGCACTGCGTTCGTCGGCGTCGCTGAAGTAGCTGCCCTGGACCACCGGCCAATTGAAAATGGCCGGAAAGTGGGTGTCGTTGCCGCCCACGTAGCTGGTGTGGTCAAGGTTGCCGAAGCGCACGCTGGCTTCGGCACCGTTGACCGGCATGATCTGCTGCACCTCGGGCAGGGCGGCGAGGGCCGCCAGGTCCTGTTCGCTGATGATGCCCTTGGCCGCGCGCGGGTTGGGCGCGGTGCCGTTGAGGTAGATGATGTTGGAGCCGAAGGCGCCCATCTGGGCCATGACCTGGCGCTTGCTGCCTTCGCCCACCGCCAGCATCACCACTACGGAAGCCACGCCGATGACGATGCCCAGCAGGGTCAGGGCGGTGCGGAAGCGGTTGATCCACATCAATCGCCACGCCGCTTGCACGGCGTCGAGCAGCTCGCCTTTCCAGGCACCGTTGTGTTCGCTGCCGGCGCTCAGGCGCTGGCGCAGGTCCACCGCTTGCAAGGCTGACGGATTGACCGCCGAGGGTTGCGCATCGGCCACGGCGCTGTCGCTGATGATCAGCCCGTCGCGGATCTCGATGATGCGCTTGGCCCGGGCCGCCACCTCGCGGTCGTGGGTGATCAGGATCACCACGTGGCCCTGGCTCGCCAGTTCATCGAGCAGCGCCATAACCTCGATGCCGCTCTGGCTGTCGAGGGCACCGGTGGGTTCGTCGGCGAGGATGATGTGGCCGCCGTTCATCAAGGCCCGGGCGATCGACACCCGTTGCTGTTGCCCGCCGGACAATTGATGCGGTCGGTTACCGGTCCGGCTCGCCAGGCCCAGGCGTGCGAGCAGGGCGCTGGCCCGGGCGTGGCGCTCGGCCGCCGAGGTGCCGGCGTAGATCGCCGGCATTTCGACGTTTTCCTGGGCGGTGCCGGAAGGAATCAGGTGATAACCCTGGAACACGAACCCGAAGGCTTCGCGGCGCAACCAGGCCAGTTCGTCGCTGCCCAGGCGAGCGACGTCTTCGCCGGCAAAACGGTACTCGCCACTGGTGGGGCGGTCGAGGCAACCGAGGATGTTCATCAGCGTGGATTTGCCGGAGCCGGACGCGCCGACGATCGCCAGGAACTCGCCGGCGTGGATCGACAGGTCGATGCCGCGCAGCACTTCGACCCGAGGGCTGTCGCCGCCGCCATAGGCCTTGCGGATGTCGCGCAGTTCGATCAGCGGTGTGTTCATTCAGCCTCCGTTTCCGGCGGCCGGACCGATCAGCACCCGCTCGCCCTCGTTCAGGCCATCGAGCACCTGGGTGCGCAAACGGTCGCTGACGCCGGTGCGAACGGCCCGTGGCTGGACCTCGCCGTTGTCGGCCAGCACCCGGACCTGGCCGGTGGCTTCCTGCAATGCGGCGCTGGGCACGCTCAGCACATCCTTGGCCTGGGCGGCGACGAAGAAGACCTGGGCGGTCATGTCCGTCATCAAGGCGCGGTCGGCGTTGTCGACGTCGAGCAACACCGTGTAGAGCACCACCCGTTCGCTGCCGCTGCGACCGCCGTTGGGATTGCCGCCCTGACTGGCCTCCAGCGGGCGCGGCGGCACCGGGAGAATCTGGCGCACGGTGCTGCTCCAGCGTCGGGCGCCGCCGGCCAGGGTGGTGAAATAGGCGTTCATCCCGGGTTTGACGTGGCCGATGTCCGCTTCCGAGACTTCGGCCCAGACGGTCATCGGGGTCAACCTTGCGATGCGCAGGATCAGCGGCGTTTGTTGCTGGGCGTTGAGGGTCTGGCCTTCCCGGGCGCCGACCGCGACCACGGTGCCGCTCATCGGCGCGTAGATCCGCGTGTAGCCCAACTCGGCCTCGTCGCTGCGCAGGTTGGCCTGGGCCTGGCGGATCTGGGCCTGGAACATGTCGATGCGTGCCTGGGTCGCCCGGACCTCGGCGCGGGCGGTCTGCACGTCCTCTTCGCGGGTGGCGCCGCCGGCCTTGAGTTGTTGCTGGCGCTGGAATTTCTGCTGCGCCAGGTCGTGCTGGGCCCTTTGCTCCTGCAACTGCGCCTTGAGGTTTTCGATGGAGAAGCGTCCGGCGTCGAGCCTGGCCTTTTGGGTGGAAGGGTCGATCTCCACCAGTAACTGGCCCTCGCGCACCTCGTCGCCGGCTTCGACGTGGATCTTCTGGATCTGCCCGGACGCCTGAGCCCCGACGTCGACATAGCGTCGCGGTTGCAGGGTGCCCAGGGCCGTCACGCTGTTTTCGATATCGCCGCGGGTGACGAGCGCGGTGGCCGGCGCTTCGCGGTTGGGGGCCACGGCTTGCCAGGCCGCGAAGGCGACAGCCGGAAGCAAGGCGAAGGTCATGAGCCAGGCGCGTCGGGTAGGGCGGGGAGGTTTCATGCAGGGTTCCGGCCGGTGGTATCGAGCCCGTCGCACGCGTGTCGGGGACGGGAGGCTGTTCTGGTAAACGAGCGCTTTGGGCGGGAATTTACTGGTTGAAACACTTGGTAGCAGGATCGCTACCCAGGGACAGGATGGCCCCTGTGGCGAGGGAGCTTGCTCCCGCTGGACTGCGCAGCAGGCCCAAGGCAGGCGCCGCCGTTAGCGCTGTCGAGATGGAGCTGCAGATGAGGGCCGCTTCGCGCCCCAGCGGGAGCAAGCTCCCTCGCCACAGGGGCTTTGTGTCGCGCCATTTATTGCGGGGCGAACGCTGAGATAAAGGAAAGCTTTAAATCTATATGAGAATTACTATAAATTACGCGATTGATGCTGCCACCATCGTGCCACTGCCGAATCCAGGCACGCCGAGGGGCACAGGGATAGCGGTCGCAGGCACTGCGCACGGGAGTCAGGTTGGAAAACTACTATCGCGAACTGGTGTGTTTCCTCAACGCCAGGCTCGGCAACCGCCAGGCGGCCGAGGATGTGGTGCATGACGCCTATGTGCGGGTGCTGGAGCGCGCCAGCGACACGCCCATCGAACAGCCGCGGGCTTTCTTGTACCGCACGGCGCTGAACCTGGTGATCGACGGGCATCGACGCAATACCCTGCGCCAGGTCGAATCCCTGGACGTGCTGGATAACGAAGAGCGCTTCTTCACGCCGTCGCCCCACACCAGCCTCGATCATGGCCAGCGCCTGGACATGCTGCAGCGGGCCCTGGCCGAATTGCCGCCGCTGTGCCGCGAGAGCTTTCTATTGCGCAAGCTCGAAGGCCTGTCCCACCCGCAGATCGCCGAGCGGCTGGGCATTTCCCGAGCGCTGGTGGAAAAACACATCGTCAACGCCATGAAACATTGCCGCGTTCGCGTGCGACAGTGGGACGCATGCTGATTTATCTCCCGCCGGTCCCACGGCGGTAAATTTTTTTTCACTGTCCTCGTTCCTCTCAACAGACGACTGACCGCCCCGGGCACCTACCGCCACGGCGTCGGTAGGTCACCCAGGCTTTTCGCGCCCTGTTGAGGGGCTTTTCCAGAGGACACTGGACATGACACAGGCAATTGCAGCGCCCATCGTTCACGACTTGATCGGCATCGGCTTCGGCCCCTCGAACCTGGCGCTGGCCATCGCGCTGCAAGAACGAGGGCCCGTGCAGGGCGAACTGGATGTGCTGTTCCTCGACAAGCAGGCCGACTATCGCTGGCACGGCAACACCCTGGTGACCCAGAGCGAACTGCAGATTTCTTTCCTCAAGGACCTGGTAACCCTGCGCAATCCCACCAGTCCTTATTCGTTCGTCAATTACCTCAAGCACCACGGCCGCCTGGTGGATTTCATCAACCTGGGCACCTTCTACCCGTGCCGTATGGAGTTCAACGACTACCTGCGCTGGGTCGCCGCGCAGTTCGCCGAGCAGAGCCGCTATGGCGAAGAAGTACTGCGCATCGAGCCGGTCCTGCATAACCAGCAGGTGGAAACCCTGCGGGTGATTTCCCGCGACAGCCAGGGCGAAGAATTCGTGCGCACCGCCCGTTCGGTGGTGGTCAGTGCCGGCGGCACGCCACGCATTCCCGAGGCATTCAAGGCGCTGAAGGATGACGCTCGGGTGTTCCACCACTCCCAATACCTGGAGCGCATGGCGACTCAGCCGTGTGTGAACGGGCAACCGATGAACATCGCGATCATCGGCGGTGGGCAAAGCGCGGCAGAGGCGTTCATCGACCTCAACGACAGTTTCCCTTCGGTGCAAGTCGACATGATCCTGCGCGGTTCGGCCCTCAAGCCGGCGGACGACAGCCCGTTCGTTAACGAAGTGTTCTCGCCGGAGTTCACCGACCTGGTGTTCCAGCAACCCCACGGGGAGCGCGAGCGCTTGATCAACGAGTACCACAACACCAATTATTCGGTGGTGGATATTGACTTGATCGAACGCATCTACGGGATTTTCTATCGCCAGAAAGTCTCCGGCATCGCCCGCCATGCGTTCCGCACCTTGACCACGGTGGAGAAAGCCACGGCCACCGAAGCCGGCGTCGAATTGGCCGTGCGCAACAATGCGACCGGCGAATTGACGGTGCGCCGCTACGATGCGGTGGTGCTGGCCACCGGTTACGAGCGGCACATGCACCGTACCCTGCTGGAACCGCTCGCCCAGTACCTGGGGGATTTCGAAGTGGACCGTCACTACAAGCTGATCACCGACGAGCGCTGCAAGGCCGCGATCTACATGCAGGGCTTCTGCCAGGCCAGCCACGGCCTGAGCGATACGCTGCTGTCGATCCTGCCAGTACGCGCCGATGAGATCGCCGGCTCGCTGTATGAGCACGGCAAGCTTCGCGGCCAGGGGCGTACGGTGCGTGACCAGTTGTTGGCTGCGGTGTAGAGCCCGAATGTCCTGACCCACCCGGATCCTGTGGGAGCAGGCTCGCTCCCACAATGAGTCCGGGGTAAATAAAATTTTTCTGTTCAACCCCGAGCCCCTGTGAGTTCTTCAGGCAATTCCTCAGAAATTTCCTACACTCATCTCACGCCTGCCACGGTTCGGCAGGCTTTGACGGTTCGCTGTTCCCTCGCATTGGCAGTTTGAACCCATCCGCCGGTTGCCCTGGCTGAATGCAGTCGGTGGTGTTCCGGGCCGATTACGCCAAGCGCAACACTTGAACCCGATGAAGCTGTCTTTATGCGCAGGCCTGGCGGTGCTGTTGCTGGGCTCATTGAGTATGTCGCCGCCGGTGGCCGGAGCCCCCGAGACGTTGCAGGTGCTCGGGCGTTCCCATGTGGATGACTATGCGGCGTCACTGGGCGCCGCTGACTGGGCCTGGCTGCGGCAAAAGGGCACGCTTGTGCTGGGCACCTCGGCGCCGGACTACGCACCGTTCAGCATCACTGGCAATGGCCGCGACTATGAAGGCCTGACCGCCGACTACGCGCAATTGCTCGGTCAACTGCTGCACGTCTCAGTACAGGTGCAGCGCTATCGATCCCGTGCCGAATCGCTCGAGGCCCTGCGCAGCGGCGAGATCGACTTGCTCGACACCGCCAACGGTTTCGAAGCCGCAGAGCCGGACCTGAGCATGTCCCAAGCCTACGCCGATGACCTGCCCACCCTGGTGGCGCGTATTGACGACAGCCAGGACTTGCCCTCGGACCTGGCGGGCAAGCGAGTGGCGATGCTCTATCACTACCTGCCCCCGGACACGGTGAAGGCTTTTTATCCCGAGGCCACCTTGCAGTTGTACCCCTCGACCCTCAACGCCATCGGCGCTGTGGCGTTCGGGCAGGCCGACGTATACCTCGGGGACTCGATCAGCGCCAATTACCTGATCAGCAAGAACTACCTGAACAACGTGCAACTGGCGGACTTCTCGCGCATGGAGGTCCAACCCTTCGCTTTTGCCCTGCGCCGCGACAACCTGCGTTTGCTGCGCATCGTCAACGCCGCGCTGCAAGCCATTCCCGCCGGCGAACGCATGGACATCCTGCGCCGCTGGAGTGCGGGCGGGGCGAGCATGCCGGGACAGCAAGCGTTGCAGTTCAGCGTCAACGAGCAACGCTGGCTGGATACCCATCCGCGAATCCGGGTGGTGATCGACGAAAACTTCCTGCCCCTGACATTCATCGACCAGCAAGGCCAGTTCCGCGGCATCAGCGCCGATGTGCTGGCCAGGATCGGTTTGCGCACCGGCCTGAAGTTCGACATCCAGCGGGGCAAGTCGGTGTACGACCTGATCGAGCAGGTCAAGAGCGGCCAGGCCGATATGCTGGCGGCCATCACCGTCAGCACCGAATCGGACGATGAAGACGCGCTGCGCTTTACCCGCCCGTACCTGACCAACCCGTTCGTGCTGGTGGCGCCACCCAATGCCCAGGCCCCACTGACGCTGAACCAGATGGCCGGCAAGCGCCTGGCGCTGGTGCGCGGCAACGTACTGCAGCAATACCTGCAAGAACATTTTCCCGAGGTACAACGGGTGCCCGCCGAAAACGTCCCCGAGGCCATGGCCATGGTCGCCGCGGGCACGGTGGACGGCGCGATCAATTCGCTGATCAGCGCCCGCTACATGATCTCTCGGCAGTACCGCGACCGATTGCAAATCACCAGTACCGTCGGCACTTTGCCGGCGCGCATCGCCTTGGCGACCCCCCGCGGTTCGGTGGAGCTGTATTCGATCCTGGACAAGGCACTGTTGAGCATCTCCCCCGAAGAAATGGACGAGCTGACCAACCGCTGGCGCAGTGAGGTGGTGATCGACGACAGCTACTGGCTGCGCAACCGCACGACCATCGTCCAGGGGTTCGCCATCGCCGCGTTGCTGCTGCTGGTGACGCTGGGGTGGGGCCTGTACCTTCGGCGTCTGCTGGCGCAACTGCGGGCGGCAAAAGAGAACGCCGAGCAGGCCAACCGGGCCAAGACCACCTTTGTGGCGACCATGAGCCATGAGATCCGCACGCCGATGAACGCGGTGATCGGCATGCTGGAACTGGCGCTGAAAAAAGCCGACCGGGGCGTGGTCGACCGTTTCGCCATTGAAGTCGCCTCGGGGGCCGCCCGGGGCATGCTGGACCTGATCGGCGACATTCTCGACATCGCCCGCATCGAATCGGGAAAACTGTCGCTGACCCCGGAGCGGGCCAATCTGCACGAATTGGTCGAGTCGGTGGCACGCATCTTCGAAGGCCTGGCCTGGCAGAAACATTTGCATCTGCAACTGGATCTGGACGCGTCAATTCGGCGCGACGTGTTGATCGACCCATTGCGCTTCAAGCAGGTGGTGTCGAACCTTCTGGGCAACGCGATCAAGTTCACCGACCAGGGCCTGGTGCGCCTGAGTGTGCGTGGCGAAACGGGCGCGGTGGAGGGACAGCTAGGTATCTGCCTGAGGATCGAGGACACCGGCAGCGGGATTTCGCCGCAAGACCAGCGGCGCCTGTTCAGTCCTTTCACCCAGGCCAGCCATGCCGGCCAGTCGGCCCGCAGCGGCTCCGGGCTGGGGCTGGTGATCAGCCGCACCTTGTGCGAAATGATGGGCGGCAGCCTGACATTGAGCAGCGTGCCGGGGCAGGGCACCCAGGTTGAAGTCCGCCTCAGCCTGCCAACGCTCGACACCTTGGCAGATACGCCGGCAGACCCGCCGCCAACCGAGGACGAGGCGCCCGCACCGCTGCGGCCGTTGAACATTCTGGTGGTGGATGATTACCCGGCCAACCGCCTGTTGCTGGCGCAGCAACTCAATTACCTGGGACACCGGGTCCAGGATGCGCAGGACGGTGTCGAAGCTCTGCACACCTGGCGCGGCGAGCACTTCGATGTGGTCATCACCGATTGCAACATGCCGTTGATGAGCGGCTACGAACTGGCCCGGGCCATTCGCGCCGAAGAGCGCGCCCAGGGCCTGTCACCGGGGCTGATCCTGGGCTTTACCGCCAATGCCCAACCTGAGGAAAAGCAGCGTTGCGCCGAGGCCGGTATGGACGATTGCCTGTTCAAGCCCATCAGCCTCAAGCAACTGAGCGCGCGCCTGGCTTCAGTCGTGCCGGATGCCGTTGAAGCGACAGGCAGCGCCGATATCGACCTGAGCAGCCTGGAACAACTGACCGGTGGCGGCACCGATGCCATCCAGCAATTGTTGCAGGAGCTGGTGCGCAGCAATGCCGCAGATGCCGACCGGCTGCGGCACCTGTTCAGCCAGCACAATATGCCCGGCCTGGCGGACTTGGCGCACCGGATCAAGGGCGGCGCCCGGATCATCCAGGCGCGGCGCCTGGTCAATGCCTGCGAAGCACTGGAAAATGCCTGTCGCGGAGCCGAAGGGGTATCGCTCGGCCAGGCGGTGGAGGATGTGCAGCAGGCGATGGAGCAGTTGGCAGAGCGTCTGGAAACCATGGCCGATGGGCAATGACTCAAGAACACCCAAACTCCTGTGGCGAGGGAGCTTGCTCCCGCTGGACTGCGCAGCAGGCCCAAGTCTGTGAACGCCTCGCACTGAAGCGCCAGCCCATCGATCGAGCGGGAGCAAGTTCCCTCGCCACAGGATCAGGTCATCCACACGATTTCTCTCGTTTGATCGGGATTACTCTTTTCCTTCTGCTTTTTCGGACTTGTCCTACAGCGCCTCTCAAAACCTTCCTCTAGCCTGACGCCCCAGTTTCCTACCCGTTGCGTTGCTACTGGAATACCCCGATGCCTAACAAAGCACTACGTATCCTGATTGCCGACCCACAACATACCCATCGAGTGGTGCTGGAGCGCCTGTTCAATCAACTGGGCTATTTCCGGATTGTCCCCGTGAGTCACCTGCAGGAATTGTTGACGCTGGTGGAGTATGGCAGCGAGCCATTCGACCTGGTGGTGATCAACGCCGGGATGGCGAGCGGGGCGTTGGACTTGCACGATTTTGTTATCTATAACCCACAGGTTCGTCACGGATGGGTCTATAACGCGCCCGCGACCGGTGTGCGACCAGTGCCTGTCGGGCGTCGGTCGAGCATGCACTGGAGCCTGGCCCCGCTGCCGGACCTGGCGTCACTGCGTGGGCTGATGGCGCGGGTCGATGTGCAGGTCGACGCGTCGCAAGCACCGCTGGCGCGAGTGCTCCGGCAGGCTTATGGAAGCTGAGCCGCACCGTTGGTCCGAACTGTCAGACCTGACAGGTGGCCGGACCGGACATTTGTGCAAGAGTCCGCTGCCGTCGTGGCATCGGTGCCATGGATACCGACCGGGGGAATTGCCTTGAAAGACGTATTGATCGTGGATGACCACCCTGTCATACGAGGCGCATTGCGACTCATCTGCCAGAACGAAGGGTTCACCCGCGTGCGCGACGCCAGTGGCGCGGCCGATGCCAGGACCCTTATCAAGGAAGGCGCGCCGGATCTGGTGATTCTGGACTTGGTGATGAACGGTTTCGACGGCCTGGACCTGCTGGTCTGGATCATGGAGCAATTTCCTGACTGCGGCGTGCTGGTGTTCACTTCCCAGGATGCGCAACACTTCTGCAACCGTTGCATCTCGGCCGGCGCCCGGGGATTCGTGACCAAGAAAAGCGACCTGAAGGAGCTGATCAAGGCGATCCATGCGTTGAAGTCCGGCTATGCCTATTTTCCCCAGATGTCGGTCAGGCTCGATTTCCAGCAGCGCACCGAACAACAGGCGCTGGAAAGCCTGTCCACCCGCGAGCTGTCGATCCTGCGCATGCTGTCGATGGGCATGCGCGGCAAAGACATCGCCGAAAGCCTGTTCCTGAGCCCCAAGACCGTCAGCACCTACAAGACCCGTTTGCTGGAGAAGCTCGGCTTGAAGTCATTGGTGGGGCTGTCGGAGTTTGCCAGGCGTAATCATCTGTAGGCTTGTTGGGGCGGATGTTTATAGATTCTTCATCATCACAAATCCCCTTGTGGGAGCGAGCTTGCTCGCGATAGCGTCGGCACCTTCAACACTCATGCAAGACCCACCGCTATCGCGAGCAGGCTCGCTCCCACAGTAGAGTGGGGAACGGGCGTTCTGCAAATAGAACGCTAAGATCGGTTTTTGCGATCTAGTGCGTTAAAAACGCCGGTTTTAAGCTGTGTCCATAGCATCGCTACCCTGATCTGGAGACACAGCATGAAAAACATCATCGGCCTCTACACCAGCCCGCGGCCTCATTGGGTGGGCGATGGCTTTCCAGTCCGCACGCTGTTTTCCTACGACAGCCTGGGCAAGCATATCAGTCCGTTCCTGCTGCTGGACCACGCGGCCCCGAGCGAATTCACACCGACTCCTGAGCGTCGCGGCGTCGGCCAACATCCCCATCGTGGTTTCGAAACCGTGACCATCGTCTACCAGGGCGAACTGGAGCACCGTGATTCCACTGGCAGCGGCGGTACGATCGGCCCGGGCGACGTGCAGTGGATGACTGCCGCCTCGGGCATCATCCATGAAGAGTTTCACTCCGAAGCCTTCGCCCGGCAGGGTGGGTTCATGGAAATGGTCCAGCTGTGGGTCAACCTGCCCGCCAAGGACAAGATGGCCCCGGCGGGCTACCAGACGCTGCTCAAGGCTGACATTCCGAACATCGCCCTCAAGGACGATGCCGGCAGCCTGCGATTGATCGCCGGTGACTTCGACGGGCAGCACGGCCCGGCGAAGACCTTCACCCCGATCGACGTCTGGGACATCCGCCTGAATGCCGGGAAAAACCTCACACTCGACCTGCATGAGGGCCACAACACCGCTTTGGTGGTGCTGCGAGGTTCGGTCCAGGTCAATGACCGCGAACGTGTCGAGGCCGGACAACTGGCACTGTTCGAGCGAGCGGGCGACCAGTTGAGTCTGCAAGCCAACAACGACGCGGCGGTGCTGCTGCTCAGCGGCGAGCCGATTGACGAACCCATCGTCGGCCATGGCCCGTTCGTGATGAACAGCGAGCAGGAGATTCACCAGGCGTTCAGCGATTTCCATTCGGGTCGCTTTGGGCGGATGGAAGGCTGAAACCAGCCACGCCGAAATAAATGTGGGAGCGAGCTTGCTCGCGATGGCGGCATGACAGTCAAAGATAGGGCGACTGTCGCACCGCCATCGCGAGTAGGCTCGCTCACACTGTTTTATGGTGTATCTACAGTATCTTTAACTTGTGCCACTCTAGCCGTCGATGATCTTCCTGGAGCTGTCCCGATGCTGTCCCTGATCTCCGACCACCCGTTGCTCTGTGCCCTGGTGCTGCTTGTGCTCGACCTGCTGATGTGGCGGCTGGTCAGTGCCAGCCGGACCTATTGGAAAATCGGTGGGCGGTTGGTGATTTTCTCGCTGTTCAGCATGTTGCTGTTCAACGAGGGTCTGAACCCGATGGTGCCGGCGCAGTGGCCCGACGACGTGCCGCGGCACCTGGCCGCCACTGGCTTGCAGATCGCCTGGTGGCTGTTCGCCGCACGTACCCTGACGGTGATGATCGGCGCGGCGATGATGCAACGGGTCGGCCACACCGGGCGGCTGTTGCAAGACCTGCTCGGTGCGGTGATCTTCCTCATCGCCGTCATCGCGGCGCTGGCGTATGTGCTGGATCTGCCGGTCAAGGGCGTGCTGGCGACCTCCGGAGCGATGGCGATCATCGTCGGCCTGGCGTTGCAAAGCACCCTGAGCGACGTGTTCTCGGGGATCGTGCTCAACACCACCAAGCCCTACCAACTCGATGACTGGATTTCCATCGACGGCACGGAAGGCCGGGTCACCGACATCGACTGGCGGGCCACGCGCTTGCAGACCTCCCAGGGCAGCATGGCGGTCATTCCCAACTCCCTGGCGGCCAAGGCCAAGATCGTCAACTTCAGCCGACCCAGCGATGTGCACGGCTTGTCCATCAGCGTCCAGGTCAGCCCGCACGCCCGGCCGCAGAGAGTCATCGAAGCGTTGGAGCGGGCGATGATCGGCTGCCGGAGCCTGCTGGCCAGCCCGGCGCCCTGCGTGACGCTCAAAAGCTCCGGCAGTGACGGGGCGCAATACGAAATCAGTGGCTTCGTGGCGTCGATGAGTCAGAAACGTGACGTGCGCAATCAGCTGTTCGACCTGGCATTCCGGCATCTGCGGGCGTCAGGCATCAGCCTGTTGTCCACTACTGAAAGCGCGTCGGCCAGTGCCTTTTCGCGGCCTCGGGCGCTGCTGGAAAGCTCGAGCATCTTTTCCACCCTTCGCCAGGAAGAGAAAGAGACCTTCAGCCAGAACATGACCCTGCAGACCTTCCGCGCCGGGGAAATGATCCTGCCGGCCGGGGAGGTCAGCGACCATCTGTTCATCATTGAGTCGGGGGTGGTCAGCGTCACGATGGTGCGCAATGGCCAGGTACTGGAAGGTGGGCGCATGGGACCGGGCGAGGTGATTGGCGAAGCGGGCATCGTCGCCGACCAGGCCACCCTGGCGGACTTTTCCGCCAAGACCTTCTGCACCCTTTATCGCATCGAAAACAGCTACCTCAAACCCTGCCTGGATGCCCGTCGCGATATCAACGATGCGATGAAAAACCTGTTGGATTTCCGCATGCACCTGGCCCAGAACCTCACCCGCGAAGCGCCCAAGCCGGTGGCCAAGAAGCGTTTCCTGCAATGGCTGCGTAGCCGGGCTTGAGCAACTTCCGAGGTCGAATCCGACCCCCTGTGGCGAGGGAGCTTGCTCCCGCTGGGTTGCGTAGCGACCCCAAAATCTTTGCGCCTGCTGCGCAGTCGAGCGGGAGCAAGCTCCCTCGCCACAGGGGCGATATTTGCCAGCCCTTTTGGGTTCATGGCCCCTGCGCAAAACCCGCACCGATGGGTCCATTGGCTACCCGAACTTCCCAACAATTGGCTATTTGTAGTGCGCCAGCGCAGCGCTAACGTAGCGCCACACCACATTGCTCTGGAGTTCACCATGCAACCGCGTATCGATTTCTACACCGCTTCCCCTGACGCCTTCAAAGCCATGCTGGCACTGGAAACCGCCGTCTCGAAACTGGGTTTGGAAAAATCCCTGCTGGAGCTGGTCAAGCTGCGTTCCTCGCAGATCAACGGCTGTGCCTTCTGCATCGACATGCACACCGCCGATGCCCGTAAGGATGGCGAGACCGAACGCCGCCTGTACGCCGTGACTGCCTGGCGTGAAGCGCCGTTCTTCACCGGCCGCGAGCGCGCCGCACTGGCCTGGACCGAAGCCCTGACCCGCCTGAGCGACACCCACGCCCCGGACGCCGACTACGAACTGCTGAACCAGCATTTCACCCCCAAGGAAATGGTCGACCTCACCGTGGCCATCAACGCCATCAACGGCTGGAACCGTTTGGCGGTGGGCTTTCGGAAGATGCCGGAGGCTTGATTGTTTCACCTGTTGAAGTGGGGCACGGGGAGCCCTCCACGATAGTCTGGTATCCAGGTTCCGTTTAACCGCCACCCAAAAAACTGTGGGAGCGAGCTTGCTCCGGGCGGCGATCCGACGATAGCGTTGGATCAGCAATGTTGATGTTGACTGACACGACGCTATCGCGAGCAGGCTCGCTCCCACAGGGGGTTGCATGAACCTCCGGATCTGAATACGACAGATATCCAATGTGGGAGCGGGCTTGCTCGCGAATGCGGTAGGCCTGTCAGAATCAAGGCGGCTGACACTACGCTTTCGTCGGATCGCCGCCCGGAGCAAGCCCGCTCCCACAAAACAGCGTTGCCGCCCCTGAGGTCGGCTTCCCTCCTGCATTCTTTTGGCATCGCCACCGCAATAGGTTTGCTTCCCCTTAATGGGAAAGATTACTATTCCCGCCCCGTCCCAGCAGCACACCGCGATGACCCCCAAGTTGCCCCGCAGGCCCGGCTTTTTCGAGCATTACGAAGAGTTGATCGGCACCTGGACCCGTCGCCTGCGCAGTCGTGAACAGGCCGAGGACCTGGCCCATGACACCTTCGTGCGGGTGCTCGAGTCCGATTCGGCGACGGTCCAGCAGCCGCGGGCCTATCTGCATCAGACGGCACGTAATATTGCAGTAGACAGTTATCGGCGCGAAGATCGACGGGGAGCCATGGAGGAGGCGGTCCTTGACCATCGTCAGTCGCTGTCGGGCGACCCGGAGCACTTCATGCACGCGATCCAGCTGGCGGACTCCATCGAACGGGCGCTTGCCGAGCTGCCGGCCAATTGCCGTACGGTGTTTGTCTGGCAGAAGATCGAAGGCCTGACCCAGGCGGAAATCGCCGAGCGCCTGGGCCTGTCAAAAAACATGGTGGAAAAGTATATGATCCGCACCCTGCGGCATCTGCGTGATCGGCTGGACGGACCCGACTCATGATCTGCGCCTACTTTTCACCCGAACCACAGGACCTTCCATGATGGACAGCCGTGCATGCCCGTGCGGGCAGGACAGGGTTCGCGATGACGCCGCGCAGTGGTTCGTACGCCTGCAAGCGCCTGCCATGGGGGCCGATGAGCGCCAGCGTTTCGAGGCCTGGCTGGACGAACATCCCAACCACCGCGATGAAATCCAGTTGCTGCAAGGCATCTGGAGCGCCACGGACCTGTTGCCCAGGGAACGTCTGCAAGCCCTCTGCGAACCGCCGGTCCAACGTCCCAAGCGCCGTCCGCTGCTGCGCTACGCGGTGGCAGCCGGTGTCCTGACGGTGGCGGTCGGCCTGGGGCTGTTCAGTGGCTTGGGTTCGCCCGCCGACTACAGCGCTGAGTTCGCCACGGCGCTCGGCGAGCGTCGGCACATTGCCTTGCCGGACGGCTCAGTTATCGACCTTAACAGCAGCAGCCGGGTGCGAGTGCAGTTCGCCCACCGTCAACGCCGGGTGGAACTGGCGCAAGGCGAGGCGTTGTTCCGTGTCGAGCATGACGCCGGCCGGCCGTTCACCGTGGATGCCGGCAACGGCCAGGTGACGGTGACCGGGACACGCTTCGACGTACGCCGGGACGCCGATAAAACCCGGGTGGCGGTGGAGCAGGGCAGCGTCAAGGTCCAGGGCCGCGACGTGCCGGTCAAACTCACGGCCGGGCTGGGTACCCAGATCGATGCCCAAGGCAAGGTCGCCGTCCCTTATGCGATCAACGCCGATGAACTCACGGCCTGGCGCAACGGCAAACTGGTGTTCAACGATGCACCGTTGCGTGAGGTGGCCGAAGAGGTTTCCCGTTATCGCGCCAAACCCTTGCGCGTCGGCAGCCCGGCAGTGGGCAGCCTGCGTCTGACCAGCGTGTTCAGCGTGGGTAACACCGATGCACTGCTCAAGGCCTTGCCGAACATACTCCCGGTGGCCGTTCGTACCCTGGATGACGGCAGCCAGGAAATAATTGCGCGATAGATTCAGGTTTTTTCCGAGTTCTTCGTCTTCTTGTCCAACTGCAACTGGTTTGCATTAACAGACGCGTATTCTTGCGATCAACAGGACAAGGTTCGACGTGAAAACCCCCGCCAAAAACAACAACCGTACCGCCGCACCCTGGTTGCCACTGGCCCTGACCCTGGCCGTCAGCACGGCGACGGCCCCGGTTTATGCCGACCAGGCCGCGACCTCCATCCACATCCAGGCGCAGCCGTTGGGCCAGGCCCTGAGCCAGCTGGGGCAGCAGACCTCGTTGCAGGTGTTCTTCAGTCCCGAGCTGGTGGCCGGCAAGCAAGCGCCGGCGGTGGACGGTAACCTGTCTGCCGAAGCGGCTTTGCGTCAGTTGCTTCAGGGCAGCGGCCTGCAATACCAGATCGATGAGGGTTCGGTCACCGTGGTGCCGGCGCCAACGGCGTCCAGCGCTGGCCCGATAGAGTTGGGCGCAACCGAAATCCAGGTGGTCGGTGACTGGCTCGGCGACGCCAACGCCGAGGTGGTACAGAATCATCCCGGCGCGCGGACGGTGATCCGCCGCGAAGCGATGCAGGAGCAGGGCGCGATGAACGTCGGCGACGTGCTGCGGCGCGTGCCCGGCGTGCAAGTGCAGGACGCCAACGGCACCGGTGGCAGCGACATCTCCCTGAACGTTGGCGTGCGCGGTCTCACTTCGCGCCTGTCGCCGCGTTCCACGGTGTTGATCGATGGCGTACCGGCAGCCTTCGCTCCTTATGGTCAGCCCCAGCTGTCCATGGCGCCGATCTCTTCGGGCAACCTGGACAGCATCGACGTGGTGCGCGGTGCCGGTTCCGTGCGTTATGGGCCGCAGAACGTCGGCGGGGTGATCAACTTCGTGACCCGGGCGATTCCGGAAAAAGCCACCGGTGAAATCGGCTCGACCCTGGAAACCTCCCAGCGCGGTGGCTGGAAACACATCGACACGGCCTTCCTCGGAGGGACCGCCGATAACGGCCTGGGCGTGGCGCTGCTATATTCCGGCGTCAACGGCAACGGTTATCGCAAGAGCAACAACGACAACGACATCGACGACGTCATCCTCAAGACCCATTGGGCGCCGACCGAGGTGGACGATTTTTCGCTGAATTTCCATTACTACGACGCCAAGGCCGACATGCCCGGCGGGCTGAAACAAAATCAGTACGATGCCGATCCTTTCCAGTCCGACCGCGACTGGGACAATTTCAGCGGCCGGCGCAAGGATGTGTCGTTCAAGTGGCTGCGCCAGATCGACGACCGCACCCAGGCCGAAGTGCTGACCTATTACTCCGACAGCTACCGCGGCAGCACCATTGCTTCGCGGGACCAACGCAACCTGGTGTCCTACCCGCGCACCTATTACACCTTCGGCATCGAGCCGCGGGTCTCCCATGTGTTCGACCTGGGCCCGACGACCCAAGAGGCCAGCGTCGGTTATCGCTACCTCAAGGAAGGCATGCACGAAGAGGCCAGCCGCCTGGCGTTGCGGGACAACCAGCCGGTGGTGCGGCCGGGGTCCGACGGGCACGTCTATCAGGACCGTACCGGTGGCACGGAAGCCCACGCGGTCTACATCGATGACAAGATCGACGTGGGCAAATGGACCATTACTCCTGGCCTGCGCTTCGAAAGCATCAGCACAGAATGGCACGACCGCCCGGTGCTCGATACCACTGGACGTCCTGTGCAGGAAAAACGTCGCAGCATCGACAGCAACGAACCGCTGCCGGCCCTGAGCGTGATGTATCACCTGTCCGATGCCTGGAAACTGTTCGCCAACTACGAGACCTCATTCGGCAGCCTGCAATACTTCCAGCTCGGCCAGGGCGGCGACGGCAACAACACCGCCAACGGCCTGAGCCCTGAGAAGGCCAAGACCTACGAGATCGGCACGCGCTACAACGACGACGTGTGGGGCGGTGAAGTGACGCTGTTCTACATCGACTTCGACGATGAATTGCAATACATCAGCAACGACGTGGGCTGGACCAACATGGGCGCCACCAAGCACCAGGGCCTGGAAGCCTCGGTGCATTACGACATGGCTGCGCTGGACCCACGCCTGGAAGGCTTGACCGCCAGTGCCGGGTTCACCTACACCCGTGCGACCTATGAAGGCCAGATCCCCAGCTTCAAGGGGCGGGACCTGCCGTTCTACTCGCGCCAGGTGGCTAACCTGGGCCTGCGCTACGAGGTCAACCGCTGGACCTACAACCTCGACGCCTTTGCCCAGTCCAAGCAGCGCTCACCCGGCAACAGCGTGAACGCCGATGGCAGCTTCAGTGGCGACTACATCACCGACGGCACCGCCGACGGGCAGTACGGCGACATGCCCGGCTACGTGTTGTGGAACGTACGCGGCGGCTATGACTTCGGTGAGCAATTGTCGAACCTGAAAATCGGCGCCGGGGTGAAAAACCTGTTCGATCACCAGTACTACACCCGTTCGAGCGACAACAATTCGGGTATCTATGTAGGGGCGCCGCGTACGTTCTTTGTGCAGGCGAGTGTGGGGTTCTGACGGAAGTTGCACCGTAACCCCGGAGAACGACGCTGGGGAGGAGCCCATAATTCTGAAAATGAAATACAAACCCGTGGCGAGGGAGCTTGCTCCCGCTCGGCTGCGAAGCAGTCGTGAACCTGTGGTCGCGATCGAGCAAGTTTTGGGACCGCTTCGCGACCCAGCGGGAGCAAGCTCCCTCGCCACCGGAGGATTGTGCAGGGTTCAGACCTTGAGCACTTTCCCACTGGCCGCGACCGCCACCAGCGATATCGCCAGCAACCCGAAGGCAATACTCAGGCTGCTGCCATGGGCCACGAACCCGATCAGTGCCGGGCCGGCCAGGATGCCGGCATACCCGATGGTGGTGATGGCCGGCACGGCGATGGCCTCAGGCATCAGCGTCTGCTTGCCGACCGCGGTGTACAGCACCGGCACGATGTTCGAGCAACCGGCCCCCACCAACGCATACCCCAGCAGCGCCGCTTGCCACATCGGTGCCAGGGTCGCCAGCAGGAACCCCGTCGCTGCGAGGGTCCCGCCGTAGATGATGATGCGTTTGGGGCCCAGGCGACGCACTACGGAGTCGCCTGTCAGCCGGCCCACCGTCATGGTCAGCGCGAACGCGGCATACCCCAGCCCGGCGTAGGCGGTCTCCACGCCACGTTCGCTGGCCAGAAACACCGCGCTCCAATCCAGCACGGCGCCTTCGGCCAGGAACACGATAAAACACAGAATGCCGATAAACAGCACCACGCCGTGGGGAATGGCAAACGCCGGTCCCGAGCTTTCGCTGCCATAGGGCAGCAGATGCGGGGCGGCCTTGAATAGCGCCACCAGCAACAGCGCGTTGACCACCAGCGTCGACCCCAGCGGCGACAGGCCCAGGCCAAGCAGGGCGCTGACACCGGCCGCGCCGATGATGCCACCGAGGCTGAACATGCCGTGGAAGCCCGACATCATGGTCTTGCCACTGGCCCGTTCGACGATCACTGCTTGCAAGTTCACCGTCGAATCCACGGTGCCGAGCCCGGCGCCGAACACGAACAGCGCCGCCACCAGCCAGGGAAGCGTCGTCATCGTTGCCAGCAAAGGCAGCGCCAGGCAAATCAGAATCGTGCCGCCGCTGAGCACCCGCCGGCAGCCGAACCGCGTCGCCAGTGCGCCGGAAATCGGCATCGCCAGAATCGACCCGACCCCCAGGCACAACAACAGCAATCCGAGGGTGCCCTCGTCCAGGTTCGCCCGCACCTTGGCATACGGCACCAATGGCGCCCAGGCGGCAATGCCGACACCAGCGATGAGATAGGCAATGCGGGTGGACATCTGTTCCAGGCGTCCGGGGGCAAAGGTTGGCGGGGGCGTAATGGCGGTCATGCAACGTCCTTGGTTTCGTGCGGTTCGGTGAGGCGGGTAGCGGCCTATGCTTGCATATCCACTGACCGCGCCGCGACCCCAAGGTGCCAGAACGCCGCCTTGTCCTCCTTGCATTCTGTGGCTTTAGCGTTCCTCGAACAATTGGATGCGCGCCACCTGGTCCGCCTCGATATCCAGAGCGAGAAGGGCGGCCAGGGATGCGGGCTCATCGATGCATTCGACGATCACCCTTCGCGCCGACGTGGCATGGGCCGACAAGTGCTTGGCCCGGCGCAACGCACGCTTGACGGCGGGATCCACCGGTATCGGTGGCCGGCCTTTGCGCACGTTATCGCAAAAGGTCAGGGCGACCTCGCGTGGGGTGGGCGGCGGCGGTGAAGCCAGGCCAATCTCCGCGAACAACCGGTTGAGCTGATCGGCGGTGGAAACGGCCCTGGGGAAACCGGTGAAGGCCGAGGCTTGTACCACCAGTTCGACGATTTCCCCCGGTGCGAGGCCGGACGCCAGCCCGGTCCTGAAATGTACGCTCAGGGGCGGCCCGACCATGCCGGCCGCAACGATGGCGGCCAGCGTTGCGCCTTCTCGCAAGCGTGGATCGAGGCCGGGGCGACTCTGCAGATGACCGTACACCACGCCCACCGCCAGTTCGCCGAGCGCCGGCGCGGTGTGGAACAGGGCATCGAGGCGCGCGCCACCGTCTGGCACCAGTTCGATGAAATGTTTGCGGCCTTCGTTGTAGAGCTCGGCCATGGGGCTGGAGGAGGCTTTGCGGGTCATGGGGGCGTCCTTGTGCCTGGGATTGGAAGAGCCAAAATACGGGTTCTTCCGGTCGGTGCGCACCTGTCGGAACTGACAGGTTACGACCGCTGTTTTTGCGTGTATGAGATGCGCTTCTGGGGCTGGGCCCTTAAAGTGGCGGCTCATCTGGCAGCTTCCGGACCCGATTCATGACGCAGTTCTATGATGCACGCGGCAATCTCTACGGGGTGGTTTCCCCTCAACAGGTGCGGGCTTGCGGTGTGGCCTTGCCGCCGACGGCGACCCTTGCCGCGCAGGTACGAGAAATTTGGGCCGCGGCGGCGATACAGGCGTTCTGTGCCTGGGCGCCGGGCGGGAAACCGGTGGGAGCCAAGGACCATCGCAGCGATGGTCTGTTGATCGGACCCTTCCAGGAGGAACCGCCTTTCGATGTGTTAATCGTCAACACCGACGGCACGCTGGCCGAACGCAGCGGCAACGGTCTGACGATTTTCTCCCAGGCGCTGCGAGAGCAAGGCTTGATGCCGGACGATGGTGAATGTGTGCTACAGGTTCATCATGACAAGCGCCAAGGCTTTTCACCGTTGCAGACTTCGGTGCGGGCCGCTGAGTTCGAGGGCCTGCAAGGCTTCTGGCTGGACCTGGGGCAGCCACTGTTCGGGCCGCAGGCGGTGGGTGCCCAAGGGGTGGACAGTGTGACCTTCGATCAACGAGACCTCAGTCGAGTACCTGCGCTCCGTGAGTTGGACCCGGCCTGGGGCCACAGTCAGTTCGTCAACCTGGGTAATCCGCACTGCGTGACGCTGGTTGAGCATGCCGAGGCGTTGCCGGCCAATGCGCAGATGGGCGCTGCGCCACTCTTGCAGGAGCTGACCCGCATCGCGTTCGCCGCGCCCGGCGGCGACGGGGTTCCCTGTCCGCTGGGGGTGAACCTGCAATGGGTCTGGCGCGAAGACGAAAAACAACTGGCGGCGCGAGTGTTCGAGCGCGGCGAAGGGCCTACCGCCTCCTCGGGCACCAGTGCCAGCGCCGTGGCCTGCGCCGCGTGGCGGGTGGGCTGGGTGAAAGCGGGGCCGGTCAGCGTAGTGATGCCGGGCGGCACGGCGCCGATTCTGTTGCAGGAAGAGAGTGGAGAATTGGTGCGGGTGAGTCTGTTTGGGGCGGCCAGGGCCATACCTTGAGGGAGTGGTGAGGCTGATGGCCTCATCGCGAGCAGGCTCGCTCCCACAGTGGATCTTCAGTGGTCATCAATCTGATGTACGACGCTGAACCCCTGTGGGGGGGGGGGGGGGGGGGGGGGGGGGGGGGGGGGGGGGG
>NZ_JBKGGX010000034.1:0-50815 GCF_052041925.1 Pseudomonas sp. SMN5
GAACGATGACGCGCTCTAGCGCTGCAACACCAGAATCCGCGACAACAACTCATCCCGATCCACATAGCACCCTTGGAAATGCCGCGCCCCGGTGGCGGGGTCGAAGGCGTTGCGGGCGTGCAGCGTGCGGCGATTGTCGAAGCACCAGAGCTGGCCGGGCTCCAGGCGTTGCATGACGCGAAACCGTGGTTCGCGGGTCAGGGCGATGAAGCGTCGGTAGGCGTTGTAGAGCCTGGGCATTTGCTCGACCGAGGTGTCGAACGGCCCGCGCAGGAAGTTCGCCATGCGAATTTCCGAGACTTGCCCGAGGGTATCCAGGGCGATGATCGGCGCCAGGCAGCGGTAGTCGCTGTGGCGGTCTTTGTTGCGAAACTCCACCGGGATTTCGCACAACGCAGCGAAGGCGTCGGGATCTTCCTGGCGCAGGGCCTGGGCGATGGCGAAACCATCGACAAAAATGCTCTCGCCGCCTTCAGCGTCGTTGACCAGGCAGTGCAGGAACTGCAAGCCCGGCTGCAATTCCCGAGTCGGCAAGTCGCTGTGCAGTGGCAGGTTGAAAGCGGTGTAGGCGTTGCTGTCGGCGTCGGCCTTGGATTGCACATTGAACAGCACGCCGAAGTTGCTTTCGCGAATGAAGGAAATCCGCTGGGCAATCGGTTTCAGCGAGCCGGGTTCGGTGGGCACGCCACGCACTTGGGTCAGGCCGATGTCGCGCACCGCCATTAGCCATTGCAGCAGGGCGGCGTTGTCGGTCATCAATGCCGGGTAGTCGAACACGGGTATGCGCAAGTCGTGCTGCCAGAGCTGGCGCCGGGGCTTGCCGGCCAGCCGTTCGGCCCGGGACTGATCGTCGTAGGCGTGGGCACGCAACCAGCCTGGGTCGAAACGGCTCTGGTGGCCGTCCTGCCAGTCCACGCACAGGCAGCCCTGGTCGTCGAGATGGGTCGCGGCGGGCGCCAGGTCTTCAGGGACATCGACGACTTCCAGTACCTGTTCGCGGGTGACGCTGTAGACGCACTGTGGGCAAGGGCAGTTGTCCCGCAGCCACGGATGATGGAAAGGACTGACCCGGCCGTCGGCCCAGGTGACCTGCACCCGGTCCGCCAAGGGTGTCACCACGCTCAGGGAACACACCAGGGGATAGCGGCGGAAATCGGCAAAAGCGGTGGCGGTGCGCATGGCGGTCTCCTGGGCTGTTATCGGGCGGGCGGCAGGGCAATGATCCGACCCATGTACGCTGGGGGCGGCAGGTCGGATTGTTCATCCAGCAGGGCCTGGAGCTTGTCCAGGGTCTGCTCGGTGAAGGGCGCGGCGCGCGGGCCGGCCAGGTCCACGTGCAGGAGCATCTGCTCGTTGCCCGCCAGCTCTTTGTCGCCTCCGGCCAGGTGCAGGCTGTGGTAGAGGTGCAGGCGCTTGGCGTCGTGGCCGATGATTTGCGTGTGCACTTGCACGTCGACGTCTACCTTCACCTCGTGCAGGTAGTTCAGGTGCAGTTCGAGGGTGAACAGCGAATGGCCGCTGGCGTCGCGGTTCTGGCTGTCCAGCCCGAGCAGGTCCATCAGCGCGTCGGTGGCGTAACTGAAAATCAGCAGGTAATAGGCATCGCGCAGATGGCCGTTGTAATCGACCCATTCGGGGCGGATGTGGGTTTTGTAGGTGGTGAGGGTGGGCATGGTGGAACTCCGCAGATGAGCACTGGTGTACACATGTGTGGCGAGGGAGCTTACTCCCGCTGGGGGCGAAGCCCCCCAAACGCTGATAACGCGGTGTATCAGAAATATCGCGTCAGCTGGTTTTGCGACCGCTTCGCGGTCGAGCGGGAGCAAGCTCCCTCGCCACAGGAATAGCGTTTAGTCACCAAAGGCCATGCCATGCCTGGCCTTGGTGGCTTTCACGGCCTCCAACACCGCCAGCAGGCAATCGTCACGGTAGCGCTCCAATGCTGAAATGCTGTGGTTGCCCAGTTGTGCGCTGGTCCCATCCACCACGTCATCGATCAGCTTCTCGGTCAGCTCCGGCGCCGGCAGGTAGGTCCACGGCAGTTGCAGCGCCGGGCCGAACTGGGCCATGAAGTGGCGCATGCCGGCGTCGCCACCGGCCAGGGTGTAGGTCAGGAAGGTGCCCATGAATGACCAGCGCAACCCGGCGCCAAAGCGAATGGCGTCGTCGATCTCGCCGGTGGTCGCCACGCCGTCGTTGACCAGATGCAGGGCCTCGCGCCACAGCGCTTCGAGCAAGCGGTCGGCGATGAATCCGGGCACTTCCTTGCGCACGTGCAACGGTCGCATGCCGAGGGATTGGTAAACCTGCATCGCCGCCTGAACGGCTTCGGGCGCAGTGTTTTTGCCGCCGACCACTTCGACCAGGGGCAACAGGTAAACCGGGTTGAACGGATGCCCGACCACGCAGCGCTCCGGATGGGTGGAGCCTTCATAGAACTCGCTCGGCAGCAGGCCCGAGGTGCTGGAGCCGATCAACGCGTCCGGCTTGGCGGCGGCGCTGATCTGGCTGTGCAGCTGGAGTTTCAATTCCAGGCGCTCGGGGGCGCTCTCCTGGATGAAGTCGGCGTCGCGCACGCATTCTTCGATGGTCGCGACGAAGCGCAGCCGGTCCTGAGAGGCGCCGGGTGCCAGGCCCTGTTGTTCCAGCGCACCCCAGGCATTGGCGACGCGCTTGCGCAGCGCCGCTTCGGCGCCGGGCGCCGGGTCCCAGGCCACGACGTCCAGCCCATGGGCCAGGGCGCGACTGACCCAGCCGCTGCCGATTACACCGCTGCCCAGGGCGGCGAAGGTCTTGATGTCGGTGATAAAGCGCATGGTGATTTCCTGAAATAGTTCGGTGAGCTGATTGTGGGGGAGCCTTTGTGGAGCGAGCCTGCTCGCGATGGCGCAGTGTCAGTCGGCACATTCGGCGCCTGTTGCACCGTCATCGCGAGCAGGCTCGCTCCCACAGGGACGGGGGTGTCTGGTCAGCTACGCTGGGTCAGCCCCATCTTCTTGCGACCTTCCGCCGGGGTGAGCACCCGCGCCCCGAGGCGGCTGAGGATTTCGCTGGCGCGTTCCACCAGTTGGCCGTTGGTGGCGAGTACGCCTTTGTCCAGCCACAGGTTGTCTTCCAGCCCGACTCGTACGTTGCCGCCCAGCAGCACGGCCTGGGCCGCCATCGGCATTTGCATGCGGCCGATGCCGAAGCCGGCCCACACCGCATCGGCTGGCAGGTTATCGACCATGGCTTTCATGGTGGTGGTGTCGGCCGGCGCACCCCATGGGATACCCAGGCACAGCTGGAACAGCGGGTTGTCCAGCAGGCCTTCCTTGATCATCTGCTTGGCGAACCACAGGTGGCCGGTGTCGAAGATTTCCAGTTCGGCTTTCACTCCCAGCTCGGTGATGCGCTTGGCGCCCGCCCGCAGTTGCGCCGGAGTCGAGACGTAAATGGTGTCGCCGTCGCCGAAGTTCAGGGTGCCGCAATCGAGCGTGCAGATTTCCGGCAGCAGTTCTTCGACATGGGCCAGGCGCGTCAGCGGGCCCACCAGGTCGGTGTTGGGACCGAACTCCATCGGCCGTTCGCCGGGCCCGATCTCCAGATCACCACCCATGCCGGCGGTGAGGTTGACGATGATGTCCACGTCCGCCTCGCGGATGCGCTCCATCACTTCGCGGTACAGCGCCACGTTGCGGCTGAACTTGCCGGTCTGCGGGTCGCGGACGTGGCAGTGGACCACCGTGGCACCGGCCTTGGCGGCCTCGACGGCGGCCTCGGCGATCTGTTTCGGGGTGACCGGGACGTGGGGGCTCTTGGCGGTCGTGTCGCCAGCACCGGTGAGTGCGCAGGTGATGATGACGTCGTGGTTCATGGTACGGCTTCCTTCAGGCGAGGTGAGTCACTGCGCAGCCCGGTGGGTGCTGCGCAGATGGATAACGAGTGATCAGTTGCTGGTGAGCTTGAGGTTGTCGGCGGCCGGCTTGCCGTCGAAGGTGGTGACGCCTTCGAGCCAGCGCTGTTTGTCCTGCGGATGGTCCTTGAGCCATTGCCGGGCCGACTCGAGGGGGTCCTTGTGATCCAGCAGCGGCTGCATCATCCGGCTCTCGTCCTCGGCGGTGAACGTCAGGTTGCTCAACAGGCGGCTGACGTTCGGGCATTGGCTGGCGTAGTCCGGCGCGGTGACGGTCCAGACGGTGGCCATGCCTTCGTTCGGGCCGAGGGCGTCTTCGCTGCCTGTGAGGTAGGTCATCTGCACGTTGACGTTCATCGGGTGCGGGGCCCAGCCGAAAAACACCACGGCTTCCTTGCGGCGCACGGCGCGGTCCACGGCGGCGAGCATGCCGGCTTCGCTGGATTCGACCAGCTGGAACTTGCCCAGGCCGAACTGGTTCTTGGCGATCATGGCCTTGATCTGGGTGTTGGCGCCGGAGCCTGGTTCGATGCCGTAGATCTTGCCGCCCAGCTCTTTTTCAAACCTGGCGATGTCGGCGAAGGTTTTCAGGCCCTTGTCGGCCAGGTAAGTCGGCACGGCGAGGGTGGCGCGGGCGTCCTTGAGGCTTGGTTGGTCCAGTACCTTGACCTGCCTGGCTTCGACGAACGGGGTGATGGTCTGGGTCATCAAGGGATTCCAGTACCCCAGGAATACGTCCAGGCGCTGGTCGCGAATCCCGGCAAAGATGATCTGCTGGGAGGCGCTGGTCTGTTTGGTCTTGTAGCCGAGGCCATCGAGCATCACCTGGGTCAGCGCGCTGGTGGCGATGACGTCAGTCCAGTTGACCACGCCCAGGCGCACGTTCTGACACGCGGCGGGCTCGGCCGCCAGGGCGGCGCCATTCAGGAAAGTGGTACCGCACACAGCAAGAACGCAAGAGCTGATCAATCGTTTCATGGCGGGGTCCTCGGCAGCTTATTGTTATGGATTCCGGTGTCTGCGCGCCGGTGATGCCAAGTTACGCAGGCGAGCCCTCGGCAAAGCGCACTGCGGCGACGCGCTCTTGCACTGCAGCGACCAACTGGCGTATCAAGTTCCCACGCTACCCGCCAACCGAGTGCGCTTAATGTCCCAGGATTTCTACTTTTTGTTGATGCCGGGTTTTTCGGCCATCGGTTTCATTTCGGCCATCGAGCCGTTGCGCGTCGCCAATCGATTTCGCGGTGAGCTGTACCGCTGGCATGTGCTGAGTGCCGACGGCGGGGCGGTGCTGGCGAGCAATGGCATGTCGGTCAATGCCGATGCGGCGCTTGAGCCGTTGAAGAAAGGCGCGACGCTGTGGGTGGTGGCGGGGTTCGAACCGCTGAAGTTCGCCACGCCGGCATTGGAGCGTTGGCTGCATCGGCTGGACAAGGAAGGCGTGACCCTGGGCGGCATCGATACCGGCAGCGTGGTCCTGGCCGAGGCGGGGTTGTTGGAAGGGCACCGAGTGACGCTGCACTGGGAAGCCATCGAGGCGTTCAAGGAGTCCTATCCGCAGCTCAGCGTGACCCAGGAGCTGTTCGAGATCGACCGCCGCCGCATCACCTGTGCCGGCGGTACGGCGTCCATCGACCTCATGCTGGACCTGATCGGCCAGGCCCACGGTGCCGAGCTGGCAATCCAGGTCAGTGAGCAATTCGTGCTGGGGCGCATTCGTCCACGCAAGGACCACCAGCGAATGGAAGTCGCCAGTCGCTACGGCGTGCGTAACAAGAAACTGGTGCACGTCATCGGTGAAATGGAGAGCCACAGCGAGCCGCCGCTGACGACCCTGGAGTTGGCCGAGGCCATCGGCGTCACCCGACGCCAGCTCGAACGGCTGTTCCGCCTGCATCTGAATGACACCCCGAGCAACTTCTACCTGCGCCTGCGTCTGGAAAAAGCCCGGCAACTGCTGCGCCAGACTGACATGAGCGTGCTGGAGGTCAGCATCGCCTGTGGCTTTGAGTCACCGTCGTATTTCACCCGCAGTTATCGGGCGCGGTTCGAGCGGTGTCCGCGGGAGGATCGGCGCAAGGTGGTCTGATGGCCGAACACGGACCCTGTGGGAGCGAGCCTGCTCGCGATAGCAATGGATCAGGTGACTGATGTGCCGTTTGACAGATCGCTATCGCGAGCAGGCTCGCTCCCACAGGAGATGCCTTGCCTGGTGCATTATTGTTTCTTCAACGCCGCACACGCCGCTTTGTACGCCTCATGCTGATATTTATTCAGCGTCGCCGGCAAAGCGATGTCATGCTTTTTGCTCTGGGCATTGATGGTTTGCGGCGACAGCAGCGTCACTTCGCAGCCTTCCAACAGCTGGAAAACCCCTTCGATCTTGAACGTGGTCGGGCCGCCGGCGAACTCGCCTTTCTTGCTGCGCTTCTTGATGGCGATCCGCTCGATACCGTTGTCCAGCACAAACGCCCGGACCTGGGCTGCGAACGCCCTGACGTTGGCTGCCTCGTCATCGTCGTCCAGAGCGATTTTCTTGGTGTTCAGCGCAACGTGGCTCAGCGCCTGCTGATCCAGCGAGGCAACGGCGATGATCGCTTCGCTGCCTTTGATTTCAATGCCGCAGATAATCATTCGAACCTTCGGGATCGGGGTATGAGGCTCAAGTCTATCCACATCGAAGCCAGGAGACGTGGTGATTTTGTCGCCTCAATCCATGGTCTTGCGCAGGTCCAGCATGATCTTGTCAAAGTAGTCGACCCGGATGATGCCGAAACGGGGGTATTCGAAGTCCAGGATCACATACAGCACGCCAACCATGACCGCCGCATAACCCAGGCTGTGCAGCCATTTGCGTTGGGCTGTACCGGCCATGCCGTAGCCGATCAGCACGGCGCTGATCAGGGCCATGGTCACCAGCATCAGATAGATGGCCAAGGGTGGATGGGTCTCGTGCGCCACGGCGCGGGTGGTGGTGATGTCGATCATTTCATTCTGCGCTTGCAGCACGCTGGTTCCCAACGTCGGAGTGGGCATCTTTTGCATGGCGCCGATCGTGCTTTTCCAGATGGCCTGTTGCAAAGCGTTGGCTCGGTCGTGGGCCGCCTCGTCGACCTGATCCTCGCGCAGATCACGGTAATACTCGATCCGGGCGTCGACATAGTCCCGGAACGCCTGGCGTATGACAGGTTGCTCGCTGGCCGGCAGCAGATCCAGGCGCAGCCAGGCGGTACCCATGGCGTTGGTTTCGGCAATGATCAACGCTCGCCGTTGATCCAGGCGCGAGGCTGCGCCGGAGAAGGTGAAGGCGATCAATAGTGCCAACAGACCGAACACCGCGCCTTCAATGGCCCCGATGCCTTGGCGGGCGCCCTCGGGATCCTGGGCCAGATGACGATTGCCGATCCGGCGACCGGCCTCGATACCCAGCACGATGGCAATGAAAATGGCCGCGCCGTAGAAGGGCAAGACAGTGAGCGCATGCATTCGAGAATCCCCGCAAAGCGAAGCGTGGGTTCATCCTAGGATTCTCGTAGTGATCCGCCTACTGTCAGAGTTGACAGTAGGCGGTGGCGGAGCCGCCCTGCTGCAAGACGACGTGCAGCTACAGCTCCAACTGATCGGCATGGATGCCAAAGACAGCGGCAATTTTCTCGCGAGTCGCCCGGCGAGGTTTGGCGACGGATTCCTGCTGGGCAAAGGCCGGCTGAGAAATCCCGAGACGTCTGGCAACGTCTTCCTGGGTCAGGCTCAGGTGTTCGCGCCAGGCGCGGATGGGGGTTGCGCCGTCGACGATACGGCTGACGACTTCATGGGGGATCAGGTCGGGCTCCAGCTTTTGCGCAACGTACTGGGCATATGGGATGACCACAAATGCCGGATTGCCGTCTGCATCGTTGATGATCTGAATATCAGTAGGTACGTTCATCGCGTTTCTTGACCTCTTGAATGCTGACGACCTTGATCGCCCCGTCCCAGTCGAACATGACTCGATAATTCCCCACCCGGAGGCGGTACGCATAGTCATGGCCGACGAGCGCTTTGACGTTAGTCACATCAGGCATCCGGGTGAGCAACGTAACGGCATCCCGAACCTGGACCTGATGAACAGAATGCAATCTCAGAAGCTGCTTAACGGCCTTTCTGGTCCAGTGAATGGTGTTCATGGGAAATATAAGTTTTTTATAAGTTTTTTTAAATGCTGACTTATATTTCCCTCAACGCCAACGGATGAAAGTTGTCGGGATATTGCTCCAGGTGCAAGTCACTGCACGGTGCGTCTCCAGATCATGAAGATTTGCTCTTGTTGCGCCATCACTCTTGCCCAATCGACTCCAAAAACTCCGACCGATCATCGCTCACCTGGGCCATGCAGTCGTTTTCGGCGATTTTGTAGGCTTCGCTGCCGGGTTTGGCCGGGAAGGCGGCGATGGCGCAGTCGGCTTCGCGCTGTTTGAGCCACAGCTGCTGGGCGGCCTTGATCTTGGCGGTGATGTCGGTCAGCTGGGTCTTGTCGCTGGCGTAGCGGGTTTGCAGGCGTTCGTTGAGGCTTTGCAGGTTTTCGCTGAGCAGTTGTTCGGCGGCGGTCTTGCCGTAGGCCGAGCAGGCCAGGGTCTGGACGTCGTTTTCCACGGCGTCGCAAGGGTTCGGTTCGGTGTCTTCGGTTGCGTGTGCGACGGTGCTGATCAGTGCCAAAGCCAGGAAGATTGATTTCATCGCGTTGCCGCTCAAGTCCAGTGAAAGCCAGTGATGCCGCGGATTCTGGCGCAACCGTGGGCTAAAGAACAGACGGGCAGGGTGGGCCTGTCATGGCCCAATGTCGGTGATTGACGCTTTCGGCAATTCCCCTGTCGTTTTTGCACCCGGTCCCCACGGCCCCGAGGCATATGCTGGCCCCAAAGCGCCGGCAGACGATTCGGCGCATGAAATCCGATAAAAGGGGACTGCCTGATGAGCCCAGCCGAATTGCACGCCGACAGCATCGTTATCGACGGGCTGATCATTGCCAAATGGAACCGCGACCTGTTCGAAGACATGCGCAAAGGCGGCCTGACCGCCGCCAACTGCACGGTGTCGGTGTGGGAAGGCTTCCAGGCCACCATCAATAACATCGTCGCCAGCCAGAAACTGATCCGCGAAAACAGCGACCTGGTGATCCCGGTGAAAACCACCGCCGACATCCGTCGCGCCAAGGAACAGGGCAAGACCGGCATCATCTTCGGGTTCCAGAACGCCCATGCGTTCGAAGACCAGCTCGGTTACGTCGAGATCTTCAAGCAGCTCGGCGTCGGTGTGGTGCAGATGTGCTACAACACCCAGAATCTGGTGGGCACCGGCTGCTACGAGCGTGACGGCGGCCTGTCGGGCTTCGGTCGTGAAATCGTCGCCGAGATGAACCGCGTCGGCATCATGTGCGACCTGTCCCACGTCGGTTCCAAGACCTCCGAAGAGGTCATCCTCGAATCGAAGAAGCCGGTCTGCTATTCCCACTGCCTGCCGTCCGGCCTCAAAGAGCACCCGCGCAACAAGTCCGATGAAGAGCTGAAGTTCATTGCCGACCACGGCGGTTTCGTCGGCGTGACCATGTTCGCGCCGTTCCTGGCCAAGGGCATCGATTCGACCATCGACGACTACGCCGAGGCCATTGAGTACACCATGAACATCGTTGGCGAAGACGCCATCGGCATCGGTACCGACTTCACCCAGGGTCACGACCAGGCGTTCTTCGAAATGCTGACCCATGACAAGGGCTACGCCCGCCGCCTGACCAACTTCGGCAAGATCATCAACCCGCTGGGCATCCGCACCGTGGGCGAGTTCCCGAACCTCACCGAGACGCTGCTCAAGCGCGGTCACTCCGAGCGAGTAGTACGCAAAATCATGGGCGAAAACTGGGTGAACGTCCTGAAGGACGTCTGGGGCGAGTGAATACCTCTGGAGCCTACTCCGCTCGCCGATAGCTGCGTCAGGTCCTCGCGCCAAGCTCGCCGTACATGCGTACTGTCTCGCTTGTCGCTCCGGTCCTTCCTTGCTCTCGACGTGCTCGCTACGGCTCCAAAGGCATTCACGCAGCTTTTTTATAAGAGCAAAAGCAAACGCTTCGCTCAGTAATGATCACGAATTTCCGGAGTCAAGTTTTCATGGCCAAAATCGCCCCCCAACTGCCTATCGAAGTCGACAGCGAAACCGGTGTCTGGACCTCCGACGCCCTGCCGATGCTGTACGTGCCGCGTCACTTCTTCGTCAACAACCACATGGGGATCGAGGAGGTGCTGGGCGCCGAGGCCTACGCCGAGATTCTCTACAAGGCCGGCTACAAATCCGCCTGGCACTGGTGTGAAAAAGAAGCCGAATGCCATGGTCTGGAAGGCGTCGCGGTGTTCGAGCACTACATGAAGCGTCTGTCGCAGCGCGGCTGGGGCCTGTTCAAGATCCAGGATATCGACCTGGACAAAGGCACCTGCAGCGTCAAGCTCGAGCACTCGGCGTTCGTCTACGTGTACGGCAAGGTCGGGCGCAAGGTCGACTACATGTTCACAGGTTGGTTCGCCGGCGCCATGGACCAGATCCTGGCCGCCCGTGGCAGTTCGATCCGCACCGTGGCCGAGCAGGTCTATGGCGGTTCCGAAGAAGGCCACGACGACGGCCTGTTCATCGTCAAGCCGTTGTAAGTCGAGGACCGCGCCATGGCTTTTGAAGCAATGTTCCAGCCGATCCAGATCGGCAAACTGACCATCCGCAACCGCGTGCTCAGCACCGCCCACGCGGAGGTCTACGCGACCGACGGCGGCATGACCACCGACCGTTACGTGAAGTATTACGAAGAGAAAGCCAAGGGCGGCATCGGCCTGGCGATCTGCGGCGGCTCGTCGGTGGTGGCCATCGACAGCCCGCAGGAATGGTGGAGCTCGGTGAACCTGTCCACCGACCGCATCATCCCGCACTTCCAGAACCTGGCCGACGCCATGCACAAGCATGGCGCCAAGATCATGATCCAGATTACCCACATGGGCCGTCGCTCGCGTTGGGACGGCTTCAACTGGCCGACCCTGATGTCGCCGTCGGGCGTGCGCGAGCCGGTGCACCGTGCCACGTGCAAGACCATCGAGCCGGAAGAAATCTGGCGGGTGATCGGCAACTATGCCCAGGCTGCGCGCCGCGCCAAGGCCGGTGGCCTGGACGGTGTCGAGCTGTCCGCCGTGCACCAGCACATGATCGACCAGTTCTGGAGCCCGCGGGTCAACAAGCGCACCGACGAATGGGGCGGCAGCTTCGAAGGCCGCATGAAGTTCGGCCTGGAAGTGCTCAAGGCCGTGCGCGCCGAAGTGGGCGACGATTTCTGCGTGGGCATGCGCATCTGTGGTGACGAGTTCCACCCCGATGGCCTGTCCCACGAGGACATGAAGCAGATCGCCAAGTACTACGACGACACCGGCATGCTGGATTTCATCGGCGTGGTCGGTTCGGGTTGCGACACCCACAACACGCTGGCCAACGTCATCCCGAACATGAGTTATCCACCGGAGCCGTTCCTGCACCTGGCCGCCGGTATCAAGGAAGTGGTCAAGGTTCCTGTCCTGCACGCGCAGAACATCAAGGACCCGAACCAGGCCACGCGGATCCTGGAAGGCGGTTATGTGGACATGGTCGGCATGACCCGCGCCCACATCGCCGACCCGCACCTGATCGCCAAGATCAAGATGGGCCAGGTCGACCAGATCAAGCAGTGCGTCGGTGCCAACTACTGCATCGACCGTCAGTACCAGGGCCTGGATGTGCTGTGCATCCAGAACGCCGCGACGTCCCGTGAGTACATGGGCGTGCCGCACATCATCGAGAAATCCACCGGGCCGAAACGCAAGGTGGTGGTGGTCGGTGCCGGCCCGGCGGGCATGGAAGCGGCACGCGTCGCTGCCGAGCGCGGCCACGACGTGACCCTGTTCGAGAAGAAGGAATTCATTGGCGGGCAAATCACCACTGCTGCCAAGGCGCCGCAACGGGACCAGATCGCTGGTATTACCCGCTGGTTCCAACTGGAACTGGCGCGCTTGAAAGTCGACCTTCGCCTGGGCGTAGCGGCTGACGCGGCGACCATCATGGACCTGCGTCCGGACGTGGTGGTGCTGGCCGTCGGCGGGCATCCGAACGTGGAGCAGAACGAGCACTGGGGCGCCGCCGAAGGGCTGGTGGTCAGCAGCTGGGACGTGCTCGACGGCAAGGTGCTGCCTGGCAAGAACGTGCTGGTCTACGACACCATCTGCGAGTTCACTGGCATGTCGGTGGCCGACTTCCTGGCCGACAAGGGCAGCCAGGTCGAGATCGTCACCGACGACATCAAGCCGGGCGTTGCGATTGGCGGCACCTCGTTCCCGACCTACTACCGTAGCATGTACCCCAAAGAAGTAATCATGACCGGGGACATGATGCTGGAGAAGGTCTACCGCGAAGGCGACAAGCTGGTGGCGGTGCTGGAGAACGAATACACCGGTGCCAAGGAAGAGCGCGTAGTCGACCAGGTGGTGGTGGAGAACGGCGTGCGGCCGGACGAGGAAATCTATTACGCGCTGAAGGAAGGGTCGCGCAACAAGGGTCAGATTGACGTCGAAGCCCTGTTCGCGATCAAGCCCCAGCCGTGCCTGGAGCAGAGCGGCGATGGCTACCTGCTGTTCCGCATCGGCGACTGCGTGGCCCAGCGTAATACACACGCCGCCATCTATGACGCGCTTCGGCTCTGTAAGGATTTTTGACGGCGTAGCTGCAAGCGGCAAGCTACAAGCTACAAGTAAAAGCACGGTCTCCGCTGCTCTTTCTTGCCGCTTGCAGCTTGTAGCTCGCACCTCGCAGAGGTGACTCTGATGCTTAACACCCTTCTCCCCATCCTGCTCTTCGCTGCCCTGGGCCTCGCGGTCCTCGGCGCCTTGCGCCGGGTAAACATGTGGCGCCGGGGGCGGCCGTCCAAGGTTGACCTGATCGGCGGCCTCTTCGCCATGCCCAAGCGCTACATGGTGGATTTGCACCACGTGGTGGCGCGGGACAAATACATTGCCAACACCCACGTGGCCACGGCCGGTGGTGCGGTGGCGTCCGTCGTGCTGGCGATCCTGGTCCACGGTTTCGGCCTGCATAACCGCTTCCTCGGCTATGCGTTGCTGCTGATGTCCGCCGTGATGTTCGTCGGCGCAATCTTCGTCTACCTGCGTCGGCGCAATCCGCCGTCACGTCTGTCGAAAGGCCCGTGGATGCGCCTGCCGAAAAGCCTGCTGGCATTCTCGGTATCGTTCTTCCTGGTGACCCTGCCGGTGACCGGTATCCTGCCGGAGAACTTCGGCGGCTGGGTGCTGGCGGCAATCCTGGGGATTGGCGTGCTGTGGGGCGTCTCGGAATTGTTCTTCGGCATGACTTGGGGCGGGCCGATGAAGCACGCTTTCGCCGGCGCCCTGCACCTGGCCTGGCACCGTCGTGCCGAGCGCTTTGGCGGCGGTCGCTCCACCGGCCTCAAGCCGCTGGACCTGAACGACCCGGCCGCGCCGCTGGGTGTGGAGAAACCCAAGGATTTCACCTGGAACCAGTTGCTCGGCTTCGACGCCTGCGTGCAGTGCGGTAAATGCGAAGCCGCTTGCCCGGCGTTCGCCGCCGGTCAGCCGCTGAACCCGAAAAAACTCATTCAGGACATGGTCGTCGGCCTGGCCGGCGGTACCGATGCCAAGTTCGCCGGCAGCCCGTATCCGGGCAAGCCGGTGGGCGAGCACGGCGGTAATCCGCACCAGCCGATCGTCAATGGCCTGGTGGACGCCGAGACGCTGTGGTCGTGCACCACCTGCCGTGCCTGCGTCGAGGAGTGCCCGATGATGATCGAGCACGTCGATGCCATCGTCGACATGCGCCGGCACCTGACCCTGGAAAAAGGCGCCACCCCGAACAAGGGCGCCGAGGTGCTGGAAAACCTCATTGCCACCGACAACCCTGGCGGCTTCGCCCCGGGCGGGCGGATGAACTGGGCGGCGGACTTGAACCTGAACCTGCTCAGCGAGAAGAAATCCACCGACGTGCTCTTCTGGGTCGGTGACGGCGCCTTCGACATGCGCAACCAGCGTACCCTGCGTGCGTTCGTCAAAGTGCTCAAGGCGGCGAAGATCGATTTTGCCGTGCTCGGCCTCGAGGAACGCGACAGCGGCGACGTGGCCCGGCGCCTGGGTGATGAAGCGACGTTCCAGCTGTTGGCCAAGCGCAACATCCAGACCCTGGCCAAATACAGCTTCAACCGCATCGTCACTTGCGACCCTCACAGCTTCCACGTACTGAAAAACGAGTACGGTGCCTTCGATGGCAACTACCTGGTGCAGCATCACAGCACTTACCTGGCGGAGATCATCGGCGCTGGCGCCCTCAATCTCGGCCAGCACAAGGGTGACAGTGTGACGTACCACGACCCGTGCTACCTGGGTCGCTACAACGGCGAGTACGAGGCCCCGCGCCAGGTGCTGCGCGCACTGGGCATCGAGGTCAAGGAAATGCAGCGTTCCGGCTTCCGCTCCCGTTGCTGCGGTGGCGGTGGCGGTGCGCCGATCACCGACATCCCGGGCAAGCAGCGGATCCCTGACATGCGCATGGAGGACATCCGTGAAACCGGTGCCGAACTGGTGGCCGTGGGTTGTCCACAGTGCACCGCGATGCTCGAAGGCGTGGTCGAACCTCGCCCGATGATCAAGGACATCGCCGAGCTGGTGGCCGACGCATTGCTCGAAGACGCGGCGCCGAGCAAGCCGGTGGCCTCGACCAAACGTGAACCTGCGGAGGTGCATTAATGAGCGACATCATCCGCCGCGACCCTCGCGCCGAGTGGATCGCCCGCAACCGCCTGCACCCGCTGCACGCGGCCATGCAACCGGTGCAGCACAGCTGGATGGGGCCTAACGGCGTCATTCGCAAGAATGTCCATGGCGTCGGTTTCATCGGCCCCAACGGTATCAAGCGCATTGACCGCAGCGGTGCCCAGCAGGGCGGCACCAGCAAACGCAGCGCCACTGTCGAAGTGCAACTGCCGCTGCATCAGGTTCCGCAACCGGCGTTCTACATCAGCGTCGTGCCCGACATGGTCGGTGGCCGCCTCAGCAGCCACGACCGCGATCTGTTGGGCCTGGCTCATCAGTTGGCCGGCTCCGACGGTGCCGTCTTGGCGGTGGTCTTCGGTGAGCATAAGGAAAGCGCGTTCGCCACGGCGGGCGTCGATCGCTTGTTGGTGCTCGAAGGGGACGAGTTCAATGGTTATGCACCGGAACAGCGGGTCCAGGGCCTGCGGGCTGTGGATAATCAGTTCAACCCGCGTCATTGGTTGCTGCCCGACAGTCGCAGCGGTGGCGGCGAACTGGGCCGGCGTTTCGCCGCGGCTCTGGGCGAGCGCCCGGCCACGCGGGTCTGGCAGGTCAAGGGCGAAGAGTGCATCGGCCGCGCCGGTGCCGGCTTGCAGGACTTGGCCCGGCCATTGGCGCGGTTGATCCTGGCCGCAGCCGAATGTGCCGAGCCGGTCAGTGAATCCCGTCATGAAGCCTTGCCGGTGGAGTTATCCACAAGCGTGGCGCGCAGTTTGTCGCGTATCGAAGACCTGGGTGCGGTGGCGGTGGACCCGGGCGCGATCCCGATGGCCGAAGCCGAGTTCATTTTCTCCGGCGGCAACGGCGTCAAGGACTGGGCACTGTTCCACCAGGCCGCCGCCGCCCTGGGCGCGACTGAAGGCGCCTCGCGAGTGGCGGTGGACGATGGCTTCATGGCCCGCGACCGCCAGGTCGGCGCCAGCGGCACCTGGGTCACGGCGCGGGTCTACGTGGCCGTGGGCATTTCCGGGGCGATCCAGCACCTGCAAGGCATCGGTGCCTGCGACAAGGTGGTGGCGATCAACCTCGATCCGGGCTGCGACATGATCAAACGGGCGGACCTGTCGGTGATCGGTGACAGCTCGGCGATCTTCAAGGCGCTGATCGCTGCGGTAGAGGCTTACCGCAACGAAGCCAAACGCGACGCGGCCTAAGCGAAGGATTCAAGCATGACGACTCAAGTGATCAGCCTGGTGTCCATCGGCGCCCACCCGACCTCCGGTCGCCCACGGCGCGCCGAGCAGGATGCCCGCGCCGTGGAGCTGGGCTTGCAACTGGCCGGCAACGACTTACAGGTGCTGCACGCCGGTGACGTGGCCGAACCGGCCCTGCGGGCTTACCTGGGTATGGGCCTGGACGATCTCCATGTGCTGGAAAACCCTGACGGGGCCGATGCATTACCGGCCCTGACCGATTATCTACGTGACGCCGGTGCTCAGGTGGTGCTGACCGGCAGCCAGGCTGAAACCGGCGAGGGCTCGGGCATGCTCCCGTTCCTGCTGGCGGAAAACCTCGGCTGGCCGCTGGTGGTGGGGCTGGCCCAGGTCGAATCCATCGACAATGGCACGGCACTGGTGCTGCAGGCCTTGCCCCGTGGGCAACGCCGCCGCCTGAAAGTGCGCCTGCCATTCCTGGCGACTGTGGATAACGCCGCGCCCAAGCCTCGGCAAAGCGCCTACGGCCCGGCGCGACGTGGCGCCCTGCATGCCGAGGAAGTCGAGGTAATCGACGACACGCTGCTTGCCGTAGCGACCCTGCAACCGGCCAAGCCACGGCCCAAGCGACTCAAAGTCATCAAGGCCAAGAGCGGCGCCGACCGCATGAAAGCCGCCACGGCCAAGGCCAGCGGCGGAGGCGGGCAGGTGCTCAAGGGGGTGACCCCGGAGGCTGGCGCTGAGGCAATTCTCAAGCTGTTGATTGAAGAGGGCGTGGTCCGCTAGTCCCAAGATCGTCTGGAACTCCTGTGGGAGCGAGCTTGCTCGCGATAGCAATCTGTTAGTCGCTGATGTTGTTGACTGATAGATCGCTATCGCGAGCAGACTCGCTCCCACAGGGGGATGGTTTACCCACAAACTTGCCGAGTTTCCCACAATCCCTGTGCGCGCCTCTGTGGATAACCTGTTCGCCCCTCGCCCTGACCCACGTCAATCAAGCCCTGCGGGCCTGCGCTCAAAAAACAACCAGCCTAACCTACGGTTTTAGCTGGCTTTTCCCGGTAGATAGCGAGCTGGAGCTGCGTGCATTTGCCCCCAATCTCTGTTGGCGCTTCTGTGGATAAGATGTTCGCTATCGTCTGTAAGCCATACGGTACGTAGCTCCCAGGCATTTGATCATTAAATGATCAAATGCCTGGGTTGCAGCGGGATTTTTCCTAAAAAGCCGCGTGTTACACGGTGTAGAGGTGTTTTTCCACAGAACCGTCAAAATTACCCCCAAACGCTGTTGGCGCTTCTGTGGATAAGGTGTTCGCTCACCGCCATAGCCCTTGTACGGCAAGGGTTACGAGTGATTGATTAAAAAATAACCTACGCCTAATGCAAATCATAGCTGCGCATAAGTCACGGTTTTTCTTCGCTTTACGGAAAGAAAACCCCCGGTCTCATCCAACTTGTCCCCATTTGCTGTGGGCTGTGTTGTGGATAACTTGTATTCAAACCTCTCCACGCCACGGCGGGCTTAGTCGCAATCGAAATAGATCAAATTTCGTACAGTTCTAAGGAACTGGCTTGACTAGGACCTGTCGCCTGTCTTCACTCAGGGCACAAGGACTCCGTTTTTATCCACATCAGGTTCAGGGAGAACGCATGATGGATAGCCAGCCCTACCACGCTTGTCCGCTTTTCACTGTCATAGCCCGCCCGCCATGCCCTACCTCGTTGCCCCTGCGTGCTCATTGGCGTGCCGCCAATCCGCGTGCGCGGCTATAGCGCTCCCTTGACCATCTGAATCTTCCCGCAACACCGCTGACTGCCGCTCGAACCCCTACGAGAGAGTGGCCAGGCGTTCGTGCGCCCGATTGCAGGCAACCGCAGAGTTGCCCCATCTGCCTTGAGAGGACTGAACATGACACGGATCTCAACCCCCATCAGCCAAATCCAGGAACACTACGACGTGATTGTCATCGGTTCCGGCTACGGCGGTGGCATTGCCGCCTCGCGCCTGTCCCGGGCCGGGCGCAAGGTGTGCCTGCTGGAGCGTGGCCGCGAGATACAGCCCGGCGAGTATCCCAACACCCTGCTGGCGGCCACCGAGGACCTGCAGGTGCATGACCCGGACGGCCACATCGGTTCGCGCACCGGGTTGTATGATTTGCACGTCAATGCCCAGCAGAACGTGGTGGTCGGTTGTGGCCTGGGTGGGACCTCGTTGATCAACGCCAACGTTTCGCTGGAGCCGGAGCCGGGCGTGTTCGAGGATCCGCGCTGGCCGCAGGCGGTGCGCGAGCACCGTGACACACTGCTTAAGGACGGCTATGAGCGGGCCCGGGAGATGCTCAAGCCCAATCCGTATCCAGCCTCGCAGCCAAAGCTGCCCAAGCTCGATGCTCACAAGAAGTCGGCCGATTACCTCAAGCAAGGCGCGCATTTCTACAAGCCGCCGATCAACGTGACCTTCGACAAACTGCCCGACAACCTCAACCACGTCGGCGTCGAACAACTGCCGTGCAATGGTTGTGGCGATTGCGTCTCGGGCTGTAACAACAAGGCCAAGAACACCACGTTGATGAACTACCTGCCGGATGCCTGGAACCATGGCGCGGAGATTTTCTGCCAGGCCGAGGTGCGCCACTTGGAACGCGACGGCAATGGCTGGATCGTGCACTTCCAATACCTGGACAGCGGCCGCGAGTTGTTCTCTGCGCCGACCCTGTTCGTGCGTGCCGACATCGTGGTGGTGTCCGCCGGGACCCTGGGTTCTACCGAAATCATGCTGCGCTCGCGGGACAGAGGCCTGTCGATGTCCAACCAGTTGGGCGAGAACATGAGTGGCAACGGCGACATCCTCGGCTTTGGCCACAACTGCGACCAGACCATCAACGGCATCGGCTTTGGCGCCCACTCGGCCAAGGAACTGGAACCGGTGGGGCCGTGCATCACCTCGATCATCGACATGCGCACCGAGGGCGACTGGCGCAGCCGCATGGTCATCGAGGAAGGCTCGATCCCCGGCGCCCTCGGCCGGCCGATGGTGCCGAGCATGGCGGCGTTCGCCGCAATGATCGGCGTGCCCACCGACACCGGTTTCGGCGCCAGCCTCAAATACAAGGGTCGCGAAGCCGAAAGCCTGGTGCGCGGCCCTTACTACGGCGCGCTGCATAACATGCAGACCTACCTGATCATGAGCCACGACAACGGCAAGGGTCGCATGGTGCTCGACAGCAAGGACCAGCTGCGCATCGATTGGCCTGGCGTCGGCGAGCAGGAAAACGTGACCCTCGGCAATGAGCGCCTGCACCAGAGCACCAAGGCCCTGGGCGGGATCTGGGTGGAGAACCCGATCTGGACCAAGCTGCTCAGGCACAGCATCGTTTCAGTCCACCCGTTGGGCGGTTGCGTGATGGGCGACGATGCGACCCAAGGCGTGGTCAATCACAAGGGCCAGGTATTCAGCGGCACCAGCGGCACGGACGTCCACCCCGGATTGTACGTGGCCGATGGCGCCGTGATACCGACCTCGCTGGCGGTCAATCCGCTGTTGACGATATCGGCCGTGAGCGAACGCAACATGGGGCTGCTCGCGGCGGACCATGGCTGGAGCATCGATTACACGCTGCCTTCGGCGCCGCGTAAACCGGTGGCTGCGCCGACCCTCGGGGTGCAGTTCACCGAGACGATGAAGGGCTACTTTTCCACAGCCTTTACCCAACCCCAGGGCACCGATCTGTCGCTTTACGAAGCGGCGGCCAAGCGTGGCAAAAACGATAACTCGCCTATCGAATTCACCCTGACCATTACCGGCGACGATCTCAATCGACTGATCAAGGAGCCGGAGCACGCCGCGACCATCGTCGGCACCCTGGACGCACCGCTGCTCTCGCCCCAGCCGCTGGTCGCCAGCAACGGGGTGTTCAATCTGTTCGAGCAATATCAGGAACAGGTCGGCGTGCGGCACATGAACTACGACATGAAACTGACCGCCGAAGACGGCACCGACTATTACTTCAGCGCTTTCAAGACCGTGCCCGAGGACAATGGCGTGCTGAATATCTGGCACGACACCAGCACGTTGTACGTCACGCTTTATCGCGGCCCGGACAAGACCGGCGCGGTGCTTGGCTCGGGGGTAATGCACATCCTGCCGGCCGATTTCGCCAGGCAGATGACCACCATGAAAGTGCTCAACGCGCGCAACGAGCGCGAACGGTTGGATGCGCTGGCGCGGTTCGGCAAGTTCTTCGCCGGGATCCTCTGGGAAAGCTATGGCGGGGTGTTTGCCGGCGACATCTACTTCAACCCGGACGCGCCGCCGAGGATCAAGCGGCCGCTGGATGCACCGGCGCCGACCGTGCATTTCTTCGAGACCGAGGACAATGTCCAACTGCGCCTGACCCGCTACCAGGCAGGCACCAAGGGCCCGGTGATGCTGGTGCATGGCTTGGGCGTGGGTTCGAATATTTTCTCCACCGACACCATCCACACCAACCTGCTGGAGTACCTGTGCAAGCACCAGTACGACGTGTGGTTGCTGGATCTGCGGGTGAGCATCCTGCTGCCGGTAAGCAAGCAGGAATGGAACGGCGACCAAGTGGCCCAATACGACTTCAAGGCAGCCATCGAGCAGATCCAGCAAGCGACCCTGGCCCGTGACGTGCAGTGCGTGGTGCACTGCTACGGCGCGACGACGTTTTTCATGTCGATGCTGGCCGGGTTGCAAGGGGTGCGCTCGGTGGTCTGCTCGCAGATTGCCGCCGACACGGTGGTCGCTACCGCCACCGGCTTGAAAGCCGGCCTGCACCTGCCGGGGATGCTCGATGCCATCGGCATCAAATCCCTGACGGCCTACGCCGACACCAAGGAGAACTGGTTCAACAAACTCTACGACAAGGCGTTGAATGGTTATGCCCGGATCGAGGCCCAGGGCTACTGCACCAACCCGGTCTGCCACCGCATCACCTTCATGTACGCGTCGCTGTACCGCCACGACACCCTCAACGAAACCCTGCACGACAACCTGCATGAGCTGTTCGGCGAGTCGAACATGCACACCTTCGAGCACCTGGCGCTGATCGTGCGCAAAGGGCACCTGGTGGACTTCAAGGGCAACGACGTCTACATGCCGCATTTCGACCGGCTGAAACTGCCGATCTGCTTCATCAGCGGTTCCGACAACCAATGCTACCTGCCGCAAAGCACCCTCAAGACCTATGAGCGCCTGTGCGACCTGCACGGCCCGCAACTGTTCAGCCGCCACGAGATACCGGGCTACGGCCATATCGACTGCATCTTCGGCAAGGATGCGGTGGTGGATGTGTATCCGATCATCCTTGAACACTTGGAGAAGACTGCGTTGGGTTGAAGTCGTGGTGAACCCGTGGCGAGGGAGCTTGCTCCCGCTCGGCCGGTCCGCGCTCGGGCGAAGCAGTCTTCGCTTTTGGTATTTGGGGGGCGCTGCGCGCCCCAGCGGGAGCAAGCTCCCTCGCCACAAAAAGCGTTGCTCTGAGCCAAAGAAGAAGGAAAAGGATGCCCATGAACACTTACATCCGCTGGTTCCAACGCATCATCTGGGTCGGGATTGTCATGAACATGGTCTTCGCGATTCCGGCGCTGTTCGCGCCGGCATTGCTGACGTCCATGCTCGGCCTGCCGCCCGTGCTGTCCGATCCCTGGCTGGAGAACACCGGCATGCTGCTGGTGGGGATCAGCCTGTTCTACATGCCTTCGGGCTTCAACGCGCCGCGTTTCGTGGTGAATTCGTGGCTGTGCGTACTGTCGCGGCTGGTGGCGGTGGTGTTCTGGATCTATCTGATCAACACCAACAACCAGGGTCATTTGTTCGAACCGATGCTGCTGGGCGACTTGAGCATGTTCCTGATCCTGGGTGTGCTGTTGTACCTGGGCAGCCCGGCGCAGAACCGTCCGCTGGCCTTGCTCCGCGCAGGCTGGCGCGAGTGGCGCGCCGGTTGGGCCCGGCACTGGCAAAGCCACGGCTTCAGGATCGGCACCCTGGTGGTCGTGCTGCTGTTGGGTTTCATCGGCTACCAGACCTGGTATCAGATGATCCGCGAGGTGCCGCAGCCGGACTTCACCTCCGACGAGGACCACTACAAGTACGCGGCCATCGGCCTGGGCATCGAGGCGCGGATTCCGTACTACCTGTTCGCCGTGCTGCCGCAGATGTGCCCGGAGAAACTGCCCAAGCCTGGCGGCTACGAGGTGTTCGGCTTCCTCTATGAAAATGGCAACGACCTGCCCATCGGCATGGCGAAGCGGCAACTCGGCTATCCCACCGTGGAACCTAACTGCGCGCTGTGCCACACCGGGTCCTACCGGGCCAACGCCTCGGACGTCGCGGTTCCGGTCGCCACGGCACCGGCCAATACCTTGCAACTGCAAGCCTTTCAATGGTTCGCCTACGATTGCGCCAGCGACCCGAAATTCACCCCCGAGGCGGTGATGACGGCGATCAATGCCAGGTTCGAGCTGGGCTTTTTCGAGAAGCTCTACAACCGCTACCTGATCATCCCGATGGCCAAGAGCGCGCTGCTCAAGCAGAAGCAGGCCTACGCCTGGCAGAAACTGCGTCCGGCCCAGGGCCCGGGACGCACCGACACCTTCAACCCGACCAAAATGGTGGTGTTCGGCTTCCCGGATGACTCGACCATCGGCACCGTGGACTTGCCGCAGGTCTGGAACCAGAAACCCCGGGAGTCGATGTACCTGCACTGGGACGGCAATAACAACAAGATCCATGAGCGCAATTACGCGGCGGCGATGGCCGTGGGCGCGACGCCGGAATCGGTGCTGCCGCCGAGTTTCAATCGGGTCACCAATTGGCTGTTGGGCCACAAGGCGCCGGCCTGGCCGTTCGCCCTGGATCAGGCGAAAGTCGCCCAGGGCAAACCGATCTGGGATAAGAACTGCGCCGGTTGCCACGACTTCGGCCGCAGCGACACCGGCCAGGTCACTACCAATATCGATCAGCTGGGCACCGATCCCCATCGGCTGAATTCCTTCACCACAGGGCTGGTGGCGGCCTTCCATGGCTTCAAGAAACCGCCGTTCGACTTCGAGGCCTATCGCAAGACCCAGAGCTACAGCAACACGCCCACCGACGGCATCTGGCTACGGGCGCCTTACCTGCACAACGGCTCGGTGCCGACCCTGTGGGACCTGCTGCAGACACCGGAGAAACGGCCGCAGGTGTTCTACACCGGCTCCGACCTCTACGACCAGGAGAAGGTCGGCTTCGTCACTAGCGGCGCGCAGATGAAAAAGTCGGCGGACTTCAAGTACGACACTCGCCTGGAGGGCAATCACAACGGCGGTCACCTGTATGGCACGCAACTGTCGGATATCGACAAGCGCGCCCTGATTGAATTCATGAAGACCCTGTAGCCCAGGGCATAGCGAAGGAGCGTTCCCATGTCATTACTGCACCATCTGGAACATGAGTTCGACAAGGTCAAGGTCCGCCTGCACGGGTTGGTCACGCGGCTGGAAATGTCCTGGAAGAAGCTCGTCAACGACCTGGAGCCCGAGGAGTTCCAGGCCATCGTCAAACTGCTGGAACGGGGGCACGACCAGGCCCGGCACGTCATCGAGCACGGCGACCTGCCGGACGACGAGCCGGCGGTGCCATGGGAGCTGTCCCATGGTCTGTCGATCCTGAAAATCGGCAACGCCACGCCGCTGCCGCAAACGGAGGACGAATTGCCGACCCGGGTGCTCAAGGACGGTACCTTGCTTGGTTGTCGCAAATGGGAACTGCTGGACCTGTTGTGGAGCGAGGCGTTGCTCAAGTGGATCGAGAACCTGCGGCACCACGCGCCGTTCGCGACCAATCCGGCACTGGTCAGGATGGACAGTGATGTAGTCTTGGCCATCGCCGGCGACTGGGGCACCGGGCCTTTCGACAGTCATGCCCCGGCAGTGGCGGTCGCCAACCAGATGCAACTGGCCCGGGCCGATTTCACCATTCACTTGGGGGATGTGTACTACGCCGGGACCCATTCCCAGGAAGACGTCGACATGGTCGGCTGGCCGCAGGGCAAGCACGGTTCGTTCACCCTCAACTCCAACCATGAGATGTACAGCGGCGCCCATGGCTATTTCAAGGAACTGGCCAAGCGCTTCCCGGTGCAGCAGGGCACCAGCTACTTTGCCTTGTACAACGACGACTGGCTGGTGGTGGGCCTCGACACGGCCTATGCCTCCGACGCGATGAACCTGTACATGGACGGCACCCTCAACGCGCAACAGATCGACTGGATGAAAAACCTGCCCAAGCGCAAGAAGCTGATGGTGCTCAGCCATCACCAGGGCTTCGATATTTCCGGGCACCACAAGACCACACTGTACCAGCCGGTGTGCGACGCCCTGGGCCGGGAGCCGGATTACTGGTATTGGGGGCACCTGCACAACGGTATCTGTTATGCCCCTCAAGGTGGGTTGCACGCCCGTTGCGCCGGGCACGGGGCGATTCCCTATGGCACTACCAGCGAGCTGAACGGCCATGCTCGGGTGTTGTGGTCGGAAACGAAGCTGGCCGGGGATGAGGTGTATCCGGAGCGGGTGTTGAACGGGTATGTGAAGGTGCGGCTGGTGGGGGAGAACATCGAAGAGACGTTTTATGGGGAGGATGGGTCGGTGCGCTGGTCTTCAGTGATTGGGTGAATGTGAGACCCAATCGCGAGCAGGCTCGCTCCCACATTCAACCGAGTTCCTTCTGAAGAGACTCAGTCAACTGTGGGAGCGAGCCTGCTCGCGAGCCTTTGCTTTTAGCCCTGGACCGGCACGCCCTTTAGGTACGGAGCCGGTTCGGCGCCGAGGTTGTTGAGCATGCGCTCACTGTACCAATCCACGAAGTTCACCACGCCGAACTCATAGGTCTTGGAGTACGGGCCTGGCTGGTAGGCGGTGGAGTTGATGCCGCGCTGGTTTTCTTCGGCCAGACGACGGTCCTGGTCGTTGGTGGCGTCCCAGACCTGGCGCATGCGCTCCACGTCGTAGTCCACGCCTTCGACCGCGTCCTTGTGAACCAGCCACTTGGTGGTGACCATGGTTTCCTGGGCGCTGATCGGCCACACGGTGAACACGATGATGTGGTCGCCCATGCAGTGGTTCCACGAGTGCGGCAGGTGCAGGATACGCATCGAGCCCAGGTCCGGGTTCTTGATGCGACCCATCAACTTGGCGCAGCCCTGCTTGCCGTCCAGGGTCATCGACACGGTGCCCTTGAGCAGCGGCATGCGCACGATACGGTTACGCAGGCCGAAACTCTTGTGGGCATAAGGGATCTTCTCGGCTTCCCAGGCAGCGGCGGATTCGGCTACGTGATCCTTGAAGGCCTGGTCGGCGCGCGGGTCGGTGACGTCGTCCCACTCCAGCAGGGTCTTGAGCAACTCCGGGTGCGAGCCGCCGCAGTGGTAGCACTCGCGGTTGTTCTCCAGCACCAGTTTCCAGTTGGCTTTTTCCATCAAGGTGGTTTGTACCGCCACCTTGGTGTTTTCCATGTCGTACGGTTCCATGTAGTGATTCAACGTAGACAGGAAATCGTCGATCGGTGGTGGGTTTTCCGCCAGGCTGATGAAGATGTAGCCGCCGGAAGTCTTCACATTCACCGGCTTGAGGCCGTACTGCTTCATGTCGAAGTCGGCACCCATTTCGGTACCGGCGAACAGCAGGCGACCGTCCAGTTCATAGGTCCACTGGTGGTAATGGCAGACCAGTTTGGCGACCTTGCCCTTGTCGCTGGTGCACAAGCGCGAACCGCGGTGGCGGCAGACGTTGTGGAAGGCATGCACCACGCCCTCGGCGCCGCGGATCACGATGATCGGGTTCTTGCCCACTTGCAGGGTCAGGTAGTTGCCCTTGGCCGGGATCTCGCAGGTCATGCCGGCGATCAACCACTCCTTCTGGAAGATCTCCTGCATGTCGATGTCGAACAGGCGCTCGTCGCTGTAGAACGGCTGCGGCAGCGAGAACGTGCGCTCGCGCTCCTGCAGCATCTGTGCGGTGGCCTTGCGTGCGGGTTCCAGCGGATCGCCCAGGCTCAGGGTGGTGGTCACGTCCATCGTTTTTATCCTCAAGGCCATCTGTGTGGCCGACGAAAAATGGCTAGTCGGTTGTGCGACGCAAGGCAGAAAACATTGTTTGTCTGTTGGAGCGAGTGTGGGGCCGCGCAGGGGCGGAACCTTATCCATGGGCGACATGGCCCAATCTGTTCCCGACGCGCAAGCCCCGGTGGTTGGGGGCTGGTCGCGATAAGTACGTGGATGTCGCGAATAGGTAAACGACGGTTCCGGCGCCTGCGCACAATCGCCACCATGAAGGCCGGTAGTCGGCCGTGGAGATCAGCATGTCCAATAATTTCCTGAACCCGGTCACCACCCAGACCTGGGCCAATGGCCGACATATCGTGCGTTGCGTCAAAGTCATCCAGGAAACCTGGGATGTGCGCACCTTTTGCTTCATGGCCGACCAGCCGATCATGTTCTTCTTCAAACCGGGGCAGTTCGTGACCCTGGAACTGGAGATCGAAGGCCAGCAGGTCATGCGCTCCTACACTATCTCCAGCTCGCCGTCGGTGCCCTACAGTTTTTCGGTGACCATCAAGCGCGTGCCGGGGGGCAAGGTGTCCAACTGGCTGCACGACACCCTGCATGAAGGCCAGGAACTGGCGGTGCACGGCCCGGTGGGGCTGTTCAATGCCATCGATTTTTCCGCCCCGAAAGTCCTCTACCTCAGCGGTGGCGTCGGGATCACGCCAGTCATGTCCATGGCGCGCTGGTACTACGACACCAACGGCAACGTCGACATGGTGTTCATCCACAGCGCCCGTTCGCCGAAGGACATCATCTACCACCGCGAACTGGAGCACATGGCGTCGCGGATCGACAACTTCAGCCTGCACCTGATCTGCGAGAAACATGGCCTGGGCGAGCCTTGGGCCGGTTACCGCGGTTACCTGAACCACAAGATGCTGGAATTGATGGCGCCGGACTTCCTCGAGCGCGAAGTGTTCTGCTGCGGCCCGACGCCGTACATGAACGCGGTCAAGCGCCTGCTGGAAGCCGCTGGTTTCGACATGAAGCGTTACCACGAGGAATCCTTCGGTGCCACGCCACCGGAAGCCCGTGCCGACGCAGTGGAGCAAGCCGAACAGGCTGCCGAGGCGCCGGAGGTCGATGCAGCGGACCTGCACCTGGTGGAGTTCACTTCCTCGGGCAAGAGCATTCGCGTGGCGCCGGGCGAAACCGTCCACGCCGCGGCCGCCAAGCTCGGCATGATGATTCCCAAGGCTTGCGGCATGGGCATCTGCGGCACGTGCAAAGTGTTGAAGCTGGGCGGGGAAGTGGAGATGGATCACAACGGTGGGATCACCGAGGACGACGAGGCCGAAGGTTACATCCTGTCGTGCTGCAGCGTGCCGAAGGGGGATGTGCGGATCGAGTTCTGATCGCCAGCCACCCCCTATGTGGCGAGGGGGCTTGCTCGCGCTGGGCCGGTCCGCGCCCGGGCGCAGCAGCTCCTTTACAAGTGCATGCGGTCCATCAGTGAGATTGCATCGTCAGGATTGCGACTGCTGTGCAGTCGAGCGGGAGCAAGCTCCCTCGCCACAGTAGAGCCTCTCCCGCCAGATTGCGGTCGCCTCAGACGCTCATCACTTCCCGGATATCCGCCGCCAATTCCCGCACCCGCGCCTCTTCGGTGTCCCACGAACACATGAAGCGTGCGCCGCCCTTGCCGATGAAGGTGTAGAAGCGCCAGCCGCGAGCGGTGAGGGCGGCGATGGCCGGCTCCGAGAGTTGCAGGAACACGCCGTTGGCCTGGACCGGGAACATCAGTTCCACACCGGGGATGTCGCTGACCAGCTGCGCCAGCAGTTGTGCGCAGTGGTTGGCGTGGCGGGCGTGCTTGAGCCAGGCGTCGTTCTGCAACAGGCCGACCCAAGGCGCGGACAGAAAGCGCATCTTGGAGGCCAGTTGCCCGGCCTGCTTGCAGCGATAGTCGAAGTCTTCGGCCAGGTCGTGGTTGAAGAACAGGATCGCCTCGCCCACCGCCATGCCATTTTTCGTACCACCAAAGCACAACACGTCGACGCCGGCCTTCCAGGTCAGGTCCGCCGGGGTGCAGCCGAGGAAAGCGCAGGCATTGGAAAACCGCGCGCCGTCCATGTGCAGGTTCAGCCCCAATTCCTTGCAGGTGAGGCTGATGGCGCGGATTTCATCCGGGGTGTAGACGCTGCCGACTTCGGTGGCCTGGGTCAGGGTCACGACCCGTGGCTTAGGGTAGTGAATATCCTGGCGCTTGAGGGCGACTTCGCGGATCGACTCGGGTGTCAGCTTGCCGTTCTCGGTGCGCGCCACCAGCAGCTTGGAACCGTTGGAGAAGAATTCCGGTGCGCCGCATTCGTCGGTTTCGACGTGGGCGGTTTCCGAGCAGATCACGCTGTGGTAACTCTGGCAGAGCGAGGACAGCGCCAGGGAGTTGGCCGCCGTGCCGTTGAACGCGAAGAACACTTCGCAGTCGGTTTCGAACAAGGCCCGGAAATCATCCGCCGCGCGGTGGGTCCACTCATCATCACCGTAGGCGCGTTGGTGGCCCTGGTTGGCTTCTTCCATGGCCGCCCAGGCTTCGGGACAAATGCCGGAATAGTTGTCACTGGCAAACTGTTGACTCTTGTCGGTCATGGCCTTGCTCCTTCAGTAGAGAGTCCTGGGTAAGAGATCCCTGGCGAGCTCCCGGGTGGGGAGTCCGTGGTTCGGCGTGTTTGAGTCCACAACGCCGTGTTCGATGCTGGTGCGCACTTTACCCAAGATTAGCGAGGGAACACACCGGATGTTTCTGTCAGGAAATCACAAAGTCATCGGGCCGTTTCGTCCATGAGCCGGCGTGACGGGGCGCTGGACCTGCTCAAGTGGCTGGCTCTGCTGGCGATGGTGCTCGATCATCTGCGATATGTCGGTTTCTCCGCCGATTGGCTGTACGTGCCGGGACGCCTGGCGTTTCCCTGGTTCTGCCTGGCGATGGCGGTCAACCTGGCGCGCAGCGGGACGAACGCTGGGCGCGGACGTTACTTGGGATGGTTGCTGTTATTCAGCGCCGTGAGCGAAATCCCTTACCGATTGTTCTTTCCCGAGCCCGCCACCTTCAATGTGATGCCGACCCTGGTCCTGGGTTTGCTGGTCGCCCTCGGTTGGCAGGTGCCGACGCTCCGTGCGCGGTGTCTGGCGGTGGTGGCGTTAATGTTGGCGGCGCTGTTCTCGGCGCGGCTGATGTTCGGCTTCTTCGGCGTGCTTCTGCCGCTGGCGATGCTGCTGGTGTTGCGTCGGCCCTGGTACCTGTTTTTATTGCCGGGGATTGTGTGCGTGGCGGCCAATCAATGGCGCGTTCTATATGGCGCCGCGTGGCTGGGGGACGCCGTGGCGTTGTGGGGCTTGCTGGTTTGTCTGTTGGCGCCAGGACTTGGGTTGGCGCTGTTGCGCCAGGCCGGTCGCGTTCAGCCGCCGGCGATGCGGCGTTGGGCTTATGCGCTTTATCCGGCGCATTTTCTGATTCTGCTTGCGGTTCGCCAGATCGCCGCGTAACCCCTTGTGGCGAGGGAGCGCACTCCCGCTGGGCTACGCAGTAGCCCCAGGGCCTGAGAATGCGATTTGTCAGATGCAACGTGTTTGCCGGTTTCACGCCTGCTGCGCAGTCGAGCGGGAGCAAGCTCCCTCGCCACAGTTACCCAGGCGCGTCTGTGCTTTTGAATGCATGTCGTAAACGCGCCTTTGCGTGGCGTCCATAGGCATTTGACTTGCCTGCGCCAGCCATACCATCGCATCCAAAGGGCACTGTCGAACCGGCGGTGCCTCACCAAGACAAAAAGGCGCAACGCCGCCGCTGGGAGAGACGCGATGTTCAGCAAGCAAGACCAGATCCAGGGTTACGATGATGCACTGCTGGCGGCGATGAACGCCGAAGAGCAACGCCAGGAAGATCACATCGAACTGATCGCGTCAGAGAACTACACCAGCAAGCGCGTGATGCAGGCCCAGGGCAGCGGCCTGACCAACAAATACGCCGAAGGCTATCCGGGCAAGCGCTACTACGGCGGCTGCGAGCACGTCGACAAAGTCGAGGCCCTGGCCATCGAACGCGCCAAGCAACTGTTCGGCGCCGACTACGCCAACGTCCAGCCGCACTCCGGTTCTTCGGCCAACAGCGCCGTATACCTGGCCCTGCTGCAAGCCGGCGACACCATCCTGGGCATGAGCCTGGCCCACGGCGGTCACTTGACCCACGGTGCCAAGGTGTCGTCCTCGGGCAAACTCTACAACGCGGTGCAGTACGGCATCGACACCACCACCGGCCTGATCGACTACGACGAAGTCGAGCGCCTGGCGGTCGAGCACAAGCCGAAAATGATCGTCGCCGGGTTCTCGGCCTACTCCAAGACCCTGGACTTCCCACGCTTCCGCCAGATCGCCGACAAGGTCGGTGCCCTGCTGTTCGTCGACATGGCCCACGTCGCCGGTCTGGTCGCCGCTGGTCTGTACCCGAACCCGCTGCCTTACGCCGACGTGGTCACCACCACCACCCACAAGACCCTGCGCGGTCCGCGTGGTGGCCTGATCCTCGCCAAGTCCAACGAAGAGATCGAGAAAAAGCTCAACGCCGCGGTATTCCCGGGCGCCCAGGGCGGCCCGCTGATGCATGTGATCGCCGGCAAGGCGGTGTGCTTCAAGGAAGCGTTGGAGCCTGGTTTCAAGGCCTACCAGCAGCAAGTGATCGAGAACGCCCAGGCCATGGCTGGCGTGTTCATCAAGCGCGGCTACGATGTAGTGTCCGGCGGCACCGATAACCACCTGTTCCTGGTCAGCCTGATCCGTCAGGGCCTGACCGGCAAGGACGCCGACGCCGCCCTGGGCCGCGCCCACATCACCGTGAACAAGAACGCCGTGCCGAACGATCCGCAGTCGCCGTTCGTGACCTCGGGCCTGCGCATCGGCACCCCGGCGGTGACCACTCGTGGCTTCAAGGTCAGCCAGTGCGTGACGCTGGCCGGCTGGATCTGCGACATCCTCGACAACCTCGGCGACGCCGATGTCGAGGCCAACGTTGCCCAGCAAGTAGCGGCCCTGTGCGCGGACTTCCCGGTTTATCGCTGAGTCGGTTTTGGAGTAAATGACTATGCAACGCTATTCGGGCTTCGGCCTCTTCAAACACTCTCTCAGCCATCACGAAAACTGGCAGCGGATGTGGCGCACGCCCACCCCGAAGAAAGTCTACGACGTGGTCATCGTCGGCGGTGGCGGGCACGGCCTGGCGACCGCCTACTACCTGGCCAAGGAGCACGGCATCACCAACGTGGCCGTGGTCGAGAAAGGCTGGCTGGGCGGCGGTAACACCGCCCGCAACACCACCATCGTGCGTTCCAACTACCTGTGGGACGAGTCGGCCCACCTGTACGAACACGCGATGAAGCTTTGGGAAGGCCTGTCCCAGGACCTGAACTACAACGTGATGTTCTCCCAGCGCGGTGTGTACAACCTGTGCCACACCCTGCAGGACATCCGTGATTCCGAGCGTCGGGTCAACGCCAACCGCCTCAACGGCGTGGACGGCGAACTGCTCAACGCCAAGCAAGTGGCCGACGAGATCCCCTACCTGGATTGCTCGAAAAACACTCGCTACCCGGTGATGGGCGCCACCGTCCAGCGTCGCGGCGGCGTGGCCCGTCACGATGCCGTGGCCTGGGGCTTTGCCCGTGCCGCCGATGCCCTCGGCGTGGACTTGATCCAGCAAACCGAAGTGATCGGTTTCCGCAAGGAAAACGGCGTGTGCATCGGGGTGGAAACCAACAAAGGCTTCATCGGCGCCAAGCGCGTCGGCGTGGTCACCGCCGGTAACTCGGGGCACATGGCCAAGCTGGCCGGCTTCCGCCTGCCGGTCGAATCCCACCCGCTGCAAGCGCTGGTGTCGGAGCCGATCAAGCCGATCATCGACAGCGTGATCATGTCCAACGCCGTGCACGGCTACATCAGCCAGTCCGACAAGGGCGACCTGGTGATCGGCGCCGGTATCGACGGCTGGGTCGGCTACGGCCAGCGCGGCTCGTACCCGGTGATCGAGCACACCATCCAGGCCATCGTCGAGATGTTCCCGGTGCTCTCGCGGGTGCGGATGAACCGGCAGTGGGGCGGCATCGTCGACACCACGCCGGACGCCTGCCCGATCATCTCCAAGACCCCGGTGCCGAACATGTTCTTCAACTGCGGTTGGGGCACCGGTGGCTTCAAGGCCACCCCGGGCTCGGGCAACGTGTTTGCCGCCAGCCTGGCCAAGGGTGAAATGCACCCTCTGGCCGCGCCGTTTTCCATCGACCGTTTCCACAACGGTGCATTGATCGACGAACACGGCGCTGCTGCCGTCGCCCACTAACAGGAGAAATCCCTATGTTGCACATCTTCTGTCCTCACTGCGGCGAACTGCGCTCCGAAGAGGAATTCCATTCGTCCGGCCAGGCGCACATTCCGCGCCCGCTGGATCCGAACGCCTGCACCGACGAGCAGTGGGGCGACTACATGTTTTTCCGCGACAACCCCCGCGGCCTGCACCACGAGCTGTGGATTCACGCCGCCGGTTGCCGCCAGTACTTCAACGCGACTCGCGACACCGTGACCTACGAGATTCTCGAAACCTACAAGATCGGCCAAAAGCCGCAATTCACCGACAAGGCTGACAGTCCGAAAGCGGCCGCACAGGCTCTGGGAGAGAAGGTATGAGCCAGATCAATCGCCTGTCCAACGGCGGACGGATCGACCGCAACAAAGCGCTGAGCTTCACCTTCAACGGCCAGACCTACAAAGGCTTCGAAGGCGACACCCTGGCCGCTGCCTTGTTGGCCAACGGCGTCGACATCATTGGTCGCAGCTTCAAGTATTCCCGTCCCCGCGGCATCTTCGCCGCCGGTGCCGAAGAGCCGAATGCGGTGCTGCAGATCGGCGCCACCGAAGCCACGCAGATCCCTAACGTGCGTGCCACACAGCAGGCGCTGTACCAAGGCCTGGTCGCCACCAGCACCAACGGCTGGCCGAACGTGAACAACGACATGATGGGCATTCTCGGCAAGGTCGGCGGCAAGCTGATGCCGCCGGGCTTCTACTACAAAACCTTCATGTACCCGCAATCGTTCTGGATGACGTACGAGAAGTACATCCGCAAGGCCGCGGGCCTGGGTCGCTCGCCGACCGAGAACGATCCGGACACCTACGACTACATGAACCGTCATTGCGACGTGCTGGTGGTCGGTGCAGGTCCTGCTGGCCTGGCCGCTGCACTGGCTGCTGGACGCAGCGGTGCGCGGGTGATCCTGGCGGACGAGCAGGAAGAGTTCGGCGGCAGCCTGCTCGATTCCCGCGAGAGCCTGGACGGCAAGCCTGCGGCTGAGTGGGTAGCGGCGGTGATTGCCGAACTGCGCTCGATGCCGGAAGTGGTGCTGCTGCCTCGCGCCACGGTGAATGGCTACCACGACCACAACTTCCTGACCATTCACGAACGCCTCACCGACCACCTCGGTGACCGTGCGCCGATCGGTCAGGTGCGCCAGCGCATCAACCGCGTCCGCGCCAAGCGCGTGGTGCTGGCGACCGGGGCCTGCGAGCGCCCGCTGGTCTACGGCAACAACGACGTGCCCGGCAACATGCTGGCCGGCGCGGTGTCCACCTATGTGCGTCGCTACGGCGTGGCACCGGGCAAGAAACTGGTGCTGAGCACAAACAACGACCACGCTTATCGCGTAGCGCTGGACTGGTTCGATGCCGGCCTGCAAGTGGTCGCGGTCGCCGATGCTCGCAGCAACCCACGGGGTGCGCTGGTGGAAGAGGCGCGTGCCAAGGGCATCCGCATCCTCACCGGCAGCGCCGTGATCGAGGCTCGTGGCAGCAAGCGCGTCACCGGTGCTCGGATCGCCGCCATTGATGTCAAGGCGCACAAAGTCACCAGCCCAGGCGAATGGCTGGACTGCGACCTGGTTGCCAGCTCCGGCGGCTACAGCCCGGTGGTCCACCTGGCGTCGCACCTGGGCGGCAAGCCGATCTGGCGTGAAGACATCCTCGGTTTCGTACCCGGCGAAGCACCGCAGAAGCGCGTGTGCGTCGGCGGTGTGAATGGCGTCTACAGCCTCGCCGATTCCCTCGCCGATGGTTTTGAAGGCGGCGTGCGCGCCGCCAGCGAAGCCGGTTTCAAAGCGGTGGAGGGCGTGTTGCCCAAAGCCCTGAGCCGTCACGAGGAACCGACCCTGGCGCTGTTCCAGGTGCCGCACGAAAAAGCGACCGCACGGGCGCCGAAGCAATTCGTCGACCTGCAGAACGACGTCACCGCTGCCGCCATCGAACTCGCCACCCGCGAAGGCTTCGAGTCGGTAGAGCACGTCAAGCGCTACACCGCACTGGGCTTCGGTACCGACCAGGGCAAACTGGGCAACGTCAACGGCCTGGCCATCGCGGCCCGTTCGCTGAACGTGAGCATCCCGCAGATGGGCACCACCATGTTCCGTCCGAACTACACGCCGGTGACCTTCGGCGCGGTGGCCGGCCGGCACTGCGGGCACATCTTCGAACCGGTTCGCTTCACCGCGCTGCACGCCTGGCACCTGAAGAACGGTGCCGAGTTCGAAGACGTCGGCCAGTGGAAACGCCCTTGGTATTTCCCACGGAACGGCGAAGACATGCACGCTGCGGTCAAGCGCGAATGCAAGGCCGTGCGTGACAGCGTCGGCCTGCTGGACGCCTCGACCCTGGGCAAAATCGACATCCAGGGCCCGGACGCCCGCGAGTTCCTCAACCGCATCTACACCAACGCCTGGACCAAGCTCGACGTGGGCAAGGCGCGCTATGGCCTGATGTGCAAGGAAGACGGCATGGTGTTCGACGACGGCGTGACTGCCTGCGTCGGCGACAACCACTTCATCATGACCACCACCACCGGCGGTGCGGCCCGCGTGCTGCAATGGCTGGAGATCTACCAGCAGACCGAATGGCCGGACCTGAAGGTGTACTTCACCTCGGTCACCGACCACTGGGCGACCATGACCCTGTCGGGCCCCAACAGCCGCAAGCTGTTGAGCGAAGTCACCGACATCGACCTGGACAGGGACGGCTTCCCGTTCATGACCTGGAAGGAAGGGCTGGTGGGCGGCGTGCCGGCGCGGGTGTTCCGCATCTCGTTCACCGGTGAGCTGTCGTACGAAATCAACGTACAGGCCGACTACGCCATGGGCGTGCTCGAACAGATCGTCGAGGCCGGCAAGAAGTACAACCTGACCCCGTACGGCACCGAGACCATGCACGTACTGCGGGCCGAGAAGGGCTTCATCATCGTCGGCCAGGACACCGACGGCTCGATGACCCCGGACGACTTGAACATGGGCTGGTGCGTGGGTCGTACCAAGCCGTTCTCGTGGATCGGCTGGCGTGGCATGAACCGCGAGGATTGCGTGCGCGAGGACCGCAAGCAACTGGTAGGCCTCAAGCCGATCGACCCGAATGTCTGGCTGCCGGAAGGTGCGCAACTGGTCTTCAACCCCAAGCAGTCGATCCCGATGACCATGGTCGGTCACGTGACCTCCAGCTACGCGCACAACTCCCTGGGCTATTCGTTTGCCATGGGTGTGGTCAAGGGCGGTCTGAAGCGCATCGGCGAGCGGGTGTTCTCGCCGCAAGCCGACGGCAGCGTGATCGAGGCAGAGATTGTTTCTTCGGTGTTCTTCGATCCGAAGGGGGATCGGCAGAATATCTGATGACCGTCAGATTCTGTGGAGGCAGGGCTGCCGCATTCGCGAGCAAGCCCGCTCCCACAGGATCGAAGGGGTTGAAGAAATTTAGGCCAGGCATCAATCCAATGTGGGAGCGGGCTTGCTCGCGAAGACGGCAGCACAGTCACTACAAGGGTTGAGCCCAGCGCACTACTGAATTCAAGACAGGTGCTATATGACAGCAGCCAATGTTTACCAACAACGCCCGACCACCGGGGCCAAAGCCGAGTCGTCGCTGCACCATGCCGACCTCGCCAGCCTGGTGGGCAAGGGTCGCAAGAACGCCGGCGTGACCGTGCGCGAGAAGAAACTCCTGGGCCATTTGACCATTCGTGGCGATGGTCACGACGCCGCATTCGCCGCTGGCGTGCACAAGGCCCTGGGCATCGAGTTGCCGGGCGCGCTGAGCATCATCGTCAAGGGCGAAACCAGCCTGCAATGGATGGGCCCGGATGAATGGCTGCTGGTGGTGCCGACCGGTGAAGAGTTCGCCGCCGAGCAGAAACTGCGCGAAGCCCTGGGCGGCCTCCACATCCAGATCGTCAACGTCAGCGGCGGCCAGCAGATTCTCGAACTGTCCGGCCCGAACGTGCGCGACGTGCTGATGAAATCCACCAGCTACGACGTCCATCCAAGCAATTTTCCGGTGGGCAAGGCCGTGGGCACGGTGTTCGCCAAGTCGCAACTGGTGATCCGTCATACCGCCGAAGACACCTGGGAACTGCTGATCCGCCGCAGCTTCTCCGATTACTGGTGGCTGTGGTTGCAGGATGCGGCGGCTGAGTATGGGTTGAGTGTTCAGGCTTAACGCAGTGCTCGAATGCTTTTGTGGCGAGGGAGCTTGCTCCCGCTCGGCTGCGTAGCAGTCGTAAAGCCTGAGCCCGCGTTCCTGATAAGGGCGCGGTTGCTGACATTGGGGTTGCTGCGCAACCCAGCGGGAGCAAGCTCCCTCGCCACAGGGTTTCTCTGTCGCACCGAAAATTTGAACAGGAGTCACCGAATGAGCCGCGCCCCGGATACATGGATCTTGACTGCCGACTGCCCCAGCGTGCTCGGCACGGTGGACGCGGTGACCCGCTTTCTGTTCGAGCAGGGCTGCTACGTCACCGAGCACCACTCTTTCGACGACCGACTCTCGGGGCGTTTCTTCATTCGTGTGGAATTCCGCCAGCCTGACGGTTTCGTCGAGCAGGCTTTCCGCGCCGGCCTGGCCGAGCGTGCCGAAGCCTTTGGCATGGTCTTCGAACTGACCCCGCCCAACTACCGGCCGAAAGTGGTGATCATGGTCTCCAAGGCCGATCACTGCCTCAATGACTTGCTCTACCGCCAGCGCATCGGCCAGTTGTCCATGGACGTGGTAGCGGTGGTTTCCAACCATCCGGACCTCAAGCCGTTGGCCGACTGGCACCAGATTCCCTACTACCATTTCCCCCTGGATCCGAACGACAAGCCGGCCCAGGAGCGGCAGGTGTGGCAGGTCATCGAAGAAACCGGCGCCGAACTGGTGATCCTCGCCCGCTACATGCAGGTGTTGTCGCCGGAGCTGTGCCGCAAGCTCGACGGCAAGGCCATCAACATCCACCACTCCCTGCTGCCGGGCTTCAAGGGCGCCAAGCCGTATCACCAGGCCTACAACAAAGGTGTGAAGCTGGTTGGCGCGACGGCGCACTACATCAACAACGACCTGGACGAAGGCCCGATCATCGCCCAGGGCGTGGAAGTGGTGGATCACAGCCATTACCCCGAAGACCTGATCGCCAAGGGACGGGATATCGAAGGACTGACGCTGGCCAGGGCGGTGGGGTATCACATTGAACGGCGGGTGTTCCTCAACGCCAATCGCACGGTCGTTCTTTAGACCGACATCGCGAGCAGGCTCGCTCCCACAGGATTTGTGTCGGTATACAAATATTAGTTACACCAAAAACCATGTGGGAGCGGGCTTGCTCGCGATGAGGCCCTTACAGACAACAAAGAAACAAAGACACAAGCACTAACCCGAGCAATCAACGCGCTGCCTGCCTGGGCAACGCAGTTCCATAAAAACAACAGCGAGGTGAAAGCATGTCCGGTAATCGTGGTGTCGTGTATCTCGGCCAAGGCAAGGTTGAAGTACAGAAAATCGACTATCCAAAAATGCAGGACCCGCGTGGCAGGAAGATCGAGCACGGCGTCATCCTGCGCGTGGTATCCACCAACATCTGCGGCTCCGACCAGCACATGGTGCGCGGCCGCACCACCGCCCAGACCGGCCTGGTCCTGGGCCATGAAATCACCGGTGAAGTGATCGAGAAGGGCAGCGATGTCGAGAACCTGAAAATCGGTGACCTGGTATCGGTGCCGTTCAACGTGGCATGCGGGCGCTGCCGTTCCTGCAAGGAGCAACACACCGGCGTTTGCCTGACCGTCAACCCGGCGCGTGCCGGCGGTGCCTACGGCTACGTCGACATGGGCGACTGGACTGGCGGCCAGGCCGAATACGTGCTGGTGCCGTATGCCGACTTCAACCTGCTGAAACTGCCGAACCGTGACAAGGCCATGGAGAAAATCCGTGACCTGACCTGCCTCTCCGACATCCTGCCGACCGGCTACCACGGTGCCGTCACCGCGGGCGTCGGCCCAGGCAGCACCGTGTACATCGCCGGTGCCGGCCCGGTTGGCCTGGCGGCCGCTGCTTCGGCGCGCCTGCTGGGCGCGGCGGTGGTCATCGTCGGTGACGTCAACCCGGTGCGCCTGGCCCACGCCAAGGCCCAGGGCTTCGAAATCGCCGACCTGTCCAAGGACACCCCGCTGCACGAGCAGATCGCCGATCTGCTGGGCGAGCCGGAAGTCGATTGCGCCGTCGATGCCGTGGGCTTCGAAGCCCGTGGTCACGGCCATGAAGGCGTCAAGCACGAAGCCCCGGCCACCGTGCTCAACTCCCTGATGCAAGTGACCCGCGTCGCCGGCAAGATCGGTATCCCCGGCCTGTACGTGACCGAAGACCCGGGCGCCGTCGACGCTGCCGCCAAGATCGGTGCCCTGAGCATCCGCTTCGGCCTGGGCTGGGCCAAATCCCACAGCTTTCACACCGGCCAGACCCCGGTGATGAAGTACAACCGTGCGCTGATGCAAGCGATCATGTGGGACCGGATCAACATTGCTGAAATCGTGGGTGTGCAGGTGATCAGCCTGGATGACGCACCGAAGGGGTACGGCGAGTTTGATGCGGGTGTGCCGAAGAAGTTTGTGATTGATCCGCATAAGATGTTTAGTGCGGCGTAGCGTTGAACCAGGAGAGTGGAGAGGGCGCTTAGCGTTGTCCTCTCTGCCTCCACCATTCCACCTCAAGGCCATTCCTAATAACTGCTTGGGCTCTTTCATAGCGTTTTAGCCCAATTGCGTTAATCAGCCTTTTTGTCTTCATCTTCATTACTTCCTCATCGGGTGAGACGGTGAGAGGCTGTGGAGTGCTTCCCGAACGGCGGTAGGGTTGCAGTTGCTCATAGTGGGGCTCACCCATACCCCTTGGTTCAGGCATTGACCAGTCGGTATGAAGCCTTGCATTAGCAGGCGGTGCTGGCAAAGGTCGGTACTGCAGATCCGCAGGGTCGTGTATGTTGCTTGCGGCGGTTGGACTTCCTGATTGGACTGACCTGGAAGACTGCGAGACAACAGACCCGTTGGAAGATTGATACAGTGGATTTTTTGCTACAGAGTTGATCGCTTGTTTTGAAGAGGTCAGAGAATGGTCTAGGAATACATGTTCGCGAAGTGAACTTGTCGAACCCGCAATGGTGGCTTGACGTCTTAGAGTAGGCTTCGCGACGTGGGTCGTAGCAAAATTCCTAGGGCTTCTACGATTAAAAAAATTTAATAGACCTCTCCATAGGCTAGGAAAGTGTCCGGTAGTGTCAGTCCAGTTTATAGGGTCTCCGGCACAATACGCGTATGCATTCAATCCGCCCTTTCCAAACGGACTCATCGAATCCGGACTATTAAAGCGCATGAGCGCAGTGTTAAACGCCCGATAACCATTGCCCAACAAATAATGCCCCGTCACTGGATCCTGCCGTTCACCGTTGAAACCGAGCAGGCTGAGTAGACCGCTTTCCGGAACGCGGTGACCATATGGCGTGTAGGCGAGGGGATGCATCTGCTTGTTGAGCGCATGCAGTACCGACCGCTGTTGGTCGGTCGCAAGCAGTGTGGTTTTGACGGCACCGTTCTGCTGCTGTTGTTGGGCCAGGACTAGATCGCCTTGCTGGAAAATCGAACGGTGCGCCGATCCTTGAATTTCGGTGGATAGGCGTTCCTTCAGGTAGAACCGCCGGGAACCGGTCTGGGCGGTTGGCGTGCAGGCGACCAGCCGATCCAGAGGGTCGTAGCAGTATTGGCAGAGTACATTTTCGCGTTCGACCGGCATGCCAGATGAGTTCGTCACGATGTCGCTCCTGCGCCCTACTCAACATCGATACTCTGGTCAATCGACCACAGGTCGTGCCGGACTTTTGTCATAGCGTCCGCTGCTCCGGGACAGGCCCAAACCTCGATGTCGTCCAGGTGTAAAAAGAAAGGTTTGACGTAAGGCGAGGAGTGCAGTCGGAACTCCACATGAACGAGCGTCGGAGCGACGCCTTCCGGTGCGACAAACGCGAGGCCTCCTGCACTCCACCTATCAGGTATAGATCCAATGAACCAGCGCTTGCCATATTGAAGAATGGTGCACGAGGCGCTGCAAGGATTGCTTGTCTTCAAAGAATAAGAAACCGTTATTGGCGTGCCAGGTTTCACCGCGATTTGTTGGACGAGCCTTGAGCGCTCGGTCAAATGCGCTTGCCCCTCGACGATAGTTATCTCCCCGTCGTAGTCCCACCCCTCAAGCCCATTATCGAAGCTGCCATTGTGCAGTAGCTGTACCGGTTGGCACTCGGTTTCGTCAAAATAGAACTCCACATCATCGACATCATAAGCGCCTTGTGACGTGAAGATCAGGTCGATGGAGCCTGCGTTGTCGACCGTGAAATCGACTTCGTATGGGCCTGTCCGATTGATGCTGCAATAGCCGTTCCCTACCGAAAGCCTGACTCCGCCGATGCCGTAGTACGAAGAAATATTAAACAATAATTTGACGGTGCCTGGCGCATTTAGCCTAACGGTCTGCCTCAGGTTGCCATTAGGCGCGAACCTTGCGCGACCGCCTGCCCATGTAACACTGGTAGCGTTCCAGCCTTCAAGACCGGTTTCAAATGTACCGTTGTTAATTAGATTTTCGCGATGTCTGTCCACCTGCTTATCCATAAATTTACTCCTTGCATCTGCAGGGTTATTTTAAGTTTCCCGAGTCGTATTATTCTGGCGTGACTCTCGTCGCCTGCATGCCTTTCTCGCTCCGCTCTACTTCAAAAGACACTGCTTGTCGTTCTTTCAAGGTTTTATAACCCTCGCCGGAAATCGCGGAATAATGAACGAACAGTTCTTCGCCGCCCTTGCCGCAGGTAATAAATCCATAGCCTTTTGCATCGTTAAACCATTTAACGGTGCCTTTGATTCGGTCGTTCATTGTTATTGTCCTAAGCCCGAATGAATAGAGGCGCAGGGAGCCGCGTCGCTCGTTCGCCTTGTTTCCGCTGACACAGTTCGAGCTTAAAGTCGGTCTGAACAGCTGCCTACTGTCAGAGCTGACAGTAGGCAATGCCGAAAGGAAATAACCGCTGGCGGATGATATTCAGATGATTGTCACGAAGCGGTCATGCCTTGGGCTTGGGCCTGCAATCGTCGGCCGATCACGTCCAGTACGTCGCAGCCATCGCGCAGCGGAATTGCCAGCAACAGGGCGAAGTCCTGGAGGACAATGGCGTCGGAGCCAATCTCCTCGCGGAAGGCGATGTTTTCCAGCAGTGGATGGCGGCGCGGATGCGGTAGGTGGCGGTTTCGTGGGGGACGTCGAGGGACGCTTGGGTGCCGATGAGCGGGGTGGCCGCGGTATGCAAGTTGGCGAACCGGAAAACCATGGAACCGGCAGACCCGAAGGCTTCCCGCGCACCACTGCCATTCAGCAGTTCTGCGGGTGCAAAAGCCCGTGTCAACCACGGCTTCTGAGCAATAGTCTAATGAGTCGCCAAACCCGAGTCGTCATGTGGACGACGGAGAAACTAAAGGTATCGCGTTATGGAAGGAGCAAGGCTCGTCATTGCGGGGATTTACCAAGTAGTTGCGGTAATTCTGGTCCGTGCTGATCGACCGCCGTCGTGGCGAGGGAGCTTGCTCCCGCTGGGGTGCGAAGCAGCCCTAGCTTTTCAGACCCCAGGGGCGAGCGCTGCGCACTCGAGCGCGAGCAAGCTCGCTCGCCACGGTCAGTCGCGTGCAGTTGCGGTCCTGACGCGCTCGCAGAACTCGGGGTAGAAGCCCCGGGTGTTCGGGTTGCGACATTCGGCTTTTAGCTGGGTCAGCGCGGCGGCGTTGAATGTCAGCCTGCGGGGCTGGCTGGCGAAGGTGGTGTATCCGTCTCGCTGGGTCTTGATGGCATCGAACCCTCGCATGTCGTAAACCAGCTCCACATCGTCGTCGGCCAGCCGTCGGGCCTGGACCGTCACGTGGGTGTATTGCTTGCCCCCCGGCGCATTATTCAGCGCCGCCAGGCCGTGGCCGACGATGCGCAGCAGGTCCGCCACCCAGGCGTCGTCGCTTTCCGGAGGGACACCGGGACGGTAGCGCACCGTCAGCGTTTGCGGGTCATTGCGGATGACGTCGGTCAGGGCCGGGTCGTAGCGCTTGATGCGGTGTTCAATGGTCAACCAGGTCTTTTGTTCGTCGCTGGTGCCGTCGGCCACTTCAGGATTGAGCGGGCCACGCTGGCATTCGCTGACGCCTAGGGCAACGAGCATGCCCGTGAGGATGACCGCGAGGGTCGCTCCACCGATTTTTATGTTCATAAGTAAAACTCGCGGGGGGAGCCGCACGGTACGGTAATTCCGCCAGCACGAACAAGAGCTCGATCAGGGATGTTCAATAACTTACGTTGAAATACTCCGCGTCCATTAGTCGACACGCCTGAGTACTTGCGCTTTTGCAACGATTGTCGGACCACAGGGAATAGCTGGGCTCCAGTACTTGCGGATGATCCCGCTTCAGATTGATCTGGCCATACTTGCACGTGATCGTCGCGCTGGATGACGGTGCAGCCTCGTGGAGCTCGTATTCGGCGCCTTCGAATTTCAGCGACAGCGGGTCGACCACAGCCACGAGGCTCTCGCTCTTCCATTCACGATTTTCGAGCGCATCGACAAAATAAACGTCTTCCAGGGATTCAACGTTCCTGTGCAGCTCGGAGGCGACGGGACACACTATCTCACCGGCTTGAACGTGACCGATGAACAGCATCATGAAACTCACCCCTCCCGCCAGTACATTGTTCATCTGCCAGCCTCCATGGCCTATTAGATTGCCGCGGCTATGACCGGGCAGGCCACTGTCAATGTTGGCAGTGATTTATGTCAATTTTGAACTATGAGGGAATATTGGAAATTTTTTTGGTGATCATTGATCGCTGTTGTTTCTGGTGAATCAGACGTTTCCGGCATAGCCGAAGGAGTTTTCCGTAGACATCGTCTGGCATGGCGGAACAATCGCTTTACGGTCCAGTCCTACGGAGGGTTCAAGCAGCCCACCCTGGGCGTTCTTTTCAGATGTCCGAGGATGCGTCTCCTATGAAGGTTTCACGCGGTTTTGCCCTGTCTTGCCTGCTGTCATTCGCGGCAAGCCCGGCCTTCGCTCAGTTCAGTCTCGATGACGCGGCCAACGTGCTGTCGGCGATGCAGGGCAATCAGAGCGAACAAGGGAAAGGGGCAGTGGCGGCAGCGCCGAAAGCCGCCGGATTGCTCAATACCCTCGGTTCGGAACTCAAGATCACTCCGGAACAGGCCATAGGCGGCGCCGGGGCAATGCTAGGGCTGGCGAAGAATCGGCTCAGCGAGCCGCAGTTTTCCGAGTTGAGCAGAAGCGTGCCGGGCCTTGATCAGATTGCCAGTAACAACGCCATTGGTGGGCTTGATGGGTTGGGTGGTTTGCTGGGTGGTGGGTCGGACAAGAACGCCTTGCTCGACGGTTTGCTCGGTAATGTCGAGGACACTCAAGACCTGAATAATGCTTTCAGTGCGCTGGGCATGGACGGCAGTATGATCGCGCAGTTTGCTCCGGTGATTCTTGAATATCTTGGGCAGCAGGGGGTGGGGAGTTCGTTGCTGCAGAACCTTGGGGGGATTTGGGGTACGGGGGCGGGTGTTTGACGACGGTGGCGCCATCGGAAATCCGCCACGGGACTATCAGAATCTAAAGCTGTGTCGATGGTTTTCGATCAGATAGCCGCCTGCTGCATTAATGGCGCCGCGTTATATTAATTCTGTTGTCGGATGGTCATTAGGTTGGTCTCGGTGTGGTTATTTATATAAATAGCGCGTCGAATAATTGCCATATCAATAAGTTCGCGGTTTCTGGGCTGGTGGTTAAGCTGTTGATTTTCAAATTCTAATGTGCGAAATGCAATTTCCGCGTCGAAAGGAAGTACGTCCAGCAGTGTCGGAGAATGTGTAAGGACCCCATTTTCCGGGTATTTAACGTAGTGGATTGCATGTAGCGATGGGTTTTTACTGAAGCCATACCCGCGTTGGGCCTCTTTGTAGGCCAGCAAAGCTTCCTCGTAGGTTTTTGGGGCAGAGCTAACGGCGTAGGTTTTTAGTTTGTCCGGTAACGCCCGTTCATTTTGTATGATCGTATCTGCGAGAGCTTTCAAGTCCGCACTGTAGGGACGGCCATTTGCCCTTTCAGGTAAAGCGATAGTTTCTGGGGATGGAGGAAGCATTTCAGCCAAGTTCCTCTTATAAGATCTGACGGCATCTTTTACCGAGGAGAAAAATTTAATATGCCCCGTCGGATCCACTGCATTCCTTGGATCCCCAGCACAATACGCATAAGCATTCAACCCACCCTCCCCAAACGGACTCCAACTGTCCGGACTATTAAACCTCATCAAAACCGGATTAAACGCCCGATACCCGTTTCCCAGTAAATAATGCCCCGTCACCGGATCCGGCCGTTCGCCATTAAACCCCAGCAAACTGAGCAAACCGTTTTCCGCCGGGCGATGACCGTAGGGCGTGTAAGCGAGGGGATGTGTTTGAGTTGCATCGTGGGCAGTCAACACTGTCCGCTGTTGATCAGTCGCCAGCAACGTGGCGTCGGCCTTCAAATTCTCGCGTCGTAACTGCGCCAACAACTGATCGTCATGCTGGAAGACGCTGCGTTGCACCGCGCCCTGTATCTCGGTCGCCAGCCGGCTTTTGCAATAAAAACGCTGGATGCCGGCTTCCGCGGCTGGCGAACAGTCGGTCAGGCGGTCCAGCGGATCATAGTGATAGCGGCACAGTACGGTTTTGCGAGGATCGGCAGGCATACACCGCACTCCATGCAAGGTCCAGGAATCAGGACCTCCAGCATCGGCGGTTTTCCAGGCGCTGCCTACTATCAGAACTGCTAGTCACCACTACGCAGCACGGCAATCCGCCGATCCTTCTCGGTCCACAGCTGATTCACCCATTCCTGCACCTTCTGGCGAAACACCGGGTCGTTTTCGTAATCGCCTTGCCACAGCGCCGGGTCCAGTTCGCGGGTCTGTATGTCGATGATGACTCGGGGCACCGCGCCGCTGATCAAATCCCAGAACCCGGGGATCCGGTCCTGCGGGTAGACCACCGTGACGTCGAGGATGGCGTCCAGTTGCTCACCCATCGCCGCCAGTACGAACGCCACGCCACCGGCCTTGGGCTTGAGCAGGTGGGTGAAAGGCGATTGTTGCTGTTGGCTTTTGGCCGTGGTGAAGCGCGTGCCTTCGAGGTAGTTCACTACGGTGACCGGCTGGCGCTTGAACAGCTCGCAAGCGGCCTTGGTGATTTCCAGATCCTTGCCGGCCAGTTCCGGGTTCTTCGCCAGGAAGGCCTTGGTGTAGCGTTTCATGAAGGGGTAGTCCAGCGCCCACCAGGCCAAGCCGAGGAACGGTACCCAGATCAGTTCTTTCTTGAGGAAGAACTTGAAGAACGGCGTGCGGCGGTTGAGGGTCTGGACCAGGGCGGGGATGTCGACCCAGGATTGGTGGTTGCTGATCACCAGGTAAGACGTGTCGCGGCGCAGGTCGGCGCCGCCGCGGATGTCCCAGCGGGTGGGGATGCACAAGGCGAAGATCAGCTTGTCGATTTCCGCCCAGGTCTCGGCGATCCACATCACTGCCCACGAGGCATAGTCCCGGAAGCGTCCGGGCAGGATCAGCTTGAGCAGGGCGAACACCATCAACGGCCCGAACAGCACCAGGGTGTTGAGTAACAGCAGCAGGGTGACGAAACAGCCGGTGAGCAGGCGGCGCATAGATGACTCTTGCAGACGGATGGACGGGCCATCATAAGCAGCTTCGGGCAGCAGGCCAAATGGGTGTGGACGAATGTTTCACCTTTTGGCGGGTATGCTGGGTTTGCTTCTGTGGCGAGGGGATTTATCCCCGTCGGGCTGCGCAGCGGCCCAATCTCTGTGCAGCGATTGGGCACTATGGCGAGCGCTTCGCACTCGAACGGGGATAAATCCCCTCGCCACAAGGGCAGCGCAGTGGTATCGAGGGCGACCGAACGAATCCATCGGCCACTGTCTAAAATCCCACCCCACACAGGAAGCTTTATTGCATGAAATCCATTCTCGCCTTGCTGTCCCTTGTGGTTTTTCCAGCGCTGGCCGCCGAGCCGACCCTGTACGGGCGCTACGAATACATCGCGCTGCCGGAGATCGGCGGCGAGGTGCTCAAGGCCAAGATGGACACCGGCGCGCTGACCGCGTCGCTGTCGGCCAAGGACATCGAGACCTTTACCCGCGATGGTGATGACTGGGTACGGTTCCGCCTGGCGACCAAGGACGCGGACAACAAGGTCTACGAGCATAAGATCGCCCGCATCAGCAAGATCAAGACCCGTTCCGAAGAAGATGAAGACGACGACGAAAAGATTGCGCCGAGCAAGCGCCCGGTGGTCGACCTGGAGATGTGCCTGGGTAACGTCAAGCGCACCGTGGAGGTCAACCTGACCGACCGCAGCAGCTTCAACTACCCGTTGCTGATCGGTGCCAAGGCGCTGCGCGAGTTCGGCGCGGCGGTGAACCCGGCCCGGCGTTATACCGCTGACAAGCCGGACTGCTGATTTCCCCGATTGACGTGCCCCAAGGGTTGGGGCACCGTTCCGGCACCTTTACTGTCGGGCTCGGACGCCATGCCTCACATTCTGATTGTCGAAGACGAAGCCGCCATCGCCGATACGCTGGTGTTTGCCCTGCAAGGGGAGGGCTTTGACACCACCTGGCTGAGCCTCGGCGCGGCGGCGCTGGAGCACCAGAAAAACACCCCGGCGGACCTGATCATCCTCGATGTGGGCCTGCCGGATATCAGCGGATTTGAAACCTGCAAAAATCTCAGACGTTTCAGCGACGTTCCGGTCATCTTTCTTACAGCCCGGGATGGCGAGATCGACCGGGTCGTTGGCCTGGAGATCGGTGCCGACGATTATGTGGTCAAGCCGTTCAGTCCTCGTGAGGTCGCGGCCAGGGTCCGCGCCATTCTCAAGCGTGTGGCGCCGCGCCCGGCGCCGGAGCTGGGCGCGATGTTGTTTCAGGTGGACAGCGAGCGGGTACAGATCAGCTATCGCGGCAAGCCGTTGAACCTTACCCGCCATGAATTCCGTCTGCTGAACTGTCTGCTTGAACAGCCGGAGCGAGTCTTCAGTCGCGAACAGTTGCTCGATGCCCTGGGTGTGGCCAGTGATGCCGGCTACGAGCGCAGCATCGACGGCCACATCAAGAGCGTGCGCGCCAAATTGCGCCTGGTCAGGCCCGAGGCGGAGCCGATCCAGACCCATCGTGGTCTCGGCTACAGTTACAGCCCGGGGCATAGCTGATGTCGTTGGGCATCCGGATCTTCCTGGTCTATGTACTGTTCATCAGCCTGACCGGGTATTTCGTGTTCGGCACGGTGATCGAACAGATCCGCCCTGGCGTGCGCCAGTCCACCGAGGAAACCCTGGTGGACACCGCGAACCTGATGGCCGAGATCCTGCGCGATGATTTCAAGGCCGGCACCCTCAACCAGAATCGCTGGCCGCAGCTGCTCAGGGCCTACGGCGAGCGCCGGCCGGCGGCGACCATCTGGGGCTTGCCGAAAAACCAGGTCAGCCACCGGATCTATGTCACGGATGCCAAAGGCATCGTGGTGCTGGACTCCAGTGGTGTGGCGGTGGGCCGGGACTACTCGCGCTGGAACGACGTGTACCTGACCTTGCGCGGCCAATACGGTGCGCGTTCGACTCGCGCCAACCCGGATGATCCGGCGTCATCGGTGATGCATGTCGGCGCGCCGATCCGCGACAATGGTCGGATCATCGGCGTGGTCACCGTCGCCAAGCCCAACAGCTCGCTGCAACCTTATATCGACCGTACGGAGCGGCGCCTGCTGCTTTATGGCGTCGGGCTGATCGGCCTGGGCCTGTTGCTCGGCGCCTTGCTGTCCTGGTGGCTCAGTTCGGCGCTGCGCCGCTTGACCCGCTACGCACAGGCGGTCAGCCAGGGACAACGGGTCGAAGTGCCGCATTACCGCGGCGGCGAGTTCGAGCAACTGGCCGGCGCGGTGGACCACATGCGCACCCAACTGGAAGGCAAGGCCTACGTCGAGCGCTACGTGCATACCTTGACCCACGAGCTCAAGAGTCCGCTGGCGGCCATTCGCGGTGCCGCCGAACTGCTGCAGAGCGACATGCCGCCGGCCCAGCACCAGCGCTTCGTCAGCAACATTGATAGCGAAAGCATGCGCATGCAGCAGTTGATCGAGCGCTTGCTCAACCTGGCCCAGGTCGAGCAGCGCCAGGGTCTGGAGGAAGTCGTCGCCGTGCCGCTGGCCGGGTTGTTCGAGGAACTGCTGGAAGCGCGCAGTGGCTGGATCGAGAGCCGGCAGTTACGCGTGGAACGGCAAATTGCTGCGGACCTGACGCTGATGGGTGAACCGTTCCTGTTGCGCCAGGCGTTGGGCAATCTACTGGAGAATGCCTTGGACTTCACGCCGGTCAATGGGCTGCTGCGCATCAGCGCCGAGCGTATCGGAAACCGGGTCGAGATTCGCCTGTTCAACCAGGCCGAACCGATCCCCGACTACGCCTTGCCGCGCCTGAGCGAGCGTTTCTATTCCTTGCCGCGACCGGACAGTGGCCGCAAGAGCACCGGGCTGGGGCTCAACTTCGTCGAGGAGGTGGTGCAGTTGCATGGTGGGGAGCTCGGGATTGGTAATGTCGAGGGTGGGGTCGAGGTGGTGTTGCGGTTGCCTTGAAATGAGCTTCCCTTGACGGAACGCCGTCGTGGCGAGGGAGCTTGCTCCCGCTCGGCTGCGTAGCAGTCGCTTTCTGAGGAGCGCTTCGCACTCCAGCGGGAGCAAGCTCCCTCGCCACGGGGTTTCGGCCTGTAAGAGCGGTTGAGTCTCCACACAAACTCCACATTCAGCTCATAAACATCCCACAAAACCTCTCCAGACTCTCTCCCATTCGAACAGGGAGAGCCCCACATGAACCGCAGCCTCGCCATGAAACTGGGCATGATTGCCCTACTGATTCTTCTGCTGATGATCCCGCTGTTGATGATCAATGGCCTTATCGACGAGCGCCAGGAACTGCGCGACGGGGTGTTGCAGGACATCGCCCGCAGTTCCAGCAACAGCCAGCAGTTGATCGGGCCGATGATCGTGGTGCCGTTTCGCAAGGACGTTAAGGTCTGGAACACTAACGAGAAGACCGGCGTGCGCTTTCTGGAAACCGTTGAGCACAGGGGAGAATTGTATTTTCTGCCGGAGCAATTCGAACTCGACGGCCAGGTCCGTACCGAGACCCGCGCGCGGGGAATCTACGAGGCGCGGTTGTTCCACGCCGAGAACCGCATTGACGGGCGTTTCAAGGTGCCCGAGCGCTTTGGCCTGTCGGCCAAGGAAGCAGCGGATTACCGCTTCGACGAACCGTACCTGAGCGTGGGCATCAGCGACATTCGCGGCATCGAGAACGCGCTGACCCTGAAGCTCAACCAGCAGACCGTCGATTTCCTGCCTGGCTCGCGGGTCGGCTGGCTGGGGCAGGGCGTGCACGTGCCGCTGCCGATGGTCAATGCCCAGGCCAGCGCCGACCTGACCTTCGGCTTCGACCTGAGCCTGCAGGGGACCGGTGAGTTGCAGGTGCTGCCGGTGGGCAAGACCAACAAAGTGCACCTGAGCGCCGACTGGCCGCACCCTAGCTTCATCGGCAACTACCTGCCGACCAACCGCGAGATCAATGAACACGGTTTCAGCGCTGACTGGCAGACCTCGTTCTTTTCCACCAACCTCGAAGAGGCCCTGCAGAGCTGCATCGACAGCGATAGCTGCGAAACCTTCCGCAGCCGTGCCTTTGGCGTGAGCTTCATCGACCCGGTGGACCAGTACCTCAAGAGCGACCGGGCGATCAAATATGCGCTGCTGTTCATCGCGCTGACCTTCGCTGGTTTCTTCCTTTTCGAAGTGCTCAAGAGCCTGGCGGTGCACCCGGTCCAGTACGCCCTGGTCGGTGTGGCGCTGGCATTCTTCTACCTGCTGCTGTTGTCACTGTCGGAGCACATCGGCTTCGCCCTGGCATACGTGTTGTCGGCCAGTGCCTGTGTGGTGCTGATCGGGTTCTATGTCTGCCATGTGCTGCGCAGCGTGAACCATGGCCTGGGGGTCTCGGCGGGACTGGCGGCGTTGTACGCCTTGCTCTACGGCTTGCTGAGCGCCGAAGACTACGCGCTGCTGATGGGCTCGCTGCTGCTGTTCGGCCTGCTGGGGGTGTTCATGGTGCTGACCCGCAAGCTGGACTGGTATAGGGTCGGAGCCAAGCCTGTTGCGGCCATGAGCTTTGATCTGGGAGAGGTGAAATGAGCCGGTCGTTGGGCTTGCGTGAGGATCAGCGAGTGGGGGAGGTGTTGGTGATGCGCATTGCCGGGTTGTTTCCTTTGGATCCGTTGCGCGGCCATCGCGAGCAGG
>NZ_JBKGGX010000035.1:0-49648 GCF_052041925.1 Pseudomonas sp. SMN5
GGCTCGGTCTAACGACAAGCCACACAAATCCCCCTCTCACTGGAGCCCGCCCACCATCGCCTGCTACCATTCGCCCCTTGTTTGATCTTCGCTTTTACCTTCTTTCCGAGACATGCCATGACCACCGTCCGTACCCGCATCGCGCCGTCGCCCACTGGCGATCCCCATGTCGGCACCGCTTACATCGCTCTGTTCAACTATTGCTTTGCCAAGCAGCACGGCGGTGAGTTCATCCTGCGGATCGAGGACACCGACCAGTTGCGTTCGACCCGCGAGTCCGAACAACAGATTTTCGATGCCCTGCGCTGGCTGGGGATCGACTGGAGCGAAGGCCCGGATGTCGGCGGCCCTCACGGCCCGTACCGGCAGAGCGAGCGCGGCGATATCTACAAGCAGTATTGCCAGCAACTGGTGGACATGGGCCATGCGTTCCCGTGCTTCTGCACCGCCGAAGAGCTGGACCAGATGCGCGCCGAGCAGATTGCCCGCGGCGAAACCCCGCGCTACGACGGTCGTGCGCTGCTGCTGTCCAAGGAAGAAGTCGCCCGTCGCCTGGCGGCCGGCGAGCCTCATGTGATCCGCATGAAGGTGCCGAGCGAAGGCGTCTGCGTGGTGCCGGACCTGCTGCGTGGCGATGTCGAGATCCCGTGGGATCGCATGGATATGCAAGTGCTGATGAAGACCGACGGCTTGCCGACGTACTTCCTGGCCAACGTGGTCGACGACCACCTGATGGGCATCACCCACGTCCTGCGTGGGGAAGAGTGGCTGCCATCGGCGCCGAAACTGATCCTGCTCTACGAGTACTTCGGCTGGGAGCAACCGCAACTGTGCTACATGCCATTGCTGCGTAACCCGGACAAGAGCAAGCTGTCCAAGCGCAAGAACCCGACCTCGGTGACCTTTTACGAGCGTATGGGCTTCATGCCCGAGGCGATGCTCAACTACCTGGGGCGCATGGGCTGGTCGATGCCTGACGAGCGCGAGAAGTTCTCGTTGCAGGAAATGGTCGAGCACTTCGACCTGTCGCGGGTCTCCCTGGGCGGGCCGATCTTTGACATCGAGAAGCTCTCGTGGCTCAACGGCCAGTGGCTGCGCGACCTGCCCGTGCAAGAGTTCGCCGCGCGCGTGCAGAAGTGGGCGTTGAATCCTGAATACATGATGAAGATCGCCCCCCATGTGCAGGGCAGGGTAGAGACCTTCAGCCAGATCGCCCCGCTGGCCGGCTTCTTCTTCGCCGGTGGCGTGACGCCGGACGCGAAGCTGTTCGAGTCCAAGAAACTCTCGGGCGATCAGGTGCGCCAGTTGATGCAACTGATCCTGTGGAAGCTCGAAAGCCTGCGCCAGTGGGAGAAGGACAGTATTACCGCGACCATCCAGGCCGTGGTCGAGTTCCTGGAACTGAAGTTGCGCGATGCGATGCCGCTGATGTTCGCCGCCATTACCGGCCAGGCGAGCTCGGTGTCGGTGCTCGATGCAATGGAAATTCTGGGGCCGGACCTGACCCGTTTCCGTCTGCGCCAGGCCATTGATCTGCTCGGTGGCGTGTCGAAGAAGGAAAACAAGGAGTGGGAAAAACTGCTGGGCGCGATCGCTTGAGCGGTCGATGAGGCAGGGCATACCCCGGTTTTCCGGGGTTTGTCGGTAAGTGATTGTTATCCCGGCAAAAAATTTTCAAATTTGTTGAAAATAAATTTGACAGCCTTCCGATACGCCCTTAAGATTCGCCCCGTCCTCAGCGATGAGGGGCTATAGCTCAGCTGGGAGAGCGCTTGCATGGCATGCAAGAGGTCGACGGTTCGATCCCGTCTAGCTCCACCAATTTACACTTCAAGGTCTGGCCACACCGGCCTTGAAGCGATCAACACTCAGCGTTGATCAGTTGTATAGAAGGGTTTGCGTCCCCTTCGTCTAGTGGCCTAGGACACCGCCCTTTCACGGCGGTAACAGGGGTTCGAGTCCCCTAGGGGACGCCAGTTTTACCAATAGCGATGTTGCAAGATGTCGCTGCGCCGCGAGGCGAAAAATCCGGGGCTATAGCTCAGCTGGGAGAGCGCTTGCATGGCATGCAAGAGGTCGACGGTTCGATCCCGTCTAGCTCCACCAATCGACAGGTTCAAGGTCTGGCCACACCGGCCTTGAATCGATCAGTTCTCAGCGCTGATCAAGCAAGAAGGTTTGTGTCCCCTTCGTCTAGTGGCCTAGGACACCGCCCTTTCACGGCGGTAACAGGGGTTCGAGTCCCCTAGGGGACGCCACGATTACCCGCTCTGCGGGATTTTATAAGGGTCATTCAATTTTTGAATGGCCCTTTTGTTTGCCTGGCGTTCAGCCAATCCTCCCTTTTAAAAAACGATCCTGACGGGCGGTCCGAATTTTCGCTTGCAGAAAATTATTACGCGGATAATATTCTGCTCATAATATTCGGAGGCACCTATGAGCGATAAAAAGGCACAAACCCGAGAACGCATTATCAAGGCCGCCAGCGATGCATTGATCCAGCGCGGCCCGGCCGAGCCGAGCGTAGGCGAAGTGATGGGCGCAGCCGGGCTGACGGTGGGCGGGTTCTACGCCCATTTCGAAAGCAAGGATGCGCTGATGCTCGAGGCGTTCAAACAATTGCTCAGCCGGCGCCGCGGCTTGATCGCCGACATGGATGCTGAGCTGACCGGTGAAGAGCGGCGCGCGCTGATAGCGGCGTTCTATCTGTCGCGCAAGCATCGTGATTCCACCGAGAACGCTTGCCCGCTCCCGGCGTCGATCGGCGAGCTGGGGCGTTTGCCGGATCCGTTTCGGGACGTGCTCAGCGAGCACATCGAGTTGATGACCGCGCAGTTGGCGGCAAGTCCCGAAGACGCCGACAAGGCCCTGGCCGACATCGCCCTGATGGTGGGCGGCCTGGCCCTGGCGCGAGCCCTGGGCCCGGGAGAATTGTCGGATCGTGTGCTGCGTGCGGCCAAGTCGGCAGTGCGCTGAGCGCCAAATGCATCCTTGGAGATGAGCGATGGACAGGTTGAGCTGGATTCGTAGCGTTAATGGCACGCTGGGCCGGGTGGCTCCGCAGTGGGTGGCGAAGAAGATGCGAACGGTGTTCATGCGTCCCCGGGATCTGCCGCCGCGGGACTGGGAGTTGCCCCTGTTGGCGAGTGCCGAGCGCGTCACCTTGCGCTTCGGTCTCTCGGCCTTGCGTTGGGGCCATGGTCCCGCCGTTTTGCTGATGCATGGTTGGGAAGGGCGGCCTACCCAGTTCGCGGCGTTGATCACTGCGCTGGTGGGCGCCGGTTACACCGTCGTGGCGCTGGACGGCCCGGCCCATGGTCGCTCTCCAGGTCGCGAGGCGAACGTTCTGTTATTTGCCAGGGCCATGCTCGAAGCCGCAGCTGAACTGCCACCGTTGCAGGCGGTGATCGGGCACTCGATGGGCGGCGCCAGCGCGATGCTGGCGGTCCAATTGGGCTTGCGCACCGAGGCGCTGGTCAGCATCGCGGCGCCCGCGCGCATCCTTGGTGTATTGCGCGGTTTTGCCCGTCATATGGGGCTGCCGCCCAAGGCACGCTCGGCGTTCATTCGCCAGGTGGAGAGGGATGTGGGAATGTCCGCGTCGAAGATGGATGTCGCGCATTACCAGTTGGACGTGCCGGGGCTGATCGTTCATGCCGAGGACGATACTTCGGTGTCGGTCAAGGAATCGCAGCTGATTCATGAGGCCTGGTTCGACAGCCGCTTGCTGCGCTTGCCACAGGGCGGGCATCAGCGGGTGCTGGCCGATCCCCGGGTGATTGATGGCGTGTTATCGCTGTTGGCCGGGCGCAGCCTGCAAGCACGGCAATCGGCCTGAATGGTTGAAAAGTTGCCCTCGGTGATGTCGATATATTCAGCGGTGATGCAGTCGGTCCTGACGCCATCGCGGGCAAGCCCGGCTCCCACAGCGATCGGGTACACTGCACCGATCCACATTCGACCGGGAGAGGGGCATGGGCTGGGATCGGGCAACGCCGTTCATCATTGATCTTCAAGTAAACGCCGAAGACATCGACGGCTTGGGTCACGCCAACAATGCGGTGTACGTCAGTTGGTTGGAACGCTGTGCCTGGCGGCACTCTCAGCGCCTGGGCCTGGACTTGGTGGAATACCGGCGGCTGGATCGGGCCATGGCGGTGGTGCGGCATGAAATCGATTACCTGGCGGCGGCCTATGAAGGCGACGAGTTGCAACTGGCTACCTGGATCGTCGACTGGGACCAGCGGTTGAAGATGACCCGGCATTTCCAACTGATCCGTCCCCGCGACAACGCCACCCTGTTACGGGCCCAGACCACCTTTGTCTGCATCGAACTGTCCAGCGGCCGGCCCAAGCGCATGCCGCCGGAGTTCATCGAAGGCTATGGCGCGGCCATGCCCGCGGCAGCTTTGTCGTGAACCGACCCTCTATGGGATCAAGCTCGCTCCCACAATTGGATTTGCGCCGGACTTGATTCGTGAGAATACCCCAGGTCCCTGTGGGAGCGAGCTTGCTCGCGATGACGGCGGCACATTCAACATCGATGTAGCCTGATCCACCGCTATCGTCGATCGCCGCCCGGAGCAGGCTCGCTCCCACAGTGGATTTTGGGGGATTTGATTCCTGGGAACCCCGCAGGGTTTGCTGGTGAATGCCAATACGCTGGGCAAAATCCGGTAAACTGCCGCACGTTTTTCCGTTGAGTGTGTGTTTCCCATGCAAATTGCCCTGGCGCCCATGGAGGGGTTGGTTGACAACATCCTGCGGGATGTCCTCACCCGCGTTGGCGGTATCGACTGGTGTGTCACCGAGTTCATCCGTGTCAACGACCGCCTGCTCACGCCGGCGTATTTCCACAAGCTCGCCCCTGAACTGCTGACCGATGCCAAGACGGCTGCCGGTGTGCCGCTGCGGGTGCAGTTGTTGGGGTCCGATCCGGTGTGCCTGGCGGAAAACGCGGCGCTGGCCTGCGAGTTGGGCTCCGAGGTGATTGACCTGAATTTCGGCTGCCCGGCCAAGACGGTGAACAAATCCCGAGGTGGCGCGGTGTTGCTCAAGGAACCGGAACTGCTCAACCGGATCGTCGAACACGTGCGTCGCGCGGTCCCCGACCATATTCCTGTCACGGCCAAGATGCGCCTGGGCTTCGATAGCCCGGATGGCGCGCTGGTATGTGCCACGGCGCTGGCCGAAGGCGGCGCCGAGCACATCGTGGTGCACGCGCGGACCAAGACCGACGGCTACAAGCCTCCGGCGCACTGGGAGTGGATTCCCCGGGTCCAGGAGGTGGTCAAGGTGCCGGTATTCGCCAATGGCGATATCTGGAGCGTGGAAGATTGGCGACGTTGCCGCGAGATCAGCGGCGTGGAAGACATCATGCTCGGTCGCGGTCTGGTTTCCCGCCCGGACCTGGCCCGGCAGATCGCCGCAGCCCGGGCCGGCGAGGAAGTGGTCGAGATGTCGTGGGCCGAGCTGCAACCGATGCTCCAGGACTTCTGGCGACAGGTGGTCGAGCAGCTGACACCGCGCCAGGCGCCCGGTCGATTGAAGCAATGGCTGGCGATGCTCACCCGCAATTACCCCGAGGCGGTGCAGTTGTTTACGGCGTTGCGCCGGGAAACCGAGCTGGACGCGGTGGGCCATTTGCTGGGTGTGCCACGTACCGAAGCGGCCTGAAAAAAATTTCAGAAAAAGCTCTTGAAAAGTTTTTGGCGAACCCTAGATAGGGGTTACGCGATGCCGAATCCGGGTCGCGGAGACAAAAAACCTTGCTGATTTTTCAGGAGATTTGAATCATGAGTACTGCATTTTCGTTGGCCCCGCTGTTCCGTTCCTCGGTAGGTTTCGACCGCTTCAACGATCTGTTCGAAACCGCTTTGCGCAACGAGCCGGGCAGCAGCTATCCACCCTACAACGTGGAAAAATACGGTGATGATGAATACCGTATCGTAGTGGCTGCTGCGGGTTTCCGGGAAGAAGACCTGGACCTGCAAGTGGAAAAAGGTGTGCTGACCATCAGCGGCGGTAAGCGCGAGGCCAGCAATGACAGCGTCACCTACCTGCACCAGGGCATTGCCCAGCGTGCATTCAAGCTGTCCTTCCGGTTGGCGGATCATATCGAGATCAAATCCGCTGGCCTGAGCAACGGTCTGTTGAGCATCGACCTGTTGCGGGTGATTCCGGAAGAGGCGAAAGCCAAGCGCATCCCGATCAATGGGGCGCAGCAACAACCCGCGCTGCAAAACTGATGCACCGCAACTGAAAAAGGGCGCCGAAGTGGCGCCCTTTTTCATGGTCGACGCGCCCCTGTGGCGAGGGAGCTTGCTCCCGCTGGGTTGCGAAGCAGCCCCAAAAAAGCTCGATACAGGGCAGCCTGACACATCGCGTCGGCAGGTTTTAGGGTCGCTGCGCAGCCCAGCGGGAGCAAGCTCCCTCGCCACGAAGGTGAGCGGCGTTTTCACGGCAACAACCGCTCAAACGCCTCCAGTGGCAACGGCCGGCTATGCAAATAGCCCTGGTACAAATGGCAATCGAGGCCCTGCAGAAAGTGCAACTGTTCCAAGGTCTCTACACCTTCGGCGATCATTTCCAGGTTGAGGCTGCGGGCCATGGCGACGATGGCGCGGATGATTTCCGCGTCGTTGGGGTCGGTGGTGGCATCGCGTACGAATGACTGGTCGATTTTCAAGGTGTCTACCGGCAGGCGCTTGAGGTAGGTCAGCGATGAGTAGCCCGTACCGAAGTCGTCCATGGCGAAGCTGACCCCGAGCTTCTTGAGCCGGCGCATCTTGCCGATGGTGTCGTCCAGGTTCTGGATCACGATGCCCTCGGTGACTTCCAGCTTCAGCATGGAGCAGGGCAAGCCGTGGGTGGCGAGGCTGTTTTCGATGCGCTCGACAAAGTCGCTCTGGCGGAACTGTCGCGGGCTGATGTTCACGCACAGGCTGAACTGCCGCGGATCGACCTTGCCCTTGGCGATCAGTTGCTTGAAGCCGTCGCAGGCTTCGTCGAGGATCCAGGTCCCGACTTCCAGGATCAGGCCGCTGTCTTCCAGCACCTTGATGAATTCGTTGGGCGATTGGGCGCCCAGCTCCGGATGGTGCCAACGGACCAGGGCCTCGGCACCAATGATGCGATTGGTGCGGGCGTCGACCTGGGGTTGGAAGTGAAGGCTGAACTCGCCACGGGCCAGGGCCTGGCGCAAGTCCGTTTCCATGCGCAGGCGCTCGCTGGCGGCTTTCTGCATAGTGGCGTGGAACATCTGTGAGGTGTTGCGTCCCGAATCCTTGGCCCGATACAGCGCGATGTCGGCGCGCTTGAGCAGATCGGCCGGAGTCGAGCCATGGTCAGGGATCAGCGCCATGCCGATGCTTGGGGTGACCTGCAAACGTTGGCCATCGAGTGACATCGGCTCTGAAAGCAGTTCGCGCAGAGTATCGGCCAGGTTCTGTACCTGTTCGCTGACAACGGCGCGGCTGCCTTCCAGGCCGCTGAGGAGCACCACGAATTCGTCACCGCCCAGCCGCGCCACGGTGTCTTCCAGGCGTACGCTGGCCTCCAGGCGCGCGGTGATGATCTTCAGCACCGTGTCGCCTACCGGATGGCCCAGAGAGTCGTTGATGTGCTTGAAGTGGTCCAGGTCGAGGAACAGCAGGGCGCCACGCAAGTTGTGGCGCTTGAGCAGGGCGATCTGCTGGCTCAGCCGGTCCATCAGCAAGGCGCGGTTGGGCAGGTTGGTCAGCGGGTCATGATAGGCCAGGTGACGGATTTGGGCCTCGGCGTTGCGCAGCAGGCTTACGTCCCGGGCGGTCAGCAGCAGGCAGGGGGTCTCGTTGAGCGTGATGGGCTCGACCGACACCTCCACGGTGAGAATTTCCCCGCGCTTGTTACGCCCGAGCATTTCCTGATGGTGGACGCGGCCTTTGAGTTGCAGTTCAGCCAGCAGGGCGGTGCGCTGTTTGTCTTCAGCCCAGATGCCGACCTCGTAGACCGTATGACCGATCACTTCATCGGCACGGTAGCCGGTCAGGCGGCAGAAACCATCGTTGACTTCCAGGTAGCGACCGCTATCGCGTTCGGTGATGGTGATGGCATCCGGACTTGAGTGGAACGCCTTGGCGAATTTCTCTTCACTGGCCTTGAGCGCCGCTTCGGAGCGCTGCTGTTGGGTGATGTCCCGCAGGGTAGTGACGATGCACGGTTGATTGTTAACGTTGATCTGCCGGCTGGAGATCACGCAGGTCAGCGGTTGGCCGTCCTTGTGATGAACGACGATGGCGACGTTGTTCAAGGACTGCTCGCGAATCACCCGCTCGATGCGTTGCAGGCTGCTGCCTGGAGCATCCCAGAGTCCTATTTCGTCGGCGCTGCGGCCAATCACGTCGCTGGCGTCCCAGCCGAAGGTCTGGCTGAAGCTCGAATTGATCTCGATGAATCGGCCACTGTCCTGGTGGGTGACGCAGATCGGATCGGGGCTGACGTGAAACAGCGTGGCGAATTTTTCTTCCGACGCCGCCAGGCTCTGTTCGCGTTCGACCTGGTCGGTGATGTCCAGCAACGTCCCGGCCATGCGCAAGGGGCTGCCGTCGTCATTGCGGTAGAGGCGTGCGCGGCTTTCCAGGTAGCGGGAGCTGCCGTCCGGCAGTTGCACGCGGTAGGTCAGTTGGTAATTGCCGGCCGGGCCTTCGCGCAGGCTGCGATAGGCGTTGCGCATGTTGTTGCGTTCCTCGGTAGGCACACCGTCGAAAAACGCGTCGAACGACTCATGAAAAGGCTTGGGCTCCAGCCCATGGAGCTGCGCGGCCCGGGCCGAACCGTAGAGCATGCCGCTGGGAATGTGCCAGTCCCAGGTGCCCAGTTGCGCCGAATCGAGGGCCAGGTCGAGGCGTTCCTGGCTGTCCTTGAGCGCCTGTTCGGCCTGTTTGCGCTCGGTGGTGTCAAGGAACGTGCTGAGCAGGTAAGGCTGGCCTTCGATCTCGACTTTCTGCGCGCTGAGAAGACCGGTGTGAATCAGCTCGTTACTGGCCCGCAGTTCTACCTCCATACTTGCCACTTCGCCTTTGGCCTGGATGGCTTCGAGCAGTTTCGCCCGTTGCGAGGGCTGTGCCCAGAGGCCCAGCTCAAGCGTCGTGCGGCCGATAATGTCATGCAACGGCCAGCCAAACAGGCTTTCGAAATATTTATTGGCTTCGATGATCAGCCCGTCTTCCTGGCGGGTCAGCAAAACCATGTTCGGGCACAGATGAAACAGCGTGGCAAAGCGTTTTTCCGAACTGCGCAGGGCCTGTTCGCGCTGGCGCTGGTGAGTGATTTCGCGGATCACCCCGATCATGCGCGGGCGGCCGTGCTTGTCCGGCAGCACACTGCCGTTGATTTCCAGCCAGTGCAGGCTGCCATCGGGCCAGACGATGCGGTGGTGCATCGCCTGCTCCAGCGGTGCACCGGCAACCGCCGCATGGAAGGCGCGCACGGCCCTGGCCCGGTCTTCGGGCAGCAGCAGGTCCAGATAGTCCACATCGGTGGGCAGCGGGTGGCGCGGGTCGAAGCCGAACAACGCCTGGGTGCCGCGGGACCAACTGATCTGCCCGGTTTCGATGTCCCACGACCAGGCTCCCAGCCGCGCGCCGTTCAGGGCGGCCAGCAACTGCGGCGCGCTGTCCCAGCTTTGCTCGGACCGTTTCGGGTCAAGCGCCTGGATACGCGGCAGGGGAGGGAGATGGTCAGCGGGATTGGGCATCGTATAGCAGGCCTTGAGCAGGTTTGGGCGTTAGGCACAGGTGGTGCGGCTCTATAGGAGTAGCACAACCTACGCCGTTGTCCCTGGCAGATCGATTTGTGCATCCAATAGGGCCATGAAAGCCCGTGCAGCATTCGAAAGCGTCCGTTCGGTATGCAAGATATAGCCTAGCTGGCGACTGAGCTGTATGCCCGGCAAAGGGATGCGGGCCACCTGTTCATCGAGCATGGTGCGTGGCAAGACGCTCCAGGCCAGGCCGATGGAGACCATCATCTTTATGGTTTCCAGATAATTCGTACTCATCGCGATGTTCGGCGTCAGGCCCTGGGCCTCGAACAATCGTTGCACGATGTGATGGGTGAACGTATTGCCGCCGGGGAACACCGCAGGATGCAGGGCGATGTCCGCCAGGCTGACCGCGCCGTTTTCCAGCAGCGCGTGTTCCGGGGCCACGACGAAATCCAGCGGGTCATCCCATACCGGCGTGGCGCGAACCAGCGTGTGCGGCTCAGGGGCGAGCGTGATGACGGCCAGTTCCGCCCGGCCATGGAGGATTTCCTCGTAGGCCACTTCCGAATCCAGGAACTGGATATCCAGTGCGACCTGGGGGTAGCGGCGGGTGAACTCCCTCAATAAAGGCGGCAAACGGTGCAGGCCGATGTGATGACTGGTGGCGAGCGTCAGGCGACCGGTCACTTCGCCGGTCAGGTTGGTCAGGGCGCGGCGGGTATCGTCCAACACGTTGAGTATCTGATAAGCCCGTGGCAGCAGGGCCCGGCCGGCCTCGGTCAGGCCCACTTCACGGCCCAGGCGGTCGAACAGGCGCACCTTGAGCTGCTGCTCCAGGCCGGCAATCCGCTTGCTGATGGCCGGCTGTGTCAGGTGCAGGCGCTCCCCGGCTCCGGAGAAACTACCGGTCTCGGCGATGGCGATAAAGGCATTGAGATTGGCGAGGTCCATGGCGATTCCGTTCGAATTCCAACTGGTTATGCAAAGTATGAAAAATATGAATTTGAGTTATTTAATGTAACCTCATAGCATCAGCCTCACAAGCCAAGGGGTTATTGATCCGTTCAAGCCCAGGGCATAGAAACAAGCTGATGAGGAACCGTCTGATGGCCGGCAAAACGCTCTACGACAAGCTCTGGGATTCGCATTTGGTCAAGCAGCGCGACGATGGCTCCGCTCTGATCTACATCGACCGTCACATCATCCACGAGGTGACCTCGCCGCAAGCCTTCGAAGGCCTGCGCCTGGCTGGGCGCAAGCCATGGCGCATCGATGCCAACATCGCGACCCCGGACCACAACGTACCGACCACGCCGGAGCGCAAGGGTGGCATCGAGGCGATCGTTGACCAGGTCTCGCGCTTGCAGGTTCAGACCCTTGACGATAACTGTGACGAGTACGGCATCGTCGAATTCAAAATGAATGACGTGCGTCAGGGCATCGTCCACGTGATCGGCCCGGAGCAGGGCGCGACCTTGCCCGGCATGACCGTGGTCTGCGGCGATTCCCACACCTCGACCCACGGTGCTTTCGGCGCTCTGGCCCATGGCATTGGCACCTCCGAGGTCGAGCATGTGCTCGCCACCCAGTGCCTGGTCGCCAAGAAAATGAAGAACATGCTGGTGCGCGTCGAGGGCAAGCTGCCGTTCGGCGTGACCGCCAAGGACATCGTGCTCGCGGTGATCGGCAAGATCGGCACCGCTGGCGGCAACGGCCATGCCATCGAGTTCGCTGGCAGCGCCATTCGTGACCTGTCCATCGAAGGCCGCATGACCATCTGCAACATGTCCATCGAGGCCGGTGCCCGCGTCGGGCTGGTGGCCGCCGATGAAAAAACCGTGGCCTATGTCAAAGGCCGTCCGTTCGCTCCGAAAGGTGCCGAATGGGATCTGGCGGTCGAAGCCTGGAAGGACCTGGTGTCCGACCCCGACGCGAAGTTCGACACGGTGGTCGAGCTCGATGCCGCGCAGATCAAGCCGCAAGTCAGCTGGGGCACATCGCCTGAAATGGTATTGGCGGTGGACCAAAACGTCCCCGATCCAGCCAAGGAAGTGGATCTGGTCAGGCGCGACTCCATCGTCCGTGCCTTGAAATACATGGGCTTGAGCGCCAACCAGGCGATCACCGACATTCAGCTCGACCGTGTGTTCATCGGTTCCTGCACCAACTCGCGGATCGAAGACCTGCGCGCTGCGGCAGTGATTGCCAAGGGCCGCAAGGTGGCCTCGACCATCAAGCAGGCCATCGTGGTGCCGGGCTCAGGGCTGGTGAAGGCCCAGGCGGAAGCGGAAGGGTTGGACAAGATCTTCCTCGAAGCCGGTTTTGAGTGGCGTGAGCCGGGGTGCTCGATGTGCCTGGCGATGAACCCGGATCGCCTGGAGTCGGGCGAGCATTGCGCTTCCACCTCCAACCGTAACTTCGAAGGCCGTCAAGGCGCCGGTGGCCGTACGCACCTGGTGAGCCCGGCCATGGCCGCGGCGGCCGCTGTCAACGGTCGTTTCGTCGACGTCCGCGAATTGATCTGAAGGAGCGCAGCATGAAAGCTTTTACCCAGCACACCGGTCTTGTCGCGCCTTTGGATCGTGCCAACGTCGACACCGACCAGATCATTCCCAAGCAGTTCTTGAAATCCATCAAGCGCACCGGCTTCGGCCCGAACCTGTTCGACGAATGGCGTTACCTGGATGTCGGCCAGCCGTACCAGGACAACTCCAAGCGCCCGCTGAACAAGGATTTCGTCCTCAACGCCGAGCGCTACCAGGGCGCCAGTGTGTTGCTCGCCCGGGAGAACTTCGGTTGCGGTTCCAGCCGCGAACACGCGCCATGGGCCCTGGAAGAGTACGGTTTTCGCAGCATCATCGCGCCGAGCTACGCCGACATCTTCTTCAACAACAGCTTCAAGAACGGCTTGCTGCCGATCATCCTCGGCGACGCTGAAGTGGACGAGCTGTTCCAGCAGGTCGAGGCCAACCCGGGCTACCAGTTGCAGATCGACCTTGCGGCGCAGACCGTGACCCGTCCGGACGGCAAAGTGTTGAGCTTCGAGATCGATGCGTTTCGCAAGCACTGCCTGCTCAATGGGCTGGACGATATCGGCCTGACCTTGCAGGACAGCGACGCGATTGCGGCGTTCGAAGCCAAGCACCGGACGAGCCAGCCTTGGTTGTTTCGTGATGCTTGATTGACTTGAGATTGAGGTAAGCAGTACAGGCCTCATCGCGAGCAAGCTCGCTCCCACAGGTTCCATGAACGCCACGGTCCAGTGTGGGAGCGAGCTTGCTCGCGATGGCGGCAGCCCAAGCACCACAGAAACTATAAGGACATCCCATGATCAGCACCGCCCACAGTCAAGTCGTACAGAAGCAATTCGGTGAGCAGGCCTCGGCCTATCTGAGCAGTGCCGTGCACGCCCAGGGCGCCGAGTTCGCGCTGCTACAGGCTGAGCTTGCCGGTCATGCTGGCGCCCGCGTGCTCGACTTGGGTTGCGGTGCCGGGCATGTGAGTTTCCATGTGGCCTCCCTGGCCGAGGAGGTCGTGGCGTACGATCTGTCCCAGCAGATGCTCGACGTCGTGGCCGCTGCGGCAACGGATCGTGGCCTGGGCAATATCACCACGGTGTGCGGTGCCGCCGAGCGTTTGCCATTTGGTGATGGCGAATTCGATTTCGTGTTCAGCCGTTATTCGGCGCATCATTGGAGCGACTTGGGCTTGGCCTTGCGCGAGGTGCGCCGAGTGCTCAAGCCGGGTGGGGTGATGGCGTTCATCGATATCTTGTCGCCGGGCACGCCGTTGCTCGACACTTACCTGCAAAGCATCGAAGTGCTGCGCGACACCAGCCATGTACGCGATTACTCGGCCGCGGAGTGGCTGCGCCAGGTCAGCGAGGCGGGGCTGTATGTGCGCAGTACCTCACGCCAGCGCCTGCGCCTGGAATACCAGTCCTGGGTCGAGCGCATGCGCACGCCCGAGGTGATGCGCGCGGCCATCCTGCAGTTGCAGCGCTCGATGGGCGATGAAGTACGCGAATATTTTGAGATTGAGGCCGATGGTTCGTTCAGTACAGATGTACTGGTGCTGTGGGCCGAGCGATAGGATTTTTTCCGGCAGGTCCTGGGTTGCAGAACCTGGGGCCGGCCGCCAGAACAAACGAGGAAAGCATGAGCAAGCAGATTCTGATTCTCCCAGGTGACGGCATCGGGCCGGAAATCATGGCCGAAGCGGTCAAGGTCCTGGAGCTGGCAAACGACAAGTACAGCCTGGGCTTCGAACTCAGCCACGACGTGATCGGCGGCGCCGCCATCGACAAGCACGGCGTACCCTTGGCCGACGAAACCCTGGACCGCGCCCGCGCCGCCGATGCGGTGCTGCTGGGCGCCGTGGGCGGCCCGAAATGGGACAAGATCGAGCGGGACATCCGTCCCGAGCGCGGCCTGCTGAAGATTCGCGCGCAACTGGGCCTGTTCGGCAACCTGCGTCCGGCGATCCTTTATCCGCAACTGGCCGACGCTTCGAGCCTGAAACCGGAAATCGTCTCCGGCCTGGACATCCTTATCGTTCGCGAGCTGACCGGCGGTATCTACTTCGGTGCCCCGCGTGGCACTCGCGAACTGGAGAACGGCGAGCGCCAGGCCTACGACACGCTGCCCTACAGCGAAAGCGAAATCCGCCGGATCGCCCGGGTCGGCTTCGACATGGCTCGCGTGCGGGACAAGAAACTGTGCTCGGTGGACAAGGCCAACGTGCTGGCCTCCAGCCAACTGTGGCGTGAAGTGGTCGAGCAGGTGGCCAAGGACTACCCGGACGTCGAGCTGAGCCACATGTACGTCGACAACGCCGCCATGCAACTGGTGCGTGCGCCGAAGCAGTTCGATGTGATCGTCACCGACAATATGTTCGGCGACATCCTGTCCGACGAAGCGTCGATGCTCACCGGTTCCATCGGCATGCTGCCGTCGGCTTCCCTGGATGCCAACAACAAGGGCATGTACGAGCCGTGCCACGGTTCGGCGCCGGACATCGCCGGGCAGGGCATTGCCAACCCGTTGGCGACCATTCTGTCGGTGTCGATGATGCTGCGCTACAGCTTCAACCTCACGGACGCCGCCGACGCGATCGAGAAGGCGGTCAGCGTGGTGTTGGACCAGGGCTTGCGCACGGGCGACATCTGGTCGGCCGGTTGTACCAAAGTCGGTACCCAGCAAATGGGCGACGCAGTAGTCGCCGCGCTGCGGAATCTGTAATCTCTCGGGCCCACTGCTTCGACGGTGGCCCACTTTTGTATAGGTGTAGTTGCGATGAAACGTGTAGGTCTGATCGGTTGGCGCGGCATGGTCGGTTCCGTGCTCATGCAGCGAATGCTGGAAGAGCAGGATTTCGATCTCATTGAGCCGGTGTTTTTCACCACTTCCAATGTCGGTGGCCAGGGCCCGTCCGTGGGCAAGGACACCGGTGCGCTCAAGGATGCCTACAGCATCGACGAGCTCAAGAGCCTTGACGTGATCCTGACCTGCCAGGGCGGCGACTACACCAGCGAAGTCTTCCCCAAGCTGCGTGAAGCCGGCTGGCAGGGCTACTGGATCGACGCCGCTTCCAGCCTGCGCATGCAGGACGACGCGGTGATCATCCTCGATCCGGTGAACCGCAAGGTCATCGACCAGCAGCTGGATGCGGGCACCAAGAACTACATCGGCGGCAACTGCACCGTCAGCCTGATGCTGATGGGCCTGGGCGGGCTGTTCGAGGCCGGTCTGGTGGAGTGGATGAGTGCCATGACCTACCAGGCGGCATCGGGTGCGGGCGCGCAGAACATGCGTGAGCTGATCAAGCAGATGGGCGCGACCCACGCCGCCGTCGCCGATGACCTGGCCAACCCGGCCAGCGCCATCCTGGACATCGACCGCAAGGTCGCCGAGGCGATGCGCAGCGATGCTTACCCGACCGAGAACTTCGGCGTGCCGCTGGCCGGCAGCCTGATCCCATGGATCGACAAGGAACTGCCGAACGGCCAGAGCCGTGAAGAGTGGAAGGCCCAGGCCGAAACCAACAAGATCCTGGGCCGTTTCAAGAGCCCGATCCCGGTGGACGGCATCTGCGTGCGCATCGGCGCCATGCGCTGCCACAGCCAGGCGCTGACCATCAAACTGAACAAGGACGTGCCGATCGCCGACATCGAAGGGCTGATCAGCCAGCACAACCCTTGGGTCAAGCTGGTGCCTAACAACCGCGACATCAGCATGCAGGAGCTGAGCCCGACCAAGGTCACCGGCACCCTGAACGTGCCGGTGGGCCGCTTGCGCAAACTGAACATGGGCTCGCAGTTCGTCGGCGCCTTCACCGTCGGCGACCAGTTGCTGTGGGGCGCGGCCGAACCGCTGCGCCGCATGCTGCGGATCCTGCTCGAGCGTTGATTCGATGTGGCTGTGAACGAACCCGCGCCTTGTGAGAGGTGCGGGTTTTTTTATCTCGGTTGGGTGAGTTCCCTGTGGCGAGGGAGCTTGCTCCCGCTGGGCTGCGAAGCAGCCCCAGAACTCTAGCGGTTGCTGCGCAACCGAGCGGGAGCAAGCTCCCTCGCCACAGGTTCTCTTGTGTTCAATTGCTTGCCCGCCAACCGCCCGGTAAAGTGCCGCTCCCCCCGTTTCACCTGAGGTAGACCCATGAGCCAGTCCATTGATATTGCCGTGATCGGCGCCACCGGTACTGTCGGCGAAGCCCTTGTCCAGATTCTCGAAGAGCGGGACTTCCCGATCGGCAACCTGCACCTTTTGGCCAGCAGCGAATCGGCAGGCAGTTCGGTGATGTTTCGCAAGAAAAACGTGCGGGTGCGAGAGGTCGACGACTTCGACTTCAGCAAAGTCCAACTGGCGTTTTTCGCCGCTGGTCCGGCGGTGTCCCTGAGCTTCGCTCCGCGTGCCAGCGCTGCTGGTTGCGCGTTGATCGACTTGTCGGGCGCCTTGCCGCCGGAGCAGGCGCCGCAGATCGTGCCGGAGGCAAACGCCCAGGTGCTTGCCGGTCTGAAGAAGCCCTTCCAGGTCAGCAGCCCCAGCGCGTCGGCCACGGCGCTGGCGGTGGCGCTGGCACCGCTGCGGGACTGCCTTGACCTGCAGCGCATCAGCGTGACCGCCAGCCTCGCGGTATCCGCCCAGGGGCGTGTCGCCGTGAGCGAACTGGCGCGCCAGACCGCCGAGTTGCTCAATGTTCGCCCGTTGGAGCCAAAGTTTTTCGACCGGCAGATGGCATTCAATCTGTTGGCCCAAGTGGGGCCTGCGGATGAGCAGGGCCACACGCAGTTGGAGAAACGCCTGGTGCGTGAGTTGCGCCAGGTGCTGGATCAACCTTTGTTAAAAATTTCAGTGACTTGCATTCAAGCTCCGGTGTTTTTCGGCGATAGCTTGAGCGTGACTGTGCAGTCTGCAAAGGCCGTCGACCTGGCTCAGGTGAATGCAGTCCTGGAATCCGCGCCCGGTATCGAGCTGGTGGAGGCGGGGGATTACCCGACGCCAGTAGGCGATGCGGTGGGCCAGGATGTGGTTTACGTGGGGCGCGTGCGCGGCGGGATCGACGATCCGGCGGAACTGAATATGTGGCTGACGTCAGATAACGTGCGTAAGGGTGCCGCGCTCAATGCGGTGCAGGTGGCGGAGCTGTTGATAAAAGAGTTGCTGTAAAAGATACTTGGCGGCAATTTGTCGAATGATTCTAGCTGGGCGCTATGCTTGGTCAGGATGCTGAAGGCGAACCTCCCTCTGGGGGCTTTCCCGGGGCATGAGTGAAATGATCGCGCGCACCGTCGCTTCGGGGCTGCGCGCAATGCCTTACGGCAGCGGCACCAACACGTTCTCGCTGGCCGAGGAATGTTCAAACAAAGGAAGAGGCTATGGTTCAAGTTCGCAAACTGGTATTAGCAATAGCGGCCGCCTCGGCGCTGTCTTCCGGTATGGCGCAAGCGCTCGGGCTCGGGGAATTGACCCTGAGGTCGACGCCGAACCAGCCTCTGGTCGCCGAGATCGAACTGCTCGATGTCCAGCAGTTGACCGCAGCCGAAGTCGTGCCAAGCCTGGCCTCGCCCGATGACTTCGCCAAGGCCGGGATCGACCGCCAGGCCTTCCTCAATGACCTGACCTTCACCCCGGTCATCAATGCCAATGGCAAGAGCGTGCTGCGAGTAACGTCCAGCCGACCGCTGTCCGAACCGATGGTCAAGTTCCTGGTGCAGGTGATGTGGCCCAACGGCCGCCTGTTACGCGACTACAGTGTGTTGCTTGATCCGTCCAAGTTCTCGCCACAAGCCGCTGACGCCGCTCGGTCCAAGCCGTCCCAGGTCGTGTCCACGCCGGTCACTGGCGCGACCAGGCCGTCCCAGTACACCACCACACCGCGCGACACCCTGTGGGAAATCGCCGCCAAGGTACGCAACGGCGGATCTGTCCAGCAAACCATGCTGGCGATCCAGGCGCTGAACCCGAACGCCTTCATCGATGGCAACATCAACCTGCTCAAGACCGGCCAGGTCCTGCGTCTGCCGGACCCGGTGCAAAGTACGGCCTTGCCGCAGCCTCAGGCCATCGCTGAAGTTGCCGCGCAGAACGCCGCCTGGCGTTCCGGTCGCCGCAGCGTGGCGGGTGGCGGCAAGCAGCAGTTGGACGCAACCAGGCGTGGTCGCGGCGAAGGCGCGCCGGCGCCGACCGCCGGTCGCGACAACCTGAGCCTGGTGTCGGCCGAATCGGCGAAGGCGGGCGCCAAGGGCAAGGGCGCTGCGGGTGATGCCCAGGCACTGACCAACAAGCTTGCCGTGACCCAGGAAAGCCTCGATGCGGCTCGCCGGGATAACGAAGAGCTGAAAAGCCGCATGGCGGATCTGCAAAGCCAACTGGACAAACTGCAGCGCCTGATCGAGCTGAAGAACAATCAACTGGCCAAGATGCAGGCCGAAGGTGCTGCGGTTCCACCGGCGGGTGAAGCGCCTCCCGTGATGTCGGCCGAGTTGGCCCAGGCCCCGACGGCCCAGACCCCGGCCGTGGAACCTGCACCTGCGCCTACGCCTGCACCTGCATCTGCACCTGAAGCAGCGCCACCTGTGGCTCCGATCGAGCCGGCGCCCGCTGCGTCCAACGAGGCCAAATACAATGATCTGCTCACCAATCCGATCCTGCTGGGGTTGATCGGTGGCGGTGTGCTGCTCCTGCTGTTGTTGCTGTTGCTGCTCGCTCGTCGACGCAAGGCCCAACAGGAAGCCGAAAAGCATTTGCGCATGGCGCGCGCCCTCGAGGAGGAGGCCGACTTCTCCCCGGAGCTCGATCTGCCCCCGAACAGTTTCGAGGGCATTGAAGTTCCACCGCCAAGCGTAAAACTCGAGCCGAAACCTGCGCCGGCCCCCGCGCCTGTGCCCAAGCCGGCTCCGGTGGTCGCGCCAGTGATCGTTACGCCGCCGATTGCCGCACCACTGGTGGCGCCGGCAGCCGAGCGCTCCGATGATGTACTCCCCCAGGCCCAGGCCCACATCGACCGTGGTCGTTTGAACCAGGCCGCTGACATGCTTGAGCAGGGCATCAAGGCCGAGCCACAGCGCAGCGACCTGCGCCTGAAACTCATGGAAGTCTATGGCCAGCAGGGTGACCGCGATGCGTTCGTCGCCCAGGAGCGCCAACTGGTGGCCAATGGCGATAACTATGCCCAGGTCGAACAGCTCAAGAGCCGTTTCCCGGCCATGGCGGTTGCCGCCACTGCGGGTGTGGCCGCAGCGGCTGTCGCGGCGGAATTGGACGCGCAGTATGTCAAGGAGCTGCTGGAAGATCCGTCGCCGACCAACGAGGAATTGGACAGCGCTTTCGACTTGAGCCTGGATGACCTGGACGCAGCGCCGGTCGCACCGGCCCCCGAGCCTGTCGCCGAGCTGGATGCGTTCCCCGAGGACGATGACCTGAGTTTCGAGTCGGTACTCAAGCAGCAGACCCAGGCCAACGAAAGCCTGGATGACCTGTCGGAATTCGACCTGGACCTGGGGGCCGATGCTCCGACTCCGGTGGCGGCACTGGACGATGAAGACTTCCTGCTGGACCTGGGCGACGACCTGAAAGGTTTCGACTCGCCTGCGGCCGACGCGTCCGCCCTGGCCGACACGCCGGCGGACGATCTGGAGCTGCCGGCGGATTTCGACCTGTCCCTGGCCGATGAAATGGACGCGCCTGCAGCACCCAAGGATGCCTTCGAGTCCGAACTGGACGATGTCAACGCCGAGCTGGATCGGCTGTCCGACAGCCTGGGCCAGCCGACTTTCACCGCCGAAGACGCGATGGTCGGTGCGGAAGAGGAGCCGGACTTCGACTTCCTCAGCGGTACTGACGAGGTGGCGACCAAGCTCGACCTGGCCCAGGCCTACATCGACATGGGTGACAACGACGGCGCCCGGGACATCCTCGGAGAAGTCCTCAGCGAGGGCGATGCCACCCAGCAGAGCGAAGCCAAGGAGATGCTGTCGCGCCTGGCGTAAGGTTCTCGAGTCATCAGAAACGGCAGCCGATGAGGCTGCCGTTCTTGTTTGGGGCGCAAATAGGTGGCGCCTGGCCGGGCCTCATCGCGAGCCTGCTCGCGATGACGCCAGCCCATCCACCACCGTATCAACAGTTGCGCTGGCATCCCGAACCTTCGGCCTTATAATGCCCGCCTTTGCGTACTTCAGCAGGCTGTAATTCCTTGGCAAACATAAACAACCCGGCCGCCGAAATGGCGGCCGAAGGCTTTTCCCGGATCGCCTTGGGCGTTGAATACAAAGGCTCGCGCTATCGCGGCTGGCAGCGTCAGGCTTCCGGCGTACTGACCGTGCAGGAAACCCTTGAAAACGCACTGTCCAAAGTCGCCGACTCGCCCGTGTCGCTGCATTGCGCTGGCCGGACCGATGCCGGCGTGCACGCCTGTGGCCAGGTGGTGCACTTCGATACCCAGGCCGAGCGCTCGATGAAAGCCTGGGTCATGGGTGCCAATATCAACCTGCCCCATGATGTCAGCGTCAGTTGGGCCAAGGTAATGCCGGCGCATTTTCATGCCCGCTTCAAGGCCATCGCCCGGCGTTATCGTTACGTGATCTACAACGATCAGATCCGCCCGGCGCACCTGAACGAAGAAATCACCTGGAACCATCGTCCGCTGGACGTCGAGCGCATGGCCGAGGCCGCGCAGTACCTGGTCGGCATCCATGATTTCAGTGCGTTTCGTGCCGGGCAGTGCCAGGCCAAATCACCCATCAAGGAGCTGCATCACCTGCGCGTGACCCGTCACGGCAAGATGATCGTGCTGGACATCCGCGCCAGTGCCTTCCTGCACCACATGGTGCGCAACATCGCCGGCGTACTGATGACCATTGGCGCCGGTGAGCGACCGGTGGAATGGATCAAGGAAGTGCTCGAAAGTCGGATCCGGCGCTCGGGCGGCGTGACCGCCCATCCATTCGGCCTGTATCTGGTGCAGGTCGAATATCGCGACGAATTCGAGCTGCCGGAGCGTTACATCGGGCCACATTTCCTCACGGGCTTCTGCGAACTCGACGGCTGACGCTCTGCGCAGCATTTGCTACCATCCGGGACTTTCACGGATTTACCTGAGGTTTTCACGACATGTCGGCCGTTCGCAGCAAGATTTGCGGGATCACCCGCGTCGAGGACGCGTTGGCGGCGGTCGAGGCCGGAGCCGACGCCATCGGGCTGGTGTTCTACGCCAAGAGTCCGCGGGCGGTGACGGTGCAGCAGGCGAGGGCGATCATCCAGGCCTTGCCGCCGTTCGTGACCCCGGTGGGCCTGTTCGTCGACGCCAGTCGTTGCGAGCTGGGCGAGATACTCGATGCCGTGCCGCTGGCGCTGTTGCAGTTTCATGGCGATGAGAGCCCGGCCGACTGTGAAGGCTGGCATCGTCCGTACGTCAAGGCATTGCGGGTCAAGGCCGGTGATGACATCGCTGCTCGTTGCGACGCCTTTGCCGGCGCCAGCGGCATCTTGCTCGATACCTACGTGGAAGGTGTGCCTGGCGGTACCGGGGAAGCATTCGACTGGTCGCTGGTGCCGCAGGGCCTGAGCAAGCCGATCATTCTCGCCGGTGGCCTGACGGCGGAAAACGTCGCCGCGGCCATTCGCCAGGTCCGCCCTTACGCGGTGGACGTGAGCGGTGGGGTGGAGCAGGCCAAGGGCATCAAGGACCCGGCAAAGATTCATGCGTTCATGGCGGCTGTGCGCGGTTGCCAGTAGTCAATGTGACGGCTGGCAGACTGCCGCCGTCCATACCTGCACTGTACAAAGCAGGCAGGCACCGCCTTCGGGCGGGCCAAAAGCGTAGGGGCAACCGCGGTGCAGCGGTTGTCGGGATGGCTGAGGTAGATGGGCTGCACGCAGGTCATGTTTCGCACTGACCGTGGTGGCCGCTGGACCCTCGCCGCACAATGAATTTAGCTCAAGGGCATACGCGGGGCCGCGAACCAGAGCGTTCGGGTCGCCGGTACTGGAGAAAGAAAGCATGAGCAACTGGTTGGTAGACAAACTGATCCCTTCGATCATGCGTTCCGAGGTGAAGAAAAGCTCGGTGCCTGAAGGTCTGTGGCACAAGTGTCCATCCTGCGAAGCGGTGCTGTACCGCCCGGAGTTGGAAAAGACCCTGGACGTTTGCCCCAAGTGCAACCACCACATGCGCATCGGCGCGCGTGCCCGTATCGATATCTTCCTGGACGCTGAAGGCCGCGTGGAGCTGGGTGCAGACCTGGAGCCGGTGGACCGTCTGAAGTTCCGTGACGGCAAGAAGTACAAGGACCGCCTGACCGCCGCCCAGAAGCAGACCGGTGAAAAAGATGCCCTGGTGTCCATGAGCGGCACCCTGCTGGGCATGCCGGTGGTGGTCTCGGCGTTCGAATTCTCGTTCATGGGCGGTTCCATGGGCGCCATCGTCGGCGAGCGCTTCGTTCGTGCGGCCAACCATGCCCTGGAAAACCGTTGCCCGATGATCTGCTTTGCCGCTTCCGGTGGTGCGCGGATGCAGGAAGCACTGATCTCCCTGATGCAGATGGCCAAGACCTCTGCAGTGCTGGCGCGTCTGCGTGAAGAAGGCATCCCGTTCATTTCGGTGCTGACCGACCCGGTCTACGGTGGTGTTTCCGCCAGCCTGGCAATGCTGGGCGACGTGATCGTCGGCGAGCCGAAAGCCCTGATCGGCTTTGCCGGTCCGCGAGTGATCGAACAGACCGTGCGCGAGAAACTGCCGGAAGGCTTCCAGCGCAGCGAGTTTCTGCTGGAGCACGGCGCGATTGACCTGATCATCGACCGTCGCGAGCTGCGTCCGCGCCTGGGTAACCTGCTGGCGCAACTGATGGGCCTGCCGACGCCGACCTTTGTCGCCGCGCCGATCGAGCCGGTCGTGGTTCCGCCGGTCCCTGCCGGGCTATGACCCAACGCACCCTGGGCGACTGGCTCGCCTACCTCGAGCAGCTACATCCTTCGGCCATCGACATGGGGCTGGAGCGCTCACAAGCGGTAGCGTCCCGCATGGGACTGGCCAAGCCGGCGCCTCGGGTCATCACCGTCACCGGCACCAACGGCAAGGGTTCGACCTGCGCTTTTGTGGCCTCGCTGCTGCGGGCCCAGGGGCTGAACGTCGGTGTCTACAGTTCGCCGCACCTGCTGCGCTACAACGAGCGGGTGCAGGTCAACGGTGTCGAAGCCTCTGACGCCGCGCTGTGCGAGGCGTTTGCCGCAGTAGAAGCCGGGCGTGGCGATATTTCCCTAACGTACTTCGAGATGGGCACCCTGGCAGCGTTCTGGCTGTTTGCCCAGGCCGGCCTCGATGCCGTGGTGCTGGAAGTCGGATTGGGCGGGCGACTGGACACGGTCAATCTGGTGGACGCGGACATCGCGCTGGTCACCAGTATCGGCGTCGACCATGCCGACTACCTGGGTGATACCCGCGAATCCGTAGCGTTCGAGAAGGCCGGTATCTTTCGCCAGGGCGCGCCTGCGCTCTGTGGCGACCTCAATCCGCCCCAGCCGTTGCTGGACAAAGTTCGCGAACTGAGCTGTCCATTCTTCCTGCGCGGTCGGGATTTCGACCTGGCAATGACCGAGCAGCATTGGCAATGGCGTGGCAGCGATGCCCGGGGCAATCCCGTGGAGTTGCGCGACCTGCCGCTGCTGGACCTGCCAATGGAAAACGCTGCGCTGGCGCTCCAGGCGTACCTGTTGCTGGGACTGCCGTGGGATGCCGATCAGATCATCGGAGCGTTGCAAGCGACTCGCATCGTCGGTCGTCTCGACCGTCGACAGTTCGACTGGCAAGGCAAGCGTCTTAATCTGCTGCTGGATGTCGGTCATAACCCCCATGCGGCGCAGTACCTGGCCGAGCGCTTGGCGCGACGGCCGGTGGTGGGCCGGCGTCTGGCGGTGTTCGGGCTGCTGTCCGACAAGGATCTGGATGGCGTTGTCGCCGCGTTGGATGCTAGTGTCCAGCAATGGGCGGTCACACCGCTGGATACACCGCGCTCACGTACGGCGGCGCAGTTGCAGGACGCCTTGCAGCGTCACGGTGCCGCCGTGCAAGCCTATGGCAGCGTGGCGGCCGCCCTGGAGGGGCAGGCCGCCCAGGCGACGGCGGATGACGAGATTCTGCTGTTCGGATCATTTTTTTGTGTTGCCGAGGCCCTTCAATGGCTGGCCCGGCACTCCACGGAGGAAGCTGCAGATGGCATTGCTGGATAAGGCGTACAAGCAGCGCATGGTCGGGGCACTGGTATTGGTGGCCCTGGCGGTGATTTTCCTGCCGATGCTGTTTTCCCGTCAGGACGAGCAGCGCCAGGTCGCTGTCGATGCGCCAGCTGCGCCCCAGGCGCCGGCGGTTACGCCGGTGCAGGTCGAGCCGGTGGCAGTGCCCGAACCGCAGGCGCTGCCCCAGGAGCCTGTGCCGAGCGACGAAGAGATGGCCGGGCAGCCTGCTGCGCCTTCGACGCCGATTGCCCCTGCACCGGTGGCCCCGACTCCAGCCGCTGCGGCGACGACCGCCAAGCCGGCTGTCGCGCCGACGCCGGTTCCGGCCGCTCCGGCCGTCAAGCCGGCCCCGACCCAGCCCATTACCGCTGCGCCTGCCAAGCCGGACACGACCCAGAGTCGGGTGGATGCCAATGGCCTGTCGGTCAGTTGGTCGGTACAACTGGCCAGTCTGACCAGTCGCGAGAGTGCCGAAAACCTGCAGAAAACCTTGCGCAGCCAAGGCTACAACGCCTATATCCGTTCAGCAGACGGCAAGAACCGGGTCTTCGTCGGCCCGTTGATCGAGCGTGCCGAAGCCGACCGCCTGCGCGATCTGTTGAGTCGCCAGCAGAACCTCAAGGGTTTTGTGGTGCGTTTCCAGCCTGAACGCGGTTGACGGCGATTTATCTGATTTGAAACACGCAGCTTACCGACAGCCCTGCGCTCTGCTAAAATGCGCCGCCTTATCCGTCCGTAGGCTGCACCGTGCCATTTACCTGGGTTGACTGGGCGATCGTTGCGATCGTCGCCATCTCTGCTTTGATCAGTCTGAGCCGTGGCTTCGTCAAGGAAGCCCTCTCGCTGCTGACCTGGATCATCGCGGGAGTCGTAGCCTGGATGTTTGGTGGCTCTCTGTCCCAATACCTCGCCGGATACATTGAAACACCGTCGGCTCGCGTGATCGCGGGCTGTGCCATTCTCTTTATCGCCACCTTGCTGGTGGGCGCCATGATCAACTATCTGATCGGCGAACTGATTCGCGTCACCGGGCTTTCCGGGACGGACCGGTTCCTGGGCATGGCCTTCGGTGCCGCGCGTGGCGCGTTGCTGGTGGTCGTGGCTGTCGGGCTGTTGAGCCTGGGGCCGGTACAGCAGGATACGTGGTGGCAGGAGTCCCGGCTCGTGCCACAATTTCTATTGGTCGCAGACTGGTCCAAGAACCTGATCCTGGGTTGGAGCAGTCAGTGGCTTGCCAGCGGTATCAGCGTACCCGCTGAAATACCGTTCAAGGAACAGCTCTTGCCGATGGCCAAAACGCCGCAGTGAGGGTTGTTCAGTTCAGATCCATTAAGTAGGGGTTGCGTCGCATGTGTGGCATCGTCGGTATCGTCGGTAAGTCGAACGTCAATCAGGCGCTGTATGACGCGCTAACCGTGCTCCAGCACCGCGGCCAGGACGCTGCCGGTATCGTGACCAGCCATGATGGCCGGTTATTCCTGCGCAAGGACAACGGCCTGGTACGTGACGTGTTCCACCAGCGCCACATGCAGCGCCTGGTCGGCCACATGGGCATCGGCCATGTGCGCTACCCGACGGCGGGCAGTTCGACGTCGGCCGAGGCCCAGCCGTTCTACGTCAACTCGCCGTACGGCATCACCCTCGCGCACAACGGCAACCTGACCAACGTCGAGCAGCTGGCCAAGGAGATCTACGAATCGGATCTGCGCCACGTCAACACCAGTTCCGACTCGGAAGTGATGCTCAACGTGTTTGCCCATGAGCTGGCCCAGCGCGGCAAGCTGCAGCCTACCGAAGAAGACGTGTTTGCCGCCGTGACCGACGTGCACAACCGTTGCGTGGGTGGCTACTCGGTCGTGGCCATGATCACCGGCTACGGCATCGTTGGTTTCCGCGACCCCCATGGCATCCGTCCGATCGTGTTCGGCCAGCGTCACACCGACGAAGGCGTCGAGTACATGATCGCCTCCGAAAGCGTATCCCTGGACGTGCTGGGTTTTACCCTGATCCGTGACCTGGCGCCAGGCGAAGCGGTGTACATCACCGAAGACGGCAAACTGCACACCCGTCAGTGCGCGACCAACCCGTCCCTGACCCCATGCATCTTCGAACACGTGTATCTGGCGCGCCCGGACTCGATCATCGACGGTATCTCGGTGTACAAGGCACGCCTGCGCATGGGCGAGAAGCTGGCCGAGAAGATCCTGCGCGAGCGTCCGGACCATGACATCGACGTGGTCATCCCGATCCCGGACACCAGCCGCACGGCAGCCCTGGAATTGGCCAACCACTTGGGCGTCAAGTTCCGCGAAGGCTTCGTCAAAAATCGCTACATCGGTCGTACCTTCATCATGCCGGGCCAGGCGGCACGGAAAAAATCCGTACGCCAGAAGCTCAATGCCATCGAGCTGGAATTCCGCGGCAAGAACGTGATGCTGGTGGACGACTCCATCGTCCGAGGCACCACCTGCAAGCAGATCATCCAGATGGCTCGTGAAGCCGGCGCCAAGAATGTGTATTTCTGCTCTGCGGCCCCGGCCGTGCGTTACCCGAACGTCTACGGCATCGACATGCCGAGCGCCCATGAGCTGATCGCTCACAACCGCAGCACCCAGGACGTGGCTGACCTGATCGGCGCCGACTGGTTGATCTACCAGGACCTGCCGGACCTGATCGAAGCGGTTGGCGGGGGCAAAATCAAGATCGAGCAATTCGACTGCGCCGTATTCGACGGCAAGTACGTCACCGGCGACATCGACGAGGCCTACCTGAACAAGATCGAGCACGCACGTAACGATGCGTCCAAGGCGAAGACTCAGGCGGTCAGTGCGATTATCGATCTGTACAACAACTGATAGACGAACCGGCCCTGAGGGGCCGGTTTGCGTTTAACCGATTGAAGGAGTGGCAGCATGAGTCAGGATTGGGATGCCGGTCGGCTGGACAGCGACCTTGAGGGCGTAGCGTTCGATACCCTGGCGGTTCGTGCGGGCCAGCACCGCACACCGGAAGCCGAGCATGGCGATCCGATGTTCTTCACCTCCAGCTACGTGTTCCGCACCGCCGCCGATGCGGCTGCGCGGTTTGCTGGCGAAGTGCCGGGCAATGTTTACTCGCGCTACACCAACCCGACCGTACGGGCTTTCGAGGAGCGCATCGCCGCCCTGGAAGGCGCCGAACAGGCCGTGGCGACCGCCACCGGCATGGCCGCGATCATGGCTGTGGTCATGAGCCTGTGCAGTGGTGGTGACCACGTGCTGGTGTCGCGCAGCGTCTTCGGCTCGACCATCAGCCTGTTCGAAAAGTACCTCAAGCGCTTCGGTGTCGAAGTCGACTACGTGCCCCTGGCGGATTTGTCCGGTTGGGATGCAGCGATCAAGGCCAATACCAGGCTGCTGTTTGTCGAATCGCCTTCCAATCCCCTGGCCGAGCTGGTGGATATCGCCGCGCTGGCGGAAATCGCTCACGCCAAGGGCGCCATGCTGGTGGTGGATAACTGCTTCTGCACCCCGGCATTGCAACAGCCCTTGAAGCTGGGGGCGGACGTGGTGGTGCACTCGGCGACCAAGTTCATCGACGGCCAGGGGCGTTGCATGGGTGGCGTGGTGGCCGGTCGTGGCGAACAGATGAAAGAGGTGGTGGGCTTTTTGCGCACCGCCGGGCCGACCCTCAGCCCGTTCAACGCCTGGATCTTCCTCAAGGGCCTGGAAACCCTCGGCCTGCGGATGAAGGCCCATTGCGCCAATGCCCAGGCCGTGGCCGAGTGGCTGGAACAGCAGGACGGCATCGAGAAAGTGCATTACGCCGGCCTCAAGAGTCATCCGCAACATGACCTGGCCGTGCGCCAGCAGCGCGGTTTTGGCGCGGTGGTGAGCTTTGAGGTCAAGGGGGGCAAGGAGGGCGCCTGGCGTTTCATCGACGCGACAAGGCTGATCTCCATCACTGCCAACCTGGGTGATAGCAAGACCACCATCACCCACCCGAGCACCACCTCCCACGGCCGTTTGTCGCCCCAGGAGCGTGAAGCGGCGGGCATTCGTGACAGCCTGATCCGCGTTGCGGTCGGTCTGGAAGACGTGGCCGACCTGCAAGCCGATCTGGCTCGTGGGTTGGCGGCTTTGTGATCGAGCTGGCTACGCCGCCCAGCGGCACTCATGGCCGGGTCGCACTGGTTACGGGCGCCGCACGCGGCATCGGCCTGGGCATCGCTGCCTGGCTGATCTGCGAAGGCTGGCAGGTGGTGTTGACCGACCTGGACCGCGAGCGCGGTTCCAAAGTGGCGAAGACCTTGGGTGACAACGCCTGGTTTATCGCCATGGACGTCGCGGACGAGGCGCAGGTCGCCACCGGTATTGCCGAAGTGCTCGGGCAATTCGGGCGGCTTGACGCGCTGGTGTGCAACGCGGCCATTGCCGACCCGCACAACATCACCCTGGAAAGCCTGGACCTGGCCTACTGGAATCGGGTCCTGGCGGTGAACCTGGGCGGGCCGATGCTGTTGGCCAAGCACTGTGCGCCGTACCTGCGCGCCCACAACGGCGCCATCGTCAACCTGGCCTCGACCCGCGCCGGCCAATCGGAGCCTGATACCGAGGCCTATGCGGCAAGCAAGGGTGGTTTGCTGGCCCTGACCCATGCCTTGGCTATCAGCCTTGGCCCGGAGATCCGGGTCAACGCCGTCAGCCCGGGCTGGATCGACGCGCGGGATCCGTCCCAGCGTCGCGCTGAGCCGTTGACTGACGCAGACCACGCCCAGCATCCGGCGGGGAGGGTGGGCACGGTGGAGGACGTGGCAGCGATGGTGGCGTGGCTGTTGTCACGCAATGCCGGTTTCGTCACGGGCCAGGAGTTCGTGGTAGACGGCGGCATGACCAAGAAAATGATTTATGAGTGAGGGGGCAGCTGCAAGTGGCGAGCTACAAGCTGCAAGCGACTGTGTGGTGTCGGCGCTTCTGACTTGCAGCTTGAAGCTTGCCGCTCGAAGCTGTTTTTGAAAAAAACCAATCCTGCTATTGACTTAGCTTCGGCACCTGCGTAAATTTCGCGGCCTCAACGAAGCAAAGGGTGATTAGCTCAGCTGGGAGAGCGTCTGCCTTACAAGCAGAATGTCGGCGGTTCGATCCCGTCATCACCCACCATGTTTTACGAGAGTCTTGCGAAAGCAAGACGGAAGCTGTCAAAAGCCTCCACCGACGCGCAGCGGTAGTTCAGTCGGTTAGAATACCGGCCTGTCACGCCGGGGGTCGCGGGTTCGAGTCCCGTCCGCTGCGCCATATTTTCCGAGGCAGGTTCGCCTGGTTCGAGATCAAGAGCCCTAGGGTTTTGATCAGACGAGTTAACTGGACGCAAGTCCACAGCGATACGCAGCGGTAGTTCAGTCGGTTAGAATACCGGCCTGTCACGCCGGGGGTCGCGGGTTCGAGTCCCGTCCGCTGCGCCATATCTGCTTCGAGGCCCGCTGAACGCCTTGAAGCTAAGAAGAAAGCCCTAGGCTTCTTCCCATCGATAGCAAAGACCCTGGTCGAGAGACCGGGGTTTTTTGTTTTCAGCATAATGATGAGAATCGTGGCGAGGGAGCTTGCTCCCGCTGGGCTGCGAAGCAGCCCCTTTCCACATCCACGAAGCGCTTGGGGCGGGACCTCAAAACCCAAGCCGATCCCGCAACCCGTAATACCAGGCGCCCATCGCCGCAAATGGCGTACGCAACAACTGGCCACCCGGGAACGGGTAGTGCGGCAGGTCGGCAAACGCATCAAAACGCTCAGCCTGACCACGCAGTGCCTCCGCCAGTACCTTGCCCGCCAGGTGCGTATAGGTCACGCCATGGCCGCTGCAACCCTGGGAGTAATAGATGTTGTCCCCCAGGCGTCCGACCTGAGGAAGACGTGACAACGTCAGCAGGAAGTTTCCGGTCCAGGCGTAGTCGATCTTCACATCCTTGAGTTGCGGGAAGGCCTTGAGCATCTTCGGCCGGATAATCGCTTCGATGTTCGCCGGATCCCTCGCGCCATACACCACGCCGCCGCCGAAGATAAGGCGCTTGTCGCCTGTCAGCCGGTAGTAGTCGAGCAGGTAGTTGCAGTCCTCGACGCAATAATCCTGGGGCAGCAGGCTGTGAGCCAGTTCCTCACCCAGGGGTTCGGTGGTTATCACCTGTGTACCGCACGGCATGGACTTGGCTGCCAGCTCCGGCACCAGATTGCCGAGGTAGGCGTTACCCGCCACGATAATGAATTTGGCCCTGACCTTGCCCTGAGGCGTATGCACAACGGGACTGGCGCCGCGCTCGATGCGCATGGCCGGCGACTGCTCATAGATCACCCCGCCCAAAGACTCCACCGCCGCCGCTTCGCCCAGCGCCAGATTGAGCGGATGAATATGCCCGCCGCTCATGTCCAGCATCCCGCCGACATACTCATCACAAGCCACTACTTCGCGAATACGGCGCTGATCCATCAGCTCCAGCTGGGTGTGACCAAAACGCTCCCATAAACGCTTCTGGGACTCCAGGTGGCCCATTTGCCTGGCCGTGAGCGCGGCGAATACACCACCATCCTTCAAATCGCACTGAATCTGATACTTCGCCACCCGCTCGCGAATGATCCGACCGCCCTCGAACGCCATGTTGCCCAGCAACTGCGCTTGCGCGGGCCCGACACTGCGCTCGATCACGTCGATGTCGCGGCTATAGCTGTTAACGATCTGTCCGCCGTTGCGACCCGATGCACCAAAACCAACCTTGGCTGCTTCAAGGATCGTGACCTTGAAACCGTTCTCCAGCAAAAACAGAGCAGAGGACAGGCCGGTGTAGCCCGCGCCGATCACACATACATCGGTCTCGACGTCATCCTGCAGGGCCGGGCGCGACGGGGCCGGATTGGCCGACGCGGCGTAATAAGACGCTGGGTAGGGAGTGTTCGCCATTCTGCAACCTCTGTTTTATATTTTTTACGAATGCGCAGATCCTACCCGAGATAAAAATCGCCCGCCAGCCACCGGCAAATCTTCGCCCGGCGGGGGAAATTAAATATTTTGCATATTCATAGGGTTAGGTGAAAAAAAGGTGTTGACACCCCTTTGGAATTCCGTAGAATGCCGCCTCACAGCAGGCACGTAGCTCAGTTGGTTAGAGCACCACCTTGACATGGTGGGGGTCGTTGGTTCGAGTCCAATCGCGCCTACCAAACAAAATCCGCTCTGCTGGGCGGTCTAGAAGGGGTTACCGGAAACGGTAACCCCTTTTTGTTTTCTGCGATTTGCAAAACTTTTGCAAAACTTTTGCAAAACCCCCACCTCAGAACGCCAGTTCGGCGCTCACCTCAACGTAGTCGATTGTCTTTTCGCCGTGCCCCTCCTGGTAGTGCTTCGTCATCTTCTCGTCCGCGTGGCCCAGCAGCGCCTGGATGTATTCCTGCGGGAAGTTCTGCTGCTCGTACAGCCAAGCACCTAAAGCGCGGATCTCGTGAAAAGTGGGGCGCTCACCAGCCGGTACATGGTCGTAGGCGTGCGCAGCATCCCGAGCCTTGCTGAATTCCTTCGTCAGGTAGTCCGGTGTCACCGACGTCCAGTGATCCTTTGCTTCGATCTGCTCCCGGCGCCGAGCCTTCGGCTTGTAGTGGATCAGGTAGGGCGAAGCCAGCGGCGAACGCAGGCACTCACCGACCACCTCGCGCAGCGCGGCACCCATGGTGATCTTCAGGTGAACCGGGTTGTCGTAACCCTGGGTCTTGCCCGGCGATACGGTTAAGGTGTTCTTCTCCATGTCGACCGCCGACTTCAGCCAGGTCACGATATCCTCCCGACGCTGGAGGCTGGTCAGGCCCAGGCGGATGGCTCGCTTCAGCCACGGTGGCGTGGTGACGGCATCGATAATGAGCTTCAGCCCCTCGACTGTGTGCCGCTGGCGCTTCTTCTCTGCTTCCTTTTTCACAAGGGTCAGCTCGGCGTTATTACGTTCTGCCAGACCCTTGGCCACGGCGAAGGAGAATATCTGCACCCATAGCCCCCGGTGCTTGGTGTAGGCGTTGTTGCTGAACTGGTCCAGGTATTCAGCCATGGCGAGCACATCCAACTGCCCAATCAGCCGGCCACCCAGATCCTGCCGATATCGCTCAAGCTTGAACTTGATCTCTTCCAGGGTTCGCGCCGCGTAGCCTTTCTCCACGACCCATTCATCATGAAAGCGCTGAAGCAGGTTGCTGGCGGTAGGCAGGCGATCGCCTGTTAGCAGAGTGAGCAGGGCACCGTCGTCGACGACCAGCGCGGCGAGTTTGAGGTTGGCGGCCCGGGCCAGTTTGATTGCCTCCTCCAGGGGCCGGTTGATGCTGGTCATTAACCCTGTGATCGGGTTGCGGTACCGCCAATATTTCCCGTTGGGGTAGAGATTTGGCGGCAGCTTCCTATTTTTGAGGGTGCGCGGCCGAGCAGCCATCAGCCAATCTCCATCATCTGAGCCAGGAGAGGGTCATTCGAGCCCATCACCGCCGCTTGGATGTCCACGAAATACATCCCTCCCTTTACCTCTCCAACCACTTCGCCTTCCTCAATCCATTTTTTCAACTGCTGCACGCTGGGCTTCCCCCCGGCATACCGCAGCTTTCGATATTCGCTCACCTCCATGAGGCGCGGGAGCTTTACCGTGATTTGGGCAATGACTTTTGCCATGATGTGCTCCATGCCGCGCTTGGCGGCAGAAGGTGGTGAGGGGTTATTCGTCGTCTTCGTCTTCTGGCCAGCCCTTCACGTCGCGAGCCCAGGCAGTCCATTGCTGGCGCTGCTCTTCGCTCATTTCCTCCCAGCGGCCGGGCACCTCCGACGAAACAGTCTCCCCAGCCTTGATCTTCACGGTCCCGCAATTGCTACCGAGATCTTCGTCCGCATAACGGACAGTGATTTCGTCATCTGGGTGGCGCTTTGAAAGCTCAATCAGGACCGGAAGAGGGCACGACCACGCGGTGTCAAACGACAGCTCGCCGGCATCCAGGTCGATCATCTGGTCGTAAGCATTCCACTTTGTGCCCCAGACTTCCCGGGCAAAGTCGAGCGAATGGAAATACCCTGTGCTCCGCTTGTTGCGCAGCATTTGAACGAACTGCTCGAAGCATTCTTCGCTCAGTTCCAGCACATTGGCTTCCGCCCGATTTCGGCGTTCAAGTCCAGCGATCAGTGGGTGTTCGTTCAGCGGCTGGCGGGTGATTGCTTCCGCAGTGGTTTCAGCCCGGCCACTGATCCCGTTCCAGGGAAACCAGCCGCTAAACGGGAGTATGGTGTTGAAGTCGATCTTGCCGCTTTCGTTGATCAACGACTTCAGGACGTGGGCTGGGGCGTGCACCTTGTTGGTCACATGGTTTGGCATGGCAATAGTTATCCTCGCCCGCCATTCACCGGCAGGCTGTAGGGGGATTGGGGGATGGGTTGCTGCTAAAGGGTCACGGTTTCCAGCTTCTGCCAACGCGAAACACCATCATCATGTTGTGATGGAGAGGCACCTTGAGAACGTGGTCGAAAAACTCTCCCTTTCCAGAGATGAACCCGGTAGGCACCTTGCTTGGGGCGGACCCGAATTCTCGCCAGCATTCTTCGCCGCCGTTCTTTTCCCAGTAGGCGCGTTCGCGCTTTGGGATCTCGTCGTAGGTTTTGTAAAACACGGAGTGATCTGGGATATCACAGATCCGGCTCCATGCTGGATTGCGCTTGCACCACTCGGCGGCGTGCTGAGAAGCCTGCTCGACTGAGTAAAATTCCTTCGTGTTTTGTCCGGTCATGGCCTGGGCCCTCGATAAACCAGCCAGGCCATGTAGAGCAGGGGGAGGATCATGGCTCAACCTCCTTGCTCATGGCGGCGTCGATGCCGCACTCCTTGCTCGCCTCCACGTACACGTCAACACGCTCGCCGATCTTTTCGGCATAACCACCATGACAGGAAACTATCGAAACAAGGGTTTCGGCCTCTTGCATTCCGCTGGAAACCCATTGATACCGCTCGGCATCCTTGCGCAGTGCCTCGTTCTCGGCCTTGAGCTGGTCGTAGGCGGATGCCATCACGACTTCCGGGCCATGCGGGTCGTAACTGATCCGATTGCCGCCCTCCGAAAGCATCTTGACGACTTTGTAGCGATGGACTTCGCTCATGGCGCCACCTTCAGGCCCTGGGCCTCGATAGCTTCGCGGGCTTCGTCGTGCATGTCATTCCAGCCGCCCTCGTAGCAGGCGTACGGCTTCGTATCGACGCGGGCCGGCAGTTCGACCGCCACGGCGGCTCGGGAGGCCTGCCAGCCTTTCAGCATCGCTGCAACCTCTGGGTTGTTGAAGTTGATATCGTCCTTTTCATCAAGCCGGTATTCACGACGTAGCCACGCCTCGAACTGCTCAATCATCTTTTCGCTCATGACATCACCAATGCAGCAGATAGGATGAGAAGGCCCCACAGGATTGTGCTGAGGACCATGGCTTTGGAGATCATGGGGTCACCCGCTGGCCGATCAGCACATCGGCGACAACTTCCCAGAGTTTGGTCGGCGACCACTGGAACCGGTCGAATTCGTCGTCAGGCTTTATCCCCACCACACAGCTTGAATGGGCTCCTCGCGAGTACTCCATCAGCTTCTGCATGATCGTGGCCACCTTGCCGTCCCCTGCAGGCACGGTGCGATGGAAGTGGTACGCGTGCTGCTTGTATGTCAGGCCCGCGGGGATCGTTTCGTCGCTGATCTCGACCATGTGAGCGCGGCCGTCGGGCGTCCACGGCCGGCCACCGCAAGCAGTGCGTGCCCCTTCATGCAGGTACAGCATGTAGGCGCCGGCCGGCGAAGGATCGCAGCGAAATTCAATGTTGCGCTGCTGGCCAACCAGAACACGCGATACAAAGTCGAAACGGTGGTCATGGATAGCCGAGTGCTCGAAACAGGCCCGGCGCGGCAATTCAGGGTGCCAGACATGTAGGCGCTGATTGCCTTCGAGCTGGACCTGGACGAAGCCCAGGCCGTGGAGAGTGATTTTGTCGGTCATTACGTCGTCGATGATCATCGGGCGCACCTGTCCCGCCACATGGGCAGGCTTGATAGGGGAAGGGGTTATAGAGGGGTGGAGTACAGATGTACTCCTATCGTGATTTGACCCAGCGCCGGACATACAGCTCGCAGCCGCTCGTCAAGCACACGCCGTTGGCCATACCAAGATGTGTTTTCGGTGTGTCGCAACCACAGTGACACCTCTTTTTCCGGCCTGGGCGCTTTGGACGAGGCTCCATATACCGGATCTGTTCGGGTAGGCCGCCGACTTGGCCCCAGCCCGAAGTTCCGCCGCGCATTGCAGCAGAGCGGGCCGCCGGTGATAAACCGTTGAGGTCAATCATGGCTTGTCTTCTCCAGGCTCTGCGGCTTGGTGCGTTGCGTTCCACTGCTCGAAGGCCTCCTGGGTGGTGGACGCGGTGATCTTCTCGTCGCAGGTGTAGCAGTGTGCAACACCACCGGCCGCGCCGACATCGCGGTGTCCTTGCTTGCACGGGTTCATGCGCCGATCTTCGTCGGTAGGCTCTGCGCTGGCGGATAGGGATTTGCGCGTTAGCTCACGAAGCACACTTAACGGACTTGACGAAATCCCGCCCTGGAACATTGATAGCCACTGAGCAAGCAAAACATGCTGCTCGGCCAACTGGGCGCGCAACTGTTCGATATGCATTCCATGCTCGACGCAGAAGCACTCGGGAGCAACCTCGCCCGCATCGGCTGCGCGGAGTGCCTTGGCCTGCTCCAAAAAGCGCTGTGCCTTTTTCACGTCACGTCGGGTTCCAACGTGCTCTCGGTTGCAGAGTGCGAAGGACAACGCAAAATCCAACATCGTCAACGCGGAATCGACCGTCTCGCATGGGTCGCCCCGTAAGCTGTCGTCACCGTCGATAGGGAGCGCCACAAGCTCATGGCCTGGAGGGCATGCAACCCCGCCCGCATCGGCGTGGGTGTAGACAGGGAACGCGGCTGACCAATACTCGCGGTTATTCGGGCCATCTGGTTCACACTGCTCGACCGTGCCCATGCGGTCACCCTTGATGCACCGGCTCATCCAGGCAACCGGTTGAGGGGCTTCTTCTGAGGTGTTCGTAACCCCGAATGGAAAACTGCTACCCATCGGTTCACCGTTACTGAAGTGCGTGCAACGCATGCCGACGAACCTCCAACCTGTTGCGAAAGTTTTTCCAGAGAAAACGAAAAAATGATCCAGCCCCGGATGCTTATCAGGCCTGAATTCGAAACCCCCGGAAGGTAGTTTCGCAATAAGACCGCCATGCGTGGCGGTCACTTCGTAGTCACCCTTGCCGACTTTGAGGACGGTTAGGTATTCCTTGATGGAATCCCCGTCATTGATACGTTTCCAGCCTTCAGGAATGTTCATTGTGGGATCTCGGTTGTTTGGTTGATGGCGTCTTCGATGCGTCGGCAATCTTCAGCCGAGATATGGTCAGTTCCCCAGGCTTGTCGGAGCATCACCAGCAGCTCGTCAATGCGCTGGTCTGCCGTGGTCAGGCGCTGTTGCAGGGCCTGGTTCTCGGCGGTGACGCGGTCGAAGTCCGCTTCACGCACGCAGCGGATGTTGCTTGCTTCATGGCACCAGAACCTTTGAACGTCGCTCATCCTGCAATCTCCATAGATACCAGATCATGGGCATTCACAACACGCATGCCGAGCTCCTTCCCTATGTGGACTTCCAGGCTGGCGCCGCGGGAGTCCTGCCAGCCGGGAAGGGTCGCCACGGTGTCGCATTCCATCAGGGCAGCGATGTCGCGGCGCATGCATTCGCTCCAGGTCCCGGGCTCAGGGTTCAGCTCGGCAGGGTTGATGACGGTGTGCCCGGCTTCGCGAAGGCTGGCGGCCGTGGCGTGGAAGAGCGGAAAGTTCAGGTCGAGCATGTTGGTCATGGGACCGCTGATATAAATCCGTTTCACGGGGAGTCCTTGCCGGGCCAGGCCCGGGCGGTGGAGTGGGGGGAATCAGGTTTCGAGGTAGGCAGCTATGAATTGCGTCGCCGCTTCAGCATTGATGGCGTTTCCGTAGGCGCGCAGTCGTCCCACTCGGGAGGGAGCCCCATGAGCCAGCGGGAATGTGCCGGGTTCAACTGGCCGCCACTTTCCATCCCGGCAATGAAGCCAGTCAGCATTTCGCCACTGGCCGTTAACCGGGCCGGCTGGCTCCCGACCAATGTGAATGTCTGCTCGCTCAACGGCTTGCCCCGGCCCTGTTCCAGTCGTCCCGCCAAGAATTCTTCCGTGGCCGACGCGCTCTTCCAGTCCCTGGCCGACGGGGTCGCCCAGCTGCTGGCGTGCCAAGATATGACTTCCACTGTCTTGCGGCTGGAATCGTTGTTTCCTGCCGCGTTGTTCCCGTTCTGTGCCGGCGTTCCCGCCATTGGCGTAGGCCATCCCGTCAGACAAGCTACCGCCCCAAGGTCCGGGCCGTGCTTGCGCATTGCTTCTCGAATTCCGCCCTCGGTCGACCGGACCCCCTTGTCTGCCAAGCTCGCAGTGGGAGTCGGCCACCCAGAAGAGTCTGTCTCTGATGTGCGGCGCACCGACGCCCGCAGACGGAAACGGCACGGCCCCGAAGGCGTACTCCATGGCTTCCACGTCAGCGTGTACAAGGTCGACCCAAGGCTCGACAGCCTTGCTCGCAACCTGCTCTCCAAAGATGACTGGAGGTTTGCACTCCTTGATGAGCCAGGCAAAAGTCGGCCATAGGTGTCTTGGGTCATCAAACCCAAGTCCTTCGCCTGCCGCGCTGAAAGGTTGGCACGGACAGGAACCGGTCCAAACAGGTCGATCATCTGTCCAGCCGGCGCGCCGAAGGGCGAGAGACCAGACGCCGATTCCGGCGAAAAAGTGGCACTGCGTGAAGCCGCGCAGGTCGCTTGGGTGGACATCCTCGATGCTCCTTTCGTCCACGACGCCGGGCGCAATGTGGCCGGCCTCTATCAGGTTGCGCAGCCACTGGGCAGCGTATGGGTCGATCTCGTTGTAGTAAGCGGCCATGGCTTCGCCTCGCCAGGGTGGCGTGAAGTGGGTTTGTGGGCTATTGGTTGATGGCCCGGCATGGAGCCGGAAGGAGTTTCTCGTGAAGCGAATGGTGTTGGCGTTTTTTGGTCTGCTGCCTCTGACGGGATCGGCACAGTCACTGGAAGAGCTTTATCCGGCTCCTTGGATAAAGGCTGATAATCCAGGTATCAGTCGAGCTCTCACTGAAGCCGAGGTCGATGGGTGCGGAAAATACCGTTATAGGGTCAGTAGCGGAAGCAAGTCAGAATTTCTGGTGTATTGCCTTCGCGCCGGAAAGGCGACCCAAGCGTTTATGGTCTGGCCAAACATACACAAACTGATGGGGCCCTATCCGCCAGATCCGTCACTTCCGTGAGTCAGGCGCCGCCCTCCGTGGCCGGTGGTGGCAATTTGGTTTGGGTTGGGGTATTTGTGCTGATTACTCAGCATTCCGCTGAGGACAAGGAGTAAGTGGATGTCAGCAATAGAAAAAGCGCTTTACAACATTCAGAAGTTTCAGATCCTGAGTCTGTTCACGAGCAATTCCGCGACGAAGAATGTCAGCCAGGCTTACGCCTTTGCCTGGGAAAAGGATTTGTTTCCTATTGGGCATCACGGATGCGACTGGCATTTGCCCCATGAAGAAAGCTTCAAAATCTCTAAAGCCGAAGTAGATGAGCTTGGGGATTTTCTAGATGGGATTGAGCGAGAAGGAAAGACCATTACGTTCTACCAGCTTGAGGATCACTACGGTGTCCGAAATGGTTCAAGCTGGGAGCGGATGGATTTAGTATTCGCCTGCCGATACTTCCGACTGAACGGCTGGTTCACAGAGGAGTTTTGGAAGGGAATGGTCGGACACTCTGACTGCCCATCTGAATCCCACTCCATCCTCCGGGATTACGAGCCGCGTGACGTCTACTTTGAATAAGCCGACGGAGAGATGATCTCGTCCCCCGAATCTGTGGCCAGTTCAGCCATGCTCTTCTCGTAAAATGCTCGCGACACCTTTTCTGGAATCTCATAAGGTGTCGTGACACACCGAAGCATCCAAGCCTGGGTTTCGAAGTCGGCCGCGATCAGGTTCTTCAGCAGTCGCTGGTGAATGTCCTGCTGGTTGTCGATGCCGTGGGCTTTCATGACCCGCTTGAGGTCCGGCTTGAACACGCCGGCCACCTCAACTGTGAACTTCTCGATGCCCAGCGCGGAATTCTTGGCGGCCGCCTTCTCGCGCTTTTTCTTCTGTTTGATGGCTTCCGCCGTCGGCTGCTGTTCCTCGGCCATGGCCTACCTCTTCAATTCCACTGGCCGGCAGTGCCAGCCATGTCTGTCGTTTGCGTTGTTGGGTGCGGAAGCGACTCACGCTGCTTTCACCTGATTCCAGGCGCCGGCGGCGGCAAAGACTTTCGCGGCCTGGGCTTCGTCCAGCGATATCGAACTGGGGATGGCAATCCAGCCATGGGCCACCAGGTGCCGAGGGTTGCAGCTGTCGCGCACCTCGGTGTAGCAGTGCTCGATCGCCTCGGTGAGCTGGCTGGCGAGGTACATCCCATTCGGCGCGATCTCCATGGACTTCAGGTACTCGCTTCCGTCCTGGCGCACGCACAGGCCGCTGATGTAGATCGTCCAGTTGTGGGCGACATCGAAGATTGCATCACACACCTGCCGGCTGCGGATGACTCGGCAGGTCTTCCAGTTGAACATCCACTGCCGGCCGCTGGGATCGATGTTGACGACGCAGACGTGATTGGTGCTCAGCAGGGCCCGGCAGGACCGCTCGATCCTGGCCTTGAGGTTATGGGCTTTGCGCTTACTCATGCCGCCTCCGGCGCTTCCCCATGAAGGGGATAGCTGATCTCGTACTCGGCGATGAGCCTGAGCAAGACCTTGGGGTTGATTTCCAGCCTCCTGGCGCAGGCCGCCCGGGAGCAGCCAATATCGCGGATGGCCTTGATGCGCACGACCAACGCCCGATCCCTTGCCAGGGCAGAAGGGCAGCGGAACCGTAGACCGTTCTCGCTCGCGATCCGCTTCAGCACGGCACGGGTGATGTCCAGCTCGGCGCACATCTGCTCCTGGGTCAGCCCCTCAAGGATCATCGCCTTGATGCGCGGTGCCAGGGTCTGGCCTTCTTTAGCCGTTATCCGGCTGAACCTCACGCCAAAGGCATCGGCGATGCGCCGGGCAGTGCGGGCGCTGATGCCCAGGCCCTTGGCCGCCGCACAGATGCCCTTGTGGTGGTAGGCCTTCATCTTCTCTGCGATGTCCGCCTGGTACGCCTTCTTCTTGGCTTCCTTCGCGGCGCGGATCGCGAAGTTGCGCTGAGCCGGTGACTTCTCACTGGCTGCCGACGGCGCGATCTTCTCGCTGTTGAACGGGGTTGGGTTGAACAGGCTGCGGCTGATCGGAACCACTTCAATGACCCGGCCCTTGGCCAGGTATCCATCCATGGCCTGGGCAAGCCATGTGCGGTCGGTGTCTTTCTGCTGGATGCTGCTGAGTTCAAGGCTTATCACGATTCGCTACCTCGGGATGCTCGACAATGTGGACTGGACCAGCTCAAGGAACTTGGCGCGGCGCTCGGCGAGCTTCTTGAGCTCTTCCTTGAAGTCGTCACGCGTCGATCGGTAGACGATCAACTGGCTGGCCTCGGGGAATTCAGAACAGAAGCTGACAAAGTCCACCCAATCTCGGCCCGTGCAATCAAGGTGGCTGACCAGTTGCCAGCGATACGCGGGGTCGAATGAGCCCCTCTTCAACGTGGCGTAGTGAACCGCTGCCGTTACGCACTTGATTTCAATGACGCCGTCGGTACCGATCAGGCCGTCCGGGGAGTCGCCATGGCCGCCACAGTCGAAGAACCCCCCGTTGGTGACGGTCACAAACTCGGCGTCCTCGTAGTACATCCTGGCGATGGGCTCCTGCTCATGTCCGCGCTCGGTGTGGTCGCTGGAGAAGCTGAACTCAGCCTTGCGGCCGGTGGCGATCTCCAGCGCGACCTGTAGGGCATATTTCTTGGCAGGCTCTCCGAAGGCTGCATCACCGTTTGCCATGTAGCACCCAGCGTTGGATCCGGTTGCCTTGCCAATACGAAGCTGCACCCATGCCTCGGTGTTCTGCTCGACGTCATGCCACTGCCGATTCATCGCCGCACTCCTGGATCAGTTGCTGCTGGTGTTCTTCTGTCATGGAGTACCGGGCGAGAACTGCATCCAGGTTGCCGTCGCGCTTGTACGCAGCCTTGGCGTTTGCCCAGGGCCTAACGACTTCCGGAGTCAGCCACGCAACCGTCGGCGCCTTGGGGCTGATGCGCAGGCCTTCCATCACCTCGCGGCCAAACTTCACATTCGAATCCACGTAGATGGTGACCTTTACGCCCTGCCAGTCTTCGATGAATGGCGAGTTGGTCAGAGCCTTCAAGGTCTTGCTGTTGGTTACGTTCAGGATCATCGGCTTGAGCTTTTCGCCTGGGCGGATCTCGCGCTCAACGAAGTAGGCCGTGTTGAACATGTCCTTGGTCTTCTTCGTCTTGTCCTGCTCCAGCCTCACATGAGCAATGGTGAAGGTCATGTAGCCGACGATGTCGGCACTGCTCAAATAGGGGCTGTTGAAGGCCTTCTTGAAGTGGGTTTTCGATTCGTTGGACACGACTGTTCTCCGCGCCTCCGGAGAGGGGCGCTGTGAAGGGGGATTATTCGGCAGGTGGAGCGGGGAGCGGCTGCCAGTGGGTGACGCCGTTGCCCAAGTACATCTTCGTGTAGAGCTGATTGCCCTCATCATCGAGACCGGCGGTGACATCCCCGAAGTAGTCTTGGATATGAACCATGTCCATTCCGCCTTTTGGCCATGCGTGGCGCCCAGCGTGCGGCGATGTCCCGTCGGCATAGGCCAGGACGGAGTCATCTTTGAGATTTGGCAGCCTATCGCTGCACTTGATCCAGTTGTCCACGGGGAATCCTTGCCGCGACGTGCGCAGCGCTTGAAGGTGTGAGTTAGGAGGTGATGCGATCGGCGTAGGCGCTTGCAAGCATCCAGGCCGTGCAGAGAAGAAGGACGATTGCTGATCCGCGCCATGTGTAGAGCCTGCGCAGTTGCTGGCGGGTCATGGCGCCACCTGCTTGCGGTAGCCGGCCTTGAGGATAGCGTTTACCTGGTCGGCGATTGTGCCTTCCTCGTTGAGGATCTGGTAGAGATCTTCCGCCGCGATCTGCTCGGGCGTGCGGATGGGGCGGAACTTGCCAGCTCGATAGGCGCTGTAGTTGTTCTTGTAATTTATGACCGCGAAGCCTTCATCGTGGGCGATGACGCGGCATTCTTTCCAAATCGGGTTGCCGGCAGCGTAGGCTTCGAACTCACACACCGTCCCAACAGGCGGCAGGCCTTCGCCGTTCCAGGGTGAAGGCCGAAGGGTTTCGTAGAGGAACTGATACCGACGGGGATTGTGGCGCGCATCCCCAACACCGCCGCCGTAAGGGAACGGCTTTGGCTGATCAAGCCGTTGATACTGCTCTTTGCCAACCCACACTTCACTGATCGCGCCGCCGAACGCATAAAGCGCATGTGCGACAGCCCATTCAGGCGCCTTGCTCCAATCAATGTTCATTTCGAACCCTCACGGCAATGCGGCCGCCTTTCATGGTGACCGACAGCGGCGCCTTCAGATCGCGCACCAGGTCTTCACGCTTGCGCCCGATGACCTCATTGAACGGAAGGCCGAAGCCTAGGATGGCGATGCGACGCTCGACCTCGGCGATCTGCTCATCGATCAGCGACTTATGGATTGGCGTGGTCATGACAACTCCTTGCGCCCGGCAACGATCTTGTTGAGGCGCTTGCAGTAGTGGGCGAATTCTTCGACGTCGATGCGTCCATCGGCCAGCATTTCGGTGAGGGTCTTCTGGATCATCACCGACCAACTGACCGGGGTTTCTGGATGCTCAAGGGTTTCCAGCTCCTCGCCGATGAGGACGTGCGGGCTCATGGTCACAGCTCGTTGTCCTCTGCTTGGGCGATCAGGGCGTCATCAGCCAAGGGCTCAATAAGGGCCTGTGCGATTTCTCCGAGCTTGCCGAGTGGGTGGTCGCTGGGGCCCAGCAGCTCGGCGGCGGCAGCCTTGTCGTATCGCCCGCTCATGGCCGCGATCACCAAGTAACCAAGGGATGCGGTGACGATTTCGCAATCCTCAAGCCTGCCGTTGACGTACTCATCGACAGCCATGGCGAATTGGTGCGAGGTAACTGTTTTGGCGGGATGCTCTCGCCCTTGAAAGGCTACATTTGCACCGAACTGAACAAGCTGCTCGACCGCGTTGTAGATCCATTCCGCCCGGGCAATCTCCTGTGGGCTCTCGCTCACAGGCGGAGGCAACTGAGCGTCGAAACGCTCCTGGCTGAGTTTCAAAGCTGCGTTCATGGTTGCCTCCAGGTGGCGGGTCAGTCGTGGTAGCTGATCACGCTATCTATGGATAGAAGTTCGATATCTGCACTTTCAATCTCATCAAGTGATTCAACGAACTCATCGACATTGCCGTGTCGGTCCAGCGTGACAATTGCCAGCTCAGTTACAATTCGGCTTACCCGGGCCCTCACTCGGCGCGGATTTGAGGTATCGCTCATGACGAACTCCAGTACTGGGTTGTTTATGTAGACCGGGTGGCGAGCATGGCGTCGGCATAGCCCCAGGCGCGCCCTGAAACGTTCTCCCGCTGCGGGAAGTCGCTATCACTCGCCAGAGCACCTTCAATCAGTGCTTGCATGGCCTTGGCCGCGAAGTAATCGCGAATGGTCAAGCCGAAGACGGTGCCGTGCCCGCCATACTCACTGGCCGCGACTGGGAAGGCCGGATTGCCGCCCTCCTCAAGAGCGGCGTTGTGTCGTTGCTCGGCGCCTTCGATCTGGCGATCCATTTGAGCTGCCATGTATTCCATTTCGGATTCCTCAGTGGTTGGTTCACCTGTACTCGCTCAAAACTCATGCCTCCCGCTGGTTGCCGATGGGCGGGGGGGAGAGTGTTGACGGGTACAGGCGGGGAAGGGGGGTTGCCGGTTACGTCTCCGGCGCGGACTTTCACCGCCGTGTTGATTTCTCCCGGCCGCGAACTCGCAACCCAGTGGAGATTGATGCAGGTGGGCGGTTATAGGCCGCAGTTTCGTCCGCATCGGGGTGTGATCTGTCCGGACCGCAAATCCCGGTTGACACCAACAGGTGTGCCTCCCTGCCACGCCTTCGCAATCGCTTGCCGCCGGGCGTGGACAAACTTTCTTCCCGAGGTCGTTACCCCTCGCATATTGGCTGTGTACATGCGCGGTTAGCCTACATGTTCGCCAGATCACACTCCGATGCGGCCTGGTGCTGGGGAGGACCAGGTGCTCGGGCAGTTAACGACAGGCTGTCGTGGCGCTGGTTGTTCACTCGTTGTTGAGCCACTTCAAAACCGTTTCCTCGCCGATAGCACTGAGGAAATCGTTCGGATCTACGTTGCTACTGGTCAGCCATTCGGATATCTCGGCCTCGTCCATGGTTTCCAGCAGCTTGCCCGCGCCAATGTGGTTCACGATCTCGTGCGGTTCCAGATCATGCAGGCGGTCGTCGATGTCCAGCGCCTCGGCTATATCGCTGCGTTTGCTGTCAACCGTAACCCGCACTTGGCTGTTCCGACCGACGCTTTCAACGCTGACGCTATCTGCGTCGAATGTGATGCTCATGCTGTGTTCCTCCAGTTGATTTCCAATGCCGCCTCATAGAAGCGGCATCAGTAAATCTGTGGGTGTTTCATCTCCACCACGCGGATCGCCGGAGTCCTCTCGCTGCCCGCTGCCGCTTCTGGCGTCACATCGGGTGGCTTGCGTGGTTTCGCGTACTCACATGTGGGAGCACGGCCAGTTCCAGAGCTGGCATGGCATCGACTATTTGTTGCTCGCCCTTACCAGATGAAACTCGGGGTAGTCGATAGCGAGGATCTTGAGCTGTTAAAGAGCGGCGGGTCTGTTGAGGCCCTGGCGCCTTGTTGCTTGGCGTTGAGGTGAATTTAGAAAACTTAACAAGATTGGTCAAGCCTTATTTTTAGAAAACTTAACAAAATTTGAGTTTGCTTTTGCCCAGGCGCAAAAAAGCCCGCTCTGTGGCGGGCTCTGGAGGTGGTCTGGGTCTATTTTGCTTTCTTTCTTTTCTCAGCATTTCGCATGCATGCAGAGAAAAAATCGTTTTGGAATTCGACTACGGCCTTTTCCTGATTCTCTTCCACCGCGAACCTAGGTTTTTCGTACGCGCTGCGGATGAGCATTTTGTACATTTCCTTTATGTACTCGTTTTCGGATTCTTCGGCGATCTCCCAAAGCCGGGACATTGGAACGTCTGACTGCCTTGATTCCATTACCGTTTTCGCCGATTGCTCCATGCGCTTGCATTCTGCCAAATCCTCTTTGGATGACTGGGCGCGGGCCTGCTGCACACTCAGTGCGAGCACCATGGCGGCACCAATCCAAAATTTGAAGCCAGACATCTTAGTAATCATTAAACCGCTCCTTGGAATTCAATCCGCTAAATTAACACTCGTGGCGCGGAGCCACCATCCGCAGCGCCGTCAGTCGCGAAGGCTGAACGCCTGGCCCGATCTGATCTCTACCGATTCACAAGCTACCGAGGCAAGACACCATGAGCGATGATCGTAGAGAGCAGGCCCTAGCCGCTTGGCACAAGCTGCTGGACGAGCCGGAAATCCGGATGGACGTCGAAGAGCAGTATGATGAGCTGCTAAAGATGGCTGACGACTTCAAGGTGCAGGGAATCATAGATAGGCACGACTGGCGGGATCTGGTCGAGGAAGCGGGAGCTTTCTATGCGCATGCCATCGAGGGGGTAGGTGAGGGCACATAGCGGAGGTGCAGAAACAAGAAGCCCGGCGCTGGGCCGGGCTTCTCGGTCCAGCTGAACTTAACCGAAGATCGAGGCCATGGCCGCGTCAAGGCGTGCGTTCTCTTCATCGGTAGGTTCAGCAAACATCGAGTCGCAGGGAGCTTGGATTTCTACCGATCCTTCGGCGATTTTCTTCAGCCACTCAGCAACACGCGGGTCACTTGCCGCCGCTTGATCAAGCGGTACGGATGAGCTGTTAATTCCTGGTGTGTACATAACCATCCCCTTGTCTAGAAAAGCCTCGGTAAGCTTATCTGCGTTACGGTTGTTCTGTTGATTACCAACGCGGGTATCAAGTTCCAAAAAGGATACGGTACCGCCGCTGTAGTAATCTCGCGCCTTCGCGCTATCGATTGCTCGCTTTCCACACTTGTTTGTTAGCCAGCATACGGCCGCGTGGTGCGCACCGGTGCCAGCGAAGCTGACGACCGGCTTGGCTTTGTTAGGAAGCGAAATATCTTGGCCGTATGCCTCAACAAACGTCCCGCAACCCATTTTCGCAACCAGTAGCGAAATTCCTTTAGCCGAGGGTCGAGCTAACGGAATGCCAGCCTGGGAGGCGCGAATGTAATCCTTCCATTGCTGTATCACGCTTGCATTTCCGGCGAAAACGAATGCGTGATCCTTGGAAACTTCAATTTTGTCAAAGCCTGTGTCATCTACATAGATGACCCCAAAATCAGTCAGAATTGACCATCTTGAATCGCTCGTTACGAGTAGTTTCGCCTGGTCATAGACATTTGTGGTCATCCAGCAATCCTTTTTCTGGCTTCGATGGGGTCGCGAGAATATCAACGACGCCATCGCATTGCTATCACTTTGACAGCCATTCGTCCAAAAAAGTCACCAAGTCACGAAATTATTTTCCAAATGCTAATTTCACTATCGACCACCTGATGCTGGGACTTTAGACCACTGATGAAACATCGCAACGCTTTTCACATGAAGATTGTGTTGCGCTGTGGGTCGGCGAAACGATTCTAATAGAGGCGGGGAAGACGTGCATGTACATATGCATAGGAGTTTGGCTATAGACTTTGTAGGAAAAGGCTTACATGTAAATGGTGCGCTCATGCCTCATCGAGAATACATCGCCCACCAGAACACGTGCCCCAGGATCGATATCTGTTGTTCTTGGATCTGCTGGAACGTGTAGTCCTCATCCGGGTGCTCGTCCCGGTTGAAGCTGCGCAGCCTGATCCCCGTGGGTAGGCGGTAAACCTGCTTCACACGGAGCTGACCGTTATGGTTGATGGCGTACATGTCACCGTCGACGATATCGCTCAGGGTGTTCTTGCCAATGTTCACGCCCACTGTAGCGCCGTCACGCAGCACGGGAAGCATGCTGTTCCCGCCCACCTTCACGCATTTGGCGTTACTGAACTGGACGCCGTTATGGCGTAGGTCCTTCTTAAAAAAGCGCAGCCTGGCGCTGTCACTTTCCTCAATTACGAACCGGCCGGAGCCGGCGGCCAGCTCAACCTCTTGAAGGAAGGGGACGTAGACCTCGTCGTCCTCCAGTGGCGTGTTTTCATCCCAAGGCTCGATCGGAGAAAGGGCATTCGCCCTTCCATCACAGGGCGACCCCACACCATCCGATAGCCAATCAGGCGAGCACTCGAGTGCTTTTGCCAGCGCGAGCAGGTTCTTGCCCTTCGCGCCGTTGGTTCCGGACAGCCAAAAAGAGACGGTCGTCCGCGAGACGCCTGTCCGTTCACTGATATCGGTAGCGCGGAGGCCCAAAGCCTCCATGCGCGCCTTGACTCGTTCGCTGAAATTCATGGTTAAGGATTCTAAACATTGAGCGGTTTAGATAACTTGCTTTCGTCTGTTAATATTTCTAAACTCCCCCATAGAAAAATGGAGAAACCTTAAATGACCTATGACCAAGCCCTGCAATTCTTCGGCTCGCCCGGCGCGATCGGTGAAGCCCTGCGCGTCACCCGTAGCCGAGTCTCGCAGTGCCGATCTGCTGGCGGCTTCTCCTACCCGATGCAATGCGTGTTGGAGAAGGAGTCCGCCGGGCAGCTTACCGCGAGCCGTCACGACGACCCCGCCAACTCGACCAAGCAAACCGCTGCATAACCACTTTCCATTCACCAAGGAGCAAGACCCCTATGGCCTACGACGACAGCCGTCACTTGAAAGACCGGGAGATCAAGTCCCGCTACGACGATGAAACCTACGAGGCCTTAAAAGCCGTGGCCCGCCTGCACAAGTTGCAGCTCGCAGTGTTCGTGCGCATGTGCGTCGAGGAGAAGCTGGAAAGCATCGTCGAGAGCGATGTTACCGATGAACGCCACATGGCCTGAAGGCCTACAGGAGGCCCTGTGCCTGAAACCACGATCTGCCATGGGATCGATGGAAGGCTTTACGAAAAGCTTGAACGACTGGCGAAAGCAGCAGGCATGACGCCTGACGAATACGCCGCAAAGCTTGGAGCGGAGCGTTTCTTCGAGAAGACCAGGCCAAAGGGTTCCGGAAAACTTCGGAATCTGCCGGTGACACGGCGTGACCCGCCGAAGGACTCAATAGGCCCGGAAAAGGGAGGCCCTGATGAAGCCCTTGAATAGAAAACCCAAACCGCAGGCACAAAAAAGCCGGGGTGCGATCCCGGCTCTTTCAACTGCATACAACAAAAGCATCTGTGAGGCCGATTATGCATACCTCTAACACCGATGTACAGGCCCTCAAAAAGCCCGCGACACATTTTCACGAGTCGGAAAACGTGTCGCGCAGTTCCTCCGTTATTCCGTTCGACTTCGATGGCGCCGCGATTCGCGTCATCACCGATAAGCTTGGCGAACCATGGTTTATTGCCCGTGACGTCGCTGATGCCCTTGGCTACTCCAAGCCGGAGAACGCGGTGGCCCGTCACTGCAAGGCCGCGACCACTACCCCGAAACAGGGTGGTGGTTTCATGACCATCATTCCAGAGCGCGACCTTTACCGTCTGGTGATGAAATCGAAGCTGCCCGCCGCCGAAAAGTTTGAGGAGTGGGTAGTAGGCCAGGTCCTGCCGGCCGTTCGAAAAACCGGCACGTTCTCAACCCAAGGCCCGAACAATTCCAAGATCGTCGGAGAGCTCGCCATCTTGGAATGCTTCGACCGCCTGCTGAAGCCGGCGCCATCCAGCAAGATGATGATGTTGGCCCAGATCGCCACCAACAACGGCCTGGATGCCAAGTTCCTGCCAGGATACGCCGTCGACGCCGCGCCTGACGCCGCCGGCGGCTCCTCG
>NZ_JBKGGX010000036.1:0-49333 GCF_052041925.1 Pseudomonas sp. SMN5
TCACCGCTTTCGACCGAGAAGATCGAACCGTCAACGAGCACTACAACACTACCCTGTTGACTCCTTCCAGGCTTCGATGAACTGAAGCAGGCTGCCATCGAAACCAAGTAACTCATTGAATCTCAAGGAGTTTTCCGTTTCGACTGCGCCGGAAGTGGGGCGAATTATAGACACCTGAAATCTGCCGTCAACCCTTAATTTCGTTTTTTATCAATACGTTGCGCAAACCCAGTCAAATCGCTGTTCACTCACTTCAACTCACCTACAGCAGCGGACTACAAAACCCCCGCCTCTCTAAGGCTGGTCACTGCAACTTCATCCATATTCAACACTCGCTGAAGCACCTCCAGCGTATGCTCGCCTAATAAGGGAGGCGCGTTGCGATATTCCACCGGTGTCTCCGACAGGCGAATCGGACTCGCCACTTGCGGGACTTTTCCGGCGAGCGCGTGAGGCAGCTCTATCGCCAGTCCGCGTGATTGAACTTGAGGATCGGCGAACATCTGGGCCAAGTCATTGATCGGCCCACACGGGACACCTGCCTGCTCCAACTGAGCCACCCATTCGGCGGTGGTCTTGAATACAGTCACTTGGCGAATCAACGGGATCAACACTCCCCGGTTCGCCACTCGCGCCTTGTTCGTGGCAAAACGAGGATCGTCAGCCCACTGAGGCTGACCGGCGACCTCAGCGAATTTTCGAAATTGGCCGTCATTCCCAACTGTCAGAATGAAATCACCGTCCGCCGTAGGAAAATCCTGATAAGGCACGATATTCGGATGAGCATTGCCCAACCGCTTCGGCGCATTGCCGGTGGTCAGGTAATTCATTGCCTGGTTGGCCAGGCATGCCACTTGGACGTCCAGCAATGCCATATCAATGTGCTGCCCACCGCCGGCGTGATCGCGATGGGCCAGCGCGGCCAAAATGGCAACGGTCGAGTACAAACCGGTAAGAATATCCGTCAGCGCGACCCCAACTTTGACCGGCCCCGCGCCTTCATCGCCTTCGGGCCGGCCGGTGAGGCTCATCAAGCCCCCAAGCCCCTGAATCATGAAGTCATACCCGGCGCGCTTGGCATACGGGCCGGTCTGCCCAAAGCCGGTGATCGAACAATAAATCAGTCGAGGATTGATCGCCTTCAGGGATGGATAGTCCAGGCCATAGGCAGCCAGACCGCCCACCTTGAAGTTTTCGATCAGGATGTCGGATTTCGCCGCAAGCTCCCGCACCAGCCGCTGCCCCTCCGGACGCGTGAAATCGATGGTCACCGACTGCTTGTTGCGATTGGCCGACAGGTAATAAGCCGCCTCGGTCGTATTCTCGCCGCGACCGTCCTTGAGGAAGGGAGGACCCCAGGCACGCGTATCGTCACCATTGCCGGGCCGCTCGACCTTAATGACCTCGGCTCCCAGGTCCGCCAGGATCTGCCCGGCCCACGGCCCTGCCAATACTCTCGATAAGTCCAATACCCGCAAATGCGAAAGCGCGCCCATGAGCGTTCTCCTATTAATAGAACGCCTGGATACCGGTTTGCGCACGCCCCAGGATCAATGCATGAACATCATGCGTGCCTTCGTAGGTGTTCACGACTTCCAGGTTCACCAAGTGGCGAGCAATGCCAAACTCATCGGAGATACCATTGCCGCCCAGCATGTCCCGCGCCATACGCGCGATATCCAATGACTTGCCGCAGGAATTGCGCTTCATGATCGAGGTGATCTCAACCGCGGCCGAGCCCTCATCCTTCATGCGACCCAGGCGCAAGCATCCCTGCAAGGCGAGAGTGATTTCAGTCTGCATGTCGGCCAGCTTCTTCTGGATCAATTGATTAGCCGCCAGAGGACGACCGAACTGCTGACGATCCAAGGTGTATTGCCGAGCGGTATGCCAACAGAATTCGGCGGCCCCCAAGGCACCCCAGGAGATGCCATAACGCGCCGAGTTCAGACACGTAAACGGCCCTTTCAGCCCGCGCACGTCCGGGAAGATGTTTTCTTCCGGCACGAACACATTGTCCATGACAATCTCGCCAGTGACGGACGCCCGCAGCCCGACCTTGCCATGGATGGCCGGCGCGCTCAGCCCTTTCCAGCCTTTCTCGAGAACGAAGCCACGGATATCACCGGCATCGTCCTTACCCCAGACAACAAAGACGTCGGCAATCGGACTGTTGGTGATCCACATCTTGCTACCCGTCAGGCTGTAGCCGCCTTCCACTTTGCGCGCACGGGTAATCATCGCGCCTGGGTCAGACCCATGGTTAGGCTCGGTCAGACCAAAGCAGCCGATCCATTCACCAGACGCCAACTTCGGTAGATATTTCTGCTTTTGCGCCTCGGTACCGAACTCGTTGATCGGCACCATGACCAGGGACGACTGCACACTCATCATCGAACGGTAGCCGGAATCGACGCGCTCCACCTCACGGGCGATCAGGCCGTAGCTGACGTAGTTGAGTCCACTGCCGCCGTACTGCTCGGGAATGGTTGCGCCCAAAAGACCAACCTCGCCCATTTCGCGGAAAATCGCCGGGTCGGTTTTTTCATGACGGAACGCTTCCAGTACCCTTGGCGCAAGCTTCTGTTGGGCGAATTGCTCAGCACTATCGCGAATCATGCGTTCTTCTTCGGTGAGCTGCTGATCCAGCAACAATGGATCGATCCAGTTGAAGCTTGCTTTACCGGCCATGAAAGAGTCCTCGCCAAATCAAATGAAATTCGTGAATTGATCCTAGGCGCCGTTTCCTACAAGGGCAAACGAGGATTCCGCATACTCTTGTGCTAATTTCTCACTCCGTAGCCGTTATGGCCCGCTCTCACGCCGCCAATGAGTGAGGTAGATGTACATGCGTCGTAAAATTCCCAGTACCGCCGCGCTGATCAGTTTCGAGGCCGCGGCCCGGCATGAAAGTTTCACCAAGGCCGCCCAAGAGCTTTCCCTGACCCAAGGCGCCATCTGCCGACAGATCGCCAGCCTGGAGGACTTTTTGAGCGTCGAGCTTTTCCGACGCTCAAGACGTGGCGTCAAGTTGACCGAAGCAGGCCTTTCCTACAGCCGTCGCGTCGCGGCCCAACTAGACGCCGTAGAACGCGACACGCTTTCAGTCATGGGTCATACCGGCGCGAATGTGATCGAACTGGCCGTGGTCCCGACGTTCGGCACTCAATGGCTGCTGCCCCGTCTCAAGGATTTCCAACTTCAACATCCAGAAGTCACGGTCAACCTGACCAACCGCACACGCCCCTTTCTTTTCGCGGACACAGAGTTTGATGCCGCTATCTATTTTGGCGATGCAGATTGGTCCGGGACCGAATCCCACAAACTGATGGGCGAAAATCCGATGCCGGTTTGCAGCCCTTCCTTATTGGGTGAACACGAAAGCCTGACGGCGCAGGCCATTGCCGAGATGCCGCTGCTTCAACAAACCACCCGCCCTTATGCCTGGCGCCAATGGTTCAACTCGCAGAACCTGAACATCGCGCACGACCTGACAGGCCCACGTTATGAACTATTCTCCATGCTCGCCCAAGCAGCGATGCATGACATGGGGGTTGCTCTGATACCGCCCTTCTTGATCCAACGTGAACTGGCGGAAAAAAGACTGGTCATCGCTAACCGCAAGGCGCTGTCGAGCATCAAGGCTTACTACCTGATGATTCCCGAGCGCAAAGTCGAATCTGCGTCGCTTCGCGCTTTTCGCGACTGGTTGATTCAGCAAGCCAGCACCTATGATCTTGATTCATAAGGAAATTTCTATAACCGACTCTGGTAGTAAGCTAATCAAAAGCGCTACAGATATAAGTTTTTGTCGCTTACAGTCAATCTGTAAAAAAATTAGTACCGTAGTCTCACAAGCGTTCAAATACGTGGCTTTGCGCCATATCACCCGATTCATAGCGGCTTATTCATTACGCCGATGGGAAGCTTTATCGAATTGCATTCGAAACCCTTGGAAGGCAAGGCCTGCAAGGGCTCATAGGCTAGTGTTGCGACATTCGGTCACAGGGTGACTTGTAGTTAATTTTTCGTCACCAGTCATAATCCCTTGAAGGGCTGGATTTTCGCCTGCAAAATGCCGCGCCCCGTCTGATTCGGCGGGATCGTGCTGATCGGCCGCCCCAGCCGCACCATCCGAAGTGCCTGGGTTTACTCAATAAGATCACGCAGGAGATTTGACGTGCACATTGGTGTTCCTCTCGAAACCCAGATGGGTGAAACAAGGGTTGCTGCTACCCCGGAAACCATCAAGAAGCTGATCGGCCAAGGCCATAAAGTCACTGTTCAAAGCGGCGCCGGTCTCAAGGCGAGCGTCACCGACAGTGCTTATGAAGCAGCGGGCGCAACTATTGGCAGTGCCAATGATGCGTTCGGTGCCGAGCTGATTCTCAAGGTGATCGCCCCCAACGACAGCGAACTGACGCTGATCAAGCGCGGTACAGTCCTGGTGGGCATGCTCAACCCGTTCAATAACGAAACCATCGCCAAGCTGGCCGAACACGGAATTACCGCGTTCGCTCTCGAGGCCGCACCTCGGACCTCGCGTGCCCAGAGCCTGGACGTGCTGTCGTCCCAAGCGAACATCGCCGGCTACAAAGCTGTCCTGTTGGCCGCGCACTACTACCCACGTTTCATGCCGATGCTGATGACTGCCGCAGGCACTGTGAAAGCGGCACGGGTGCTGATCCTCGGCGCTGGTGTGGCCGGGTTGCAGGCGATTGCGACGGCCAAGCGACTGGGGGCGGTGATCGAGGCTTCGGATGTGCGTCCGGCAGTGAAGGAACAAATCGAATCCCTCGGCGCCAAGTTCGTCGATGTGCCCTACGAAACCGATGAAGAGCGCGAATGCGCCGTCGGTGTCGGCGGTTACGCCCGGCCGATGCCTGCCAGCTGGATGCAGCGCCAGGCCCAGGCCGTGCACGAACGCGCCAAACAGGCGGACATTGTCATCACCACTGCGTTGATTCCGGGCCGCAAGGCACCGACCTTGCTGAGCGCCGAGACCGTCGCGCAGATGAAGCCGGGCTCGGTGGTCATCGACCTCGCCGCTGCCCAGGGGGGCAACTGCCCGCTGACCGTGGCCGATCAAGTGGTCGTGGAGAACGGCGTGACCATCGTCGGCCCGACCAACCTGGCCGGTGAAGTCGCCGCCGACGCTTCGGCGCTGTATGCCCGCAACCTGCTGGACTTCCTGAAGCTGGTCTTCACCAAGGAAGGTCAGTTCGACGTGAACCTGGAAGACGACATCGTCGCCGCGTGCCTGATGTGCCGCGACGGCCAGGTCATCCGCAAAAACGCCTAAGCAGGGATTCAGACAATGGAAGAGCTCATCTCCCCCGGTATCTACAACCTGATCATCTTCGTGCTGGCGATTTATGTCGGTTACCACGTGGTCTGGAACGTAACGCCTGCACTGCACACACCGCTGATGGCGGTGACCAACGCCATCTCGGCCATCGTGATCGTCGGCGCCATGCTCGCCGCCGCGCTGACCGTGACGCCACTGGGCAAAACCATGGGTACCCTCGCCGTGGCCCTGGCCGCGGTGAACGTATTCGGTGGCTTCCTGGTGACGCGCCGCATGCTCGAGATGTTCAAGAAAAAAGCCCCGAAAGCCGTAAAAGAAGAGGCGCCCAAGTAATGAGCATGAATCTGGTAACGACGCTCTACCTGATCGCGTCCATCTGCTTCATTCAGGCTCTGAAGGGCCTGTCGCACCCCACTACTTCACGTCGTGGCAACCTGTTCGGCATGCTCGGCATGGCACTGGCGGTGCTCACCACCATTGGCCTCATCTATAAGCTGGGTGCCGAGCTTGCCACTGCGGGCATCGGTTATGTCATCGTCGGCCTGCTGATCGGAGGCACCGCCGGCTCGATCATGGCCAAACGCGTCGAGATGACCAAGATGCCGGAACTGGTGGCGTTCATGCACAGCATGATCGGCCTGGCCGCAGTGTTCATTGCCATCGCTGCGGTGGTTGAGCCGCAGTCCCTGGGTATCGTCAAGCAACTGGGCGATTCGATTCCGGCCGGCAACCGCCTGGAACTGTTCCTCGGCGCGGCCATTGGTGCCATCACCTTCTCCGGTTCGGTGATCGCTTTCGGCAAATTGTCGGGCAAGTACAAGTTCCGCCTGTTCCAAGGCGCACCCGTACAGTTTGGCGGGCAACACAAGCTCAACCTGATCCTGGGCCTGGCGACGCTGGGCCTGGGCGTGACGTTCATGGCCACGGGCAACTTCGGCGCTTTCGCCCTGATGCTGGCCCTGGCGTTCGTGCTGGGCGTGTTGATCATCATCCCGATTGGCGGTGCCGACATGCCGGTAGTGGTGTCGATGCTCAACAGCTATTCGGGTTGGGCCGCGGCCGGTATCGGTTTTTCGCTGAACAACTCGATGCTGATCATCGCCGGCTCGCTGGTGGGGTCCAGTGGTGCGATTCTGTCGTACATCATGTGCAAAGCCATGAACCGCTCGTTCTTCAACGTGCTGCTCGGTGGCTTCGGCAACAGTGCCGATGCGGCTGGTCCGGCGGGGGCGCAAGAAGCTCGTCCGGTGAAATCCGGCTCGGCTGACGACGCGACCTTCCTGCTGACCAACGCTGACACGGTGATCATCGTCCCAGGTTATGGCCTGGCTGTAGCGCGCGCCCAACACGCGTTGAAAGAACTGACCGAGAAGCTGACTCACCACGGCGTGACCGTGAAGTATGCCATCCACCCCGTAGCCGGACGCATGCCCGGCCACATGAACGTGCTGCTGGCCGAGGCCGAAGTGCCTTACGACCAGGTGTTCGAGATGGAGGACATCAACTCCGAGTTTGGTCAGGCCGACGTGGTGCTGGTGCTCGGCGCCAACGACGTGGTCAACCCGGCGGCGAAGAACGATCCGAAATCGCCGATTGCCGGCATGCCGATCCTCGAAGCGTTCAAGGCCAAGACCATCATCGTCAATAAGCGCTCGATGGCCAGCGGCTATGCCGGCCTGGATAACGAGCTGTTCTACCTGGACAAGACCATGATGGTGTTCGGTGATGCCAAGAAAGTGATCGAGGACATGGTCAAGGCGGTGGAATAACAATCCCGGTCGACCATAGCGCCCCGACTCGTCGGGGCGTTTTGATTTGTATCAAGGCAAAACGTTACCGATCCGGTAATGATGTTTTGCCTGAAACGCCCGTAATAGAAGCCTTAATTGCGACTTTTGTAGCGGGTCGGGCACGGCGCGAATTCACTAGACTGCGCATCTTGCTTTTAGCCCGAGATAACAAACCATGTACCGTGAACGTATCCGCCTGCCTTCGTTGTTGAATAAAGTGATGAGCGCTGCCGAAGCCGCTTTGTTGATCGAAGATGGCATGACCGTCGGCATGAGCGGGTTCACCCGCGCCGGTGAGGCAAAAGCGGTGCCCCACGCACTGGCCGAACGCGCCAAGGTCACCCCGCTGCAAATCAGCCTGATGACCGGCGCGAGCCTGGGTAACGACCTTGACAAGGAGCTCACCGAGGCCGGCGTGCTGGCACGGCGCATGCCCTTCCAGGTCGACAGCACGTTGCGCAAGGCAATCAACGCGGGCAAGGTCATGTTCATCGACCAGCACCTTTCGGAAACGGTCGAGCAACTGCGCAACGGCCAGCTCAAGCTGCCCGACATTGCAGTGATCGAAGCGGTGGCCATTACCGAACAAGGCCACATTGTGCCGACCACCTCGGTGGGCAACTCGGCCAGCTTTGCGATCTTCGCCCGGCAAGTGATCGTCGAGATCAACCTGGCCCACAATCCGAATCTGGAAGGGCTGCACGACATCTATATCCCTACCTACCGCCCAACCCGCACGCCGATTCCCCTGGTGAAGGTCGACGACCGTATCGGCAGTACCGCAATACCGATACCGCCGGAAAAAATTGCCGCCATCGTCATCACCAACCAAGGTGACTCGCCGTCGACCGTCACGCCGCCAGACAGCGAAACCCAGGCCATCGCCGACCACCTGATCGGCTTCTTCAAAGCAGAGGTAGCGGCAGGACGAATGGCCAACAAACTCGGCCCGTTACAAGCCGGAATCGGCAACATTGCCAATGCCGTGATGTGCGGGCTGATCGACTCGCCGTTCGAACAGCTGACGATGTATTCCGAGGTCCTGCAGGACTCTACCTTCGATTTGATCGACGCCGGCAAACTGAGCTTCGCCTCGGGCAGCTCCATCACGTTGTCGAGCCGACGCAATGCCGACGTCTTCACAAACCTGGAAAAGTACAAGGACAAGCTGGTCCTGCGCCCGCAGGAAATTTCCAACCACCCCGAAGTCGTCCGCCGCTTGGGCATCATTGGCATCAATACCGCCCTGGAGTTCGACCTGTACGGTAATGTCAACTCCACACACGTGTGTGGCACGCGGATGATGAATGGCATCGGCGGGTCGGGGGATTTCGCGCGCAATGCGCACCTCGCGATCTTCGTAACGAAGTCGATTGCCAAGGGCGGGGCGATCTCCAGCGTCGTGCCGATGGTCAGCCATGTGGATCACACCGAGCACGACGTCGACATCCTGGTTACCGAGATCGGCCTGGCCGACCTGCGTGGCCTGGCGCCCAGGGAGCGGGCGCGGGTAATCATCGACAATTGTGTGCACCCATCCTATCGCCAAGCGCTGAATGACTACTTTAAGGCGGCATGCGCCTTGGGAGGACATACACCTCATATCCTTCGCGACGCACTGAGCTGGCACCTGAACCTTGAAGAGACCGGGCGGATGTTGGCGGTCTGATACAGCTGGTCCATCAGTACAGCAGAAACAGTTTTGTGCGCTCTTCCCAAACGACGCCGACTGACAAAAACTGTACTGCTGTACCGGTGTTTTCCTACAGTTATTTCCCACACATACTGATCATCTGTCAGAAAATGCACCATTATGGTTCATACAGGTACAGTTGCGCCAATATCGACCAGTACACCACTGTTTAACAGTTAACTGCTCGATCACATTACAGTTGAACTGTATCTAGAGAGACTGGCCAAACGAGAGGATCATGGGCACCAGTTAAACCACTACCTAATCCCGCCACAAGCGGAAGGATGTCAACCATGGAACGTACACTCAGTTCCGAGCTGTTTTTCGAAGACAAAGCTGAAAAAAACCAGGCTTCCCTGCCTCTTCGCGTTATCGCTAACCTGATGTTGTGGCAGCGCCGCATCGCCAGCCGTCACCAACTGGCTCGTCTGGATTCGCGCCTGCTGGCCGACGCCGGTATCAGCGAAGCACAACGCTACGAAGAGCTGAGCAAGCCGTTCTGGCGCTAACCCAGCGCCGCTGGCCCTGACCCACCGGGTCCACCGCCAGCACCGAATTGAACAAACAAGACCCGTCGCGGGAAACCGCGACGGGTCTTGTCGTTTCAGAGACAACTAGCCGTCGATCTATCCAGGAATAGAACAGTTGTCGATAAATCAACGATTCATAGGTACAGTTTTAGCCACGCGACGAAGCAGCGCCCTCAAGGTCGCAGCTGTCATCCGAGCGGATCTGCCTTAATATCCGAGCGAACGTGGCGAAGCGAGCCGAGCATTCGCTCCTCTTCAGCTGCACGTATCGCCTTGCCTCATTACCCAAGGAGTCTCATCATGACCCGTCTTCGTCTGCTCAGCGCGGTGGCCTTGCTGGCCGTAGCCGCCCAATCCCATGCCAGTAGCTTCATCGTCACCACTGACTCGATCGTCGGTGCACTCAAGGCCACGTCCGACGCCACCTCTGACGCAACCTCCTCGCTGCGGGACAACAAGATCGTCCAGGCCGCCCGTGACGACGCCGCCAGCTTCGTAGCGAGCGAAGGGGCAATCCGCGGGGTGAAACTTGAAAGCGCCCTGGATTACATCCGCCAGCAGGCCCCGCAACTGAACGCCACTGATGCGCAACTGGCCCAGGCGATCCTGGTGATCTGATACACATGAAACATCGGGCGCCAAATGGTGTTCCGATGTTTCAACGCTGGCTCTGGGCCGGCGGTTTGCGCTAGCCTTTCGGCTCGCCATCAACTGTCGAGCCCCATGCGTTCCGATTCCTATCTGTATATTGCGCTCCTCTTTGCAGCCTGCTGGTCTGTCCCTGCCCAGGCCTTTGATGTGTCCACCCAGCAGGTCGTCGTCAGCGGTTATGCAACGAGCATGGTGACCTCTGCGCCCTTCGATCATAAACTTGTCGCCGCCCGCGACGACGCTGCGGCATTCGTCGCCAGTGACGGACAGTTGCGAGGTGGACAGCTGGAGTCAGCCCTGGATTACCTGCGGCGTACCCAGCCAAAACTTCATGCCAGCGACCTTGAACTGGCACAGGCAATTCTCGTCCAATAGTTATCTTCATTTCTCGGAGTCGTTCCATGCGTAGCCCGCTGATTGCTGCCGCCCTAGGCCTGCTGGTATTGGCCGATGTGGCCCAGGCCCATACCCTGGTAGCCACCAGTAACATCATCGTTCGCGCTTCCCAGCGCACGATTGATTTCACTTCCGATACCACCACATCCATCCGTGATTCGAAAATCGTCCGCGAAGCCCATGACGATGCGGCCAGCTTTGTCGCCAGCAATGGCGAGATTCGTGGCGCTCATCTCGAAGCCGCCTTCGATACGTTGCGCACCCGTGTACCGGAAGCGCGTGATGCCAGCGACCAGGTTCTCGCCGAAGCCATCCTCGCATTGTGAGGCGCTTTGCCGCCTGGCTGACGGCCTGGACGTTGCTGCTGGTCGGCAACAGCGCCCAGGCCGGTTTGCAACTGCACCTCAACACCGAAGGCCTGAGTCTGGCGCAGCAGCAGGCCAGCCAGGCTTTGCTTGATGAGGCGATGCAAGCATTGCCGCCACGTTTCATCGAGCGCCTGGACCGGCGCATCGATGTCGGCTGGACCGACCAGATGCCGGCCAACGCCTATGGCCAGGCTTCACTGGTGTCGCAGCTGGATCTCAACAGCAATCTGCTCGACAGTCTGACCGATGGCAGCGCCGCGACGCAGAAGACCCAACGCCCCCACGGCACGGTACGGCGGGAAATGCTCGCCACGGTTCTCCATGAACTCACCCATATCTACGATCGCTCGCGTCTTTGGCCGGAGCCCGAGCGCGCGCTGATCCAGCGTTGTACCCGCCGTAATGGCAGTTCCGGGCTGATTGGCTTGCCCGATGAATGCCGCGGCCAGAATGACCGTCGCTTTACTCTCAGTGATGATCCACGCTTGCTGGATCTGGCCGGTTGGCCGCAGTACGTCGGTCGTCGCGGGGAGCGCGAGCAGCACAACCGACAGGTCGCCCGTAGTCCGGATCTTTACGAGACAAGCAGCCCCAAGGAGTTCGTCGCGGTCAACATGGAGTACTTTCTCCTGGACCCCAGCTACGCCTGCCGCCGGCCTGCACTGTATCGCTATTACCAGGAACATTTTGGTTGGGCACCCGCCGCCAAGGAAACCTGCGCCCAATCGTTCGCCTTCCTCAATGCCGGGAATGACTTCGCCAGGACGCCGCTGGGCAAGGTCGATCCCGAACGGGTCTATGCCATCGACTATCTCCTGGCCGAAGCCAACCAGAATTGGGTCAGCCGCTGGGGCCACAGCATGCTTCGCCTGGTGATCTGCGCACCGGGCCGGCCCCGTGGGCCGGACTGCCGACTGGACCTGGACCAGCACCTGGTGCTGTCCTATCGCGCTTTCGTGGGCGATGTGCAGTTGTCGAGCTGGGACGGGCTGGTCGGCAAATATCCGTCGCGCCTGTTCGTGTTGCCGCTGGCCCAAGTCATCGATGAATACACCAAGACCGAACTGCGCAGCCTGGCCTCAGTACCACTGAACCTGTCGCGCGCCGAGATCGAGGAAACGGTCGAGCACGCCGCCGAAATGCACTGGAGCTACGACGGCAACTATTACTTCCTGTCCAACAACTGTGCGGTGGAAAGCCTGAAGCTGCTGCGCAGCGGCAGCAATAACGCCCAGCTCAAGGGCCTGGACAGCATCATGCCCAACGGCTTGCTGGAAGTGCTCAAGGGCCGGGGGCTGGCCGACACCAGCGTGCTGGATGATCCCAAGGAAGCCTTGCGCCTGGGCTATCGTTTCGACTCGTTCCGCGAGCGGTACCAGGCGATGTTCAATGTGCTGAAGAAGTACCTGCCCATCAAACAGGAATCGGTGGAAGACTGGCTGGCCCTGGACGCCGCCGAACGCCGCGTCTGGTTCGAACAGGCGGACCTGCGTACCAGCGCAGCGTTGCTGCTGCTTGAACAGGCCAGTTACCGCCGCCAGTTGTTACTGGCCCAGGACGAAGTCAAGCAACGCTACCTCGGCGCCCGGGAATTGCAGAACGGCGGTATGGAAAGGGCCAACGCGACGTTGCAGCAAATCCTCGCCAACAGCGGCTTCCTCAGCCGTCCCGCCGAGCTGCTCGGCAGCAGTGGATATGGATTGCCGCAACCCAGCGAGTGGCAACGACTGGAATCGGAAAGCAGCTTGCGCCAGAAACAATTGCAAACCCTGACCGGCGATCTGGACAAGGAAGTCCGGGCACTGCTTGAACCCAGTCGCGCCGCTGAAATTGCGGCCAGTGAAGCCAACGTCAAAGAGATCGGCGAACACCTGCGCAAACTGCACAAGGCCGGCGGCGGACTGGAGCTACCTTAATAGCGCCGCCGCACCCTGTGGCGAGGGAGCTTGCTCCCGCTGGGACGGTCCGACGCCTCGGGCGAAGCGGCCCCAAACAGGCGGATGCGACTTTTCAGGTAGAGCGCGTCGCCCGGTTCTACGACTGCTTCGCAGCCGAGCGGGAGCAAGCTCCCTCGCCACAAGGGCAACCCTCAAGCATTCCTAGGACAGCAAAAAGGGGTTCAGAAACTGGTTCTGAACCCCTTATTTATGCAACGTGATTCAGGCGCGGGCTTTTCGCACCCCGTCGGCCAGCGCGGCGCAGAGGCTCAGTACGCCGTCGATAGCCTGTTCTGAGTTGTCCGCGCTGGCGATATGGTCGATCAATGCCGACCCCACCACCACCCCATCCGCCAACCGCGCAATGGCAGCGGCCTGTTCCGGCGTGCGAATACCGAAACCAATGCTGATCGGCAGATCGGTGTGGCGACGCAGGCGCGCCACGGCTTCTTCCACATGCTCCAGCGTCGCGGCGCCAGCGCCGGTGACCCCAGCCACCGAGACGTAGTACACGAAGCCCGAACTGCCGTTGAGCACGGTAGGCAAACGTACATCGTCGGTGGTCGGCGTGGTCAGGCGGATGAAGTCCAGGCCCGCGGCCTGGGCCGGCTCGCACAGTTCACTGTTGTGCTCAGGCGGCATGTCGACCACGATCAGGCCATCAACGCCCGAATCCAGCGCCTCGCCAATGAAACGCTGCACACCGTAACGGTGGATCGGGTTGAAGTAGCCCATCAGTACCAGCGGCGTTTCGGTGTTGCCTTCACGGAACTCGCGAACCATCTGCAGGGTTTTCGCCAGGTTTTGCTGAGCGCCCAAGGCGCGGATATTCGCCAACTGGATCGCCGGGCCATCGGCCATTGGGTCAGTGAAGGGCATGCCTAACTCGATCACATCGGCACCGGCCGCCGGCAGGCCTTTGAGGATCGCCAGCGAGGTGTCGTAGTTCGGGTCGCCAGCGGTGACAAAGGTCACGAGGGCGGCGCGGTTCTGTTCCTTGAGTTCGGCAAAGCGGGTTTGCAGGCGGCTCATCAGTGTTTCTCCTGCTGGGACTGTTCCATGTGGTGCATCACGGTTTGCATGTCTTTGTCGCCACGACCGGACAGGTTGACCACCATCAGGTGATCCTTCGGCAGGTTGGGTGCGCGTTTGAATACTTCAGCCAAGGCGTGGGAGCTTTCCAGCGCAGGAATGATCCCTTCCAGACGGCAGCACTTATGGAAGGCATCCAGGGCTTCGGCGTCAGTGATCGAGGTGTACTGGACGCGACCGATATCGTGCAACCAGGCGTGTTCCGGGCCGATACCGGGATAATCGAGGCCGGCGGAAATCGAATGGGCGTCGATGATCTGGCCGTCTTCGTCCTGCAACAGGAACGTGCGGTTGCCATGCAGTACACCCGGCACGCCACCGTTCAGGCTCGCCGCGTGTTTGCCGGTCTCGATGCCATAGCCTGCGGCTTCCACACCGATGATCTCGACACTCTTGTCGTCCAGGAACGGGTGGAACAGGCCCATGGCATTGGAACCGCCGCCGATGCACGCCACCAGGCTATCGGGCAGACGACCTTCCTGAGCTTGCAACTGATCGCGGGTTTCCTTGCCGATCACCGCCTGGAAGTCACGGACCATGGCCGGATAAGGGTGCGGGCCTGCCACCGTGCCGATCAGGTAAAACGTGCTGTCGACGTTGGTCACCCAGTCGCGCAGGGCTTCGTTCATGGCGTCCTTGAGGGTGCCGGTGCCGGCGACCACCGGAATCACCTCGGCACCCAGCAACTTCATGCGAAACACGTTCGCCTGCTGGCGCTCGATGTCGGTCGTGCCCATGTAGATCACGCATTCCAGGCCGAAACGCGCGGCCACGGTGGCAGTGGCCACGCCATGCATACCGGCGCCGGTCTCGGCGATGATGCGCTTCTTGCCCATGCGCCGCGCCAGCAGGATCTGGCCGATGCAGTTGTTGATCTTGTGCGCGCCGGTGTGGTTCAGCTCTTCGCGCTTGAGATAGATCTTGGCGCCGCCGCAGTACTCAGTCAGGCGCTCGGCGAAATACAGCGGGCTCGGACGACCGACGTAATCGCGCTGGAAGTACGCCAGTTCCTCGATAAATGCCGGATCCTGCTTCGCCACTTCGTATTCACGGGCCAGGTCGAGGATCAGCGGCATCAGCGTTTCCGCCACATAGCGGCCGCCGAACGCACCGAACAGGCCATTGGCGTCAGGGCCGCTGCGCAGGTTGAAAGGGGTCGTAGGCAGGGTCATCGGGGCGCTCCAGGCAGATGCGTAGTAAGACAATGAGGCTCACTCTACCCCTGACATCCTTCACTGAAAACCGATAAGATCGCCGCATCCTGTCAGGAAAACTCACAGATAAAATGCGCCACGATCTTCCGCCTCTCAACGCCCTGCGCGCCTTCGAAGCCACTGCCCGCCTGAACAGCGTAAGCCAGGCGGCCGAACAGCTGCATGTTACCCACGGAGCGGTCAGTCGACAGCTGAAAGTGCTGGAAGAGCACCTGGGGGTCAGCCTGTTCGTCAAGGACGGACGCGGCCTGAAACTCACAGATGCGGGCGTACGCCTGCGCGATGCCAGCGCCGAGGCGTTCGAGCGTTTGCGCAGCGTCTGCGCGGAGCTGACGCAAAGCACGGCGGACGCGCCCTTCGTGCTGGGTTGCTCGGGCAGCCTGCTGGCGCGCTGGTTCATTCCTCGGCTAGGCAGGCTCAACGCCGACTTACCCGACTTGCGCTTGCATTTATCTGCTGGCGAGGGAGATCTGGACCCAAGGCGACCGGGTCTCGATGCCCTCCTGGTATTCGCCGAACCGCCATGGCCGGCGGACATGCAAGTGTATGAACTGACCGACGAGCGAATCGGCCCGGTGATGAGCCCGCATTACGCCGGGTTTGCCCGTTTACAGACCGCACCCGCCGGCGCGCTGCTGGATGAGCCCCTGCTGCATACCACGTCCCGGCCGCAAGCCTGGCCAACCTGGGCACGGCAAAACGACCTGGAGCCCCAGGCATTGAAGTTCGGCCAGGGATTCGAACATTTGTATTATTTGCTGGAGGCCGCCGTAGCGGGGCTGGGCGTGGCGATTGCCCCCGAGCCACTGGTGGCCGAGGACGTGCGCGCCGGGCGCCTGGTCGCGCCGTGGGGCTTCGGTGAAACCCCGGCGCGACTGGCGCTGTGGTTACCCAAGCGCGCCGCGGACGGGCGCGCTCGCCAATTGGCCCAGTGGCTCAGGCACGAGTTGGGCCAGTCGGTTCAGTCACCGCGCTTGCACAGCAGATAGGCAGCCAGCAAACCGATGGCGCCGACCGCGACGCCGGCCGTGGTCCATGGGTGCTCCTGCGCATAATCGCGAGTGGCAAGCCCGGTTTCACGTGTCTTGACCTTCACCTCTTCATACGCATCGCTGAGCAGATGCCGAGAGTGCTTCAGCGCGTTTTCGGCGTTCGCCTTCAGCGACTTGAGGGTCTTGCGCGACTCGTCCGAAGCGTCTTCCTTGAGGCTTTCCAACGACTTGAGCAGACTTTCGATCTCCGCTTCCATGCTTTGCAACGAAGCCTTGCGTAACGAATTGCTAGCCATGGTGGTGCTCTCCTGCAGTGGTTGAACGTGTGTGAGTTGGGACTCCAGCCGTTTCTGAAAGTGCAGTAAATCTGAACTTTAGAAGCGTCAACGGCGACACATGTAAGGCACACAATCGCTGCTAGGCTGACTAGGACAACCCAAGGAGACTTCCCATGAGTGATCATCACACGTACAAAAAGGTCGAGCTGGTCGGCTCGTCTCCCACCAGTATCGAAGACGCCATCAACAACGCGTTGGCCGAGGCCAGCAAAAGCCTCAAGCATCTGGAATGGTTTGAAGTCACCGAGACTCGCGGACACATCGAGAACGGTCGGGCCGCGCATTTCCAGGTGACCATCAAGGTCGGCTTCCGGATCGCCAATAGCTGATCGCCGATGAACTTGCTCGCTGGCGCAGTGCCATAGGAATGGCGATGCGCTATGGTATGCGCATCACGATTTACCCATACCTGCCTTATTGATCCGACCAAGGAGTGCGAGCGATGAAGAAGTTGATGGTAGCCCTGGGCTTGCTGAGCCTTGCGGGCAGTGCGTTTGCGGCCGGCAAGCCTTGCGAAGAGTTGAAAAGCGAAATCGCAGCGAAACTTGATGCCAAGGGTGTGTCAAGTTATACGCTGGAAATCGTCGACAAAGGCGCGGCGGCTGACGGAAAAGTCGTCGGCACCTGTGAAGGCGATACAAAGGAAATCGTTTATAAGAAGTGATTCTTGAAACGGCAAAGCCGACGCAGTGCGTCGGCTTTTTTGCGCCCCCGATTCAGCCCTTCATGACCTGCGCCAGCAGCTCATAAGAGTGTAGGCGGTCGGCGTGCTCATACAGGTCGCTGGTAAAAATCAGCTCGTCGGCCTGGGTCTGCTCGATCAGTACCTGCAACCTGGCGCGGATCTTCTCTGGCCCGCCAATCATGGCCAGGCCCAGGAAATCGCCCACCGCTTCCTTCTCATGGGGCAACCACAGGCCGTTCATGGACTCCACCGGTGGCCGCTGCACCAGGCTCTGGCCGCGCATTAACGCCAGGATCCGCTGATACACCGATGTCGCCAGATAGTCGGCCTGTTCGTCCGTGTCCGCCGCCACCAGGGGCACCCCGAGCATGACGTAAGGCTTGTCGAGCACCTCGGACGGCTTGAAGTGATTGCGATAGACACGGATCGCCTCATGCATGAAACGTGGAGCGAAATGGGAGGCGAAGGCGTAGGGTAAACCGCGCTCACCGGCCAATTGCGCGCTGAACAGGCTCGAACCCAACAGCCACACCGGCACATTGGTTCCAGTGCCGGGCATGGCAATAATCCGCTGATCCGGCGTGCGTGGACCCAGGTAGCGCATCAGCTCAGTCACGTCTTCGGGGAAATCGTCCGCACTGCCGGAGCGCTCGCGGCGCAAAGCGCGGGCAGTCATCTGGTCGGAGCCGGGTGCGCGGCCCAACCCCAGGTCGATTCGACCGGGGAACAGACTTTCCAGGGTGCCGAACTGTTCGGCGATGACCAACGGCGCATGGTTGGGCAGCATCACCCCGCCGGAGCCGACCCGAATGGTCGAAGTGCCACCCGCCAGATAGCCCAGCAGCACCGCCGTCGCGGAACTGGCGATGCCATCCATGTTGTGGTGTTCGGCGACCCAGAAGCGGGTATAGCCGTATTTTTCCACGTGCTGCGCCAGGTCCAGGGAATTGCGCAGGGACTGGGCGGCATTGCCGTCAGCGCGAACGGGCACGAGGTCGAGGGTCGAGAACTTCACTTCGGACAGCTGTTTCATCGGCTGGGATCTCCAACGGCGTTCCGGGCTTTCCTACGGGCGAAAGCCTGCCGTTTTCTATAGGTGTGTTCCATGCAATGTGGGCATATACCCGAGTTTCAATAGCGGCAAACGAATTTTCCTACTAAATTAGTCGACTAATCGACCGGGTGAACTTTATCAGTCCGTCTATCCTCACAATCCTGGCAATCAAAAAACACCGGGCGCGAACCCTCGCGCCGGATCCTGAGGAGGCAGACATGGCTATCATCAAGAAAGCATCGGCACACTGGGAAGGCGATCTGAAGACCGGAATCGGCTCCATTTCCACGGAAACAGGCGTCCTGCGCGAAGCGCCCTACGGTTTCAAGGCACGCTTCGAAGGCGGCCGGGGCACCAACCCCGAAGAGCTGATAGGCGCGGCCCACGCGGGCTGTTTCTCCATGGCATTTTCCATGATCCTGGGCGATGCCGGGCTCAAGGCCGAGCGCATCGACACCAACGCCGAAGTGACCCTCGACCAGGTTGATGGCGGGTTCGCAATCACGGCGGTGAAACTGATCCTGAAGGCGAAGATCCCCGGCGCCAGCCAGCAGCAGTTCGAAGAACTGAGCAAAAAGGCCAAGGAGGGTTGCCCGGTTTCCAAAGTGTTGAATGCCAACATCACCCTGGAAGCGACGCTGGAGGGTTGAGGCACTGAAAGGATCGTAGTCTCTTGGAGGCCGCGATCCTTACACCTGTTATCACGGCGCAGATCTATGGTCGAATGAGGGCCAGCAGTTTCAGCGCACAGGCAGTGCGCGCTGCACTGAGGACGTCGAGCATGAAACGATTTGCCCTGTTGGTCGGCAGTTGCGCTTTGGCTACATCAGCCCTGGCGGCACCTAAACCTTGCGAAGAACTCAAGGCAGAGATCGAAGCCAAGATCCAGGCTCAGAATGTGGCTTCCTACACGCTGGAAATAGTCACCAACAACGAAGTCAAAGACCAGAACATGGTGGTGGGCTCTTGCGAAAACGGTACGAAAAAAATCGTCTACCAGAGGAACGACAACTAGACGCTCCTAGGGAATGCAGCGCACTTGTCGATCCTCGGCGACGATTTCCCGCTTGGCGTCATAGAGCCGGGCGCTAGGGGTGAACGCCAGGTTGCGCGCCTCCAGGCGATAACGCTGGCCGGCTTCGAAATGATCGTATCGCACGCTCAGGTAGCACAAACGCTCCTGCGGCTCGGTCAGCACTCCGAACCCGCCACCGCCAAACACTTCGAAGTCGAAGCGAACTTCCAGTTCATGGCTACCCGGCGAGACCTGGAAAAAGCGTCCGTCCCGCAGGCGCTGACCGTCCAGTTTTTCCGCCATCAGCACCTTGCCACCCGGCGTAGGCGTCGCGAAATCGACCCAGGCCATGGCCGGATCGACCGAGGGCAACGGGCTCGTTGCGCATCCGCCCATCGCGATGGCGGCCATTGTCAGCAAGTAAAGGCGCATGGAGTGCATCCCTGGATAATCAGCGGCTGAGCATAGCGCCGATCAGCTTTGCTGACAGCCCGCCGGCGTGCCTTGCCCCACGACATTGCGCTGTTGGTCGTACAGCTTGGCCCATGGCCGGAAGCCGATACTGCCCGCCTGCAACTGGTAACGCTGGCCGGCGTTGAAATCCTTGAATTTCACGTTCAAGCGACAATCACGCCACAGCGGTTCGGCGTCCGGACCGATGTTGCCCGGTTCCACAGCGAATTGATAACGCACCGTCAGCTCATGGCTGCCGGGTTGTACCTCGAAATAACGACGGTCGAGCGACGTCTTGTCATCGACCTTGAGCGCTTGCAACGCAGTGTCCTGGTGGCTTCCAAGGTCAATCCACGCCTGGGAAGGATCGGGGTCAGGCAAACCGGCGCAACCGGTCAGCAGCAACAGGCCACTCGTCAGCATCAACACGCGCATAGCGAAGCTCCGGGCAGGCGGGATAGTCTTGTGGGCAGACTTTTTCCCAGGTAATTGCAATTGATCAGGCCGCATTCAAGCCATCGGTTACTCGACCGTGTTTTCCGGTTTTTGTTTCCAGGCCTCTTGCTTTTGTTACTCAACGGTTGTGCCAGCGTCGGTTACTACGGCCAGCTCGTCAGCGGGCAGTTGCGGTTGTTGCAGGCACGAGAGCCCATCGACCAGGTGATTGCCGACCCCACTCGCGATCCGCAGCTTCGCGCGCACCTGGCCCAAGCCCGCGAGGCACGAGCGTTCGCCAGCGCCCGGTTACACCTGCCGGAGAATAAGAGCTATCGCCTGTACGCGGACATCGGTCGTCCGTTCGTGGTCTGGAATGTCTTCGCCACGCCTGAATTCTCGCTGACACCGCAAAACCATTGTTTCCCGATTGCCGGCTGCGTCGCATATCGCGGCTACTACAGCCAGGGCGCGGCCCGTGGCGAGGCGGCATTGCAGCGCTTGCAAGGCATGGACGTGGCGATCGGCGGGGTAGAGGCTTACTCGACGCTCGGCTGGTTCAACGACCCGATCCTGAGTTCGATGATGCATTGGGGCGACGAACGCCTGGCAACGCTGATTTTTCATGAACTGGCGCACCAGCGCGTTTATGTAAAGGACGACACTCAGTTCAATGAGTCCTTCGCCACCTTCGTCGAACAGGAAGGCACCCGGCAATGGCGCGCCAGTCGTGGGTTGGGGCCGGATACCGGCAAGCGCATGCAGCAGCGCGAACAGTTTATCCAACGGGTCCTCGACACGCGCCAGCGGCTGGAACAGCTGTACGCCCAACCATTGCCGGCCGAGCAGATGCGCCAGCGAAAGGCCGAGGAGTTCCAGCGCCTGCGGGCCGACTATGAACACCTGCGCGATAGCCAATGGGCGGGCGATAAATACTTCGACGCCTGGGTTTATGCGCCATTGAACAACGCGCGGCTATTGCCGTTCGGGCTGTATAGCCAGTGGGTGCCGGCGTTTGCGGCGCTGTATCGGCGTGAGGGCGGTGATTGGGTGGCGTTCTATGAGGCGGTGGAAAAGCTTGGGAAGTTGTCGGCTGCTGAACGCAGAGCGGCGTTGGAGGCATTGGCAGGACCGAAAGATCCCACCGATTGACTGCAATGCCGTTCACTTAAGATTTATCACTTGTCGTGGCGAGGGAGCTTGCTCCCGCTGGGCTGCATAGCAGCCCCAGAAGCTTGGGACCGCTGCGCGCTCCAGCGGGAGCAAGCTACCTCGCCACGGGGCGGTGATGTCTTGAAGTGAACAGTATTGCACCGATACCGATTGACCTGGCTTTATCGCGAGCAGGCTCGCTCCCACATGGGAGCGGGATAGCACCGGGAGAATAGGTCGGCTATCAGGCCGCCTCGCGAGCACGCAAAAAAGGGCACCCGAGCCAATCGGCGTGCCCTTTCTGTTGCCATTGCAGCCTGGTCCCGACGAACTCAGTGCTTACGGGTTCACCTGATCCTTCAGATTCTTGCCCGGCTTGAAGGCAACGGTGTTGCTGGCCTTGATTTTCACCGGCTCACCGGTCTGCGGGTTCTTACCGGTGCGGGCGCCACGGTGGCGTTGCAGGAAAGTGCCGAAGCCGACTAGGGTGACGCTGTCCTTGCGATGCAGGGCGCCGGTGATTTCTTCGAGAACGGCGTTGAGGACGCGGTTGGCTTGTTCTTTGGTGAGGTCTGCCTTTTCCGCGATGGCGGCGGCGAGTTCTGGTTTACGCATGAATGAAGCCCCTTTTGACGGTTTTTTTGTTGTTATGTCTGGACGGCTCTCATGGGAACCGCCCCTAAGGCGCCGCAGGCTCTACTCTGCGGCAGACGGGAGTGAGGATGGCACGGGGCCGAAAACGGCGCCAGTGTCGGGGCGACCTTTCTGGGACCAAAAGTAGGGTTTTTGCGACAGAACGACCAGTATTTACGCCAGCAGGGCCGGAAGCTCCTTGTTCAGGGCCAGTTTTTCCATCACGGCCGCCCCCGTCAGGGCATAGCCCAGCAGGTTGCCTCGGGCGTCGCGGCACAAGGCTTTGATGTCGGCGCCCTGCCCTTCGACGCTCCACACACCTTCGCTGCCCCTGGGCGGCGGCGAGACCACCAGCGGGCAGACTGGGGTTTTCACGGTAATCGGCATGGCGCCATAGCTGACGGTCGTGGGGTTGCCGGCCAGCGTCTGGGCCAGGGCACGGGCGCAGCTCATCAGCGGCATGACATACAGCAGATTCAGACCGTCGACCTCGGCGCAGTCGCCCAGCGCGTAGATATTGGCGTGGGAAGTTTTCAGGTGACGGTCGACCACCACGCCACGATTGACCACCAGACCGGCAGCCGCTGCCAGATCGATCCGCGGGCGCAGGCCGATGGCCGAGACCACCAGATCGCAGACAATGACCTGACCGTCGGACAGGTGCGCCTCCAGCCCGTCGGCCACCCGCTGCAGCCGGTTGAGCACCGGGCCCAGATGGAAACGCGCACCGAGGCTTTCCAGGCCGGCCTGCACCGCTGCGGCCGCCGCCGGGTGCAGCAGCGTCGGCATCACCTGCTCACAAGGCGCCACCAGTTGCACCTCGTAGCCACCCAGGATCAGGTCATTGGCGAATTCGCAGCCGATCAGGCCGGCACCGAGCAGCAGCACCCGACGCTTGCCGGCGGCGGCAGCGCGAAAACGCGCGTAGTCTTCCAGGTCATTGATGGGAAAGATCAGGTCGCCAGCGTCGCCCTGCACCGGCACTCGCACGGTTTCCGCGCCCCAGGCGAGGATCAGGTCGCGGTAACTTACCGCCTCTTCGCCGATCCACAGGCGTTTGTGCCCCGGGTCGATGCCGCTGATGCGCGTATGGGTGCGCACCTCGGCCCTCAGCTGTTCGGCCATGGCCCCGGGTTCGGCCATGCTCAGGCCGTCGGCATCCTTGTTCTTACCGAAACCGGTGGAGAGCATTGGCTTGGAATAGGAGCGCCCATCGTCCGCAGTGATCAGCAGCAGCGGGGTTTCGCTGTCGAGTTTGCGAAACTCCCGGGCCAGGTTGTACCCGGCTAGCCCCGTACCGACGATGACGACAGGTGCGCTCATACTGTTCTCCCTTTGAGAAACAATCAGTCGATTTCGATCATTTCGAAATCCATCTTACCCACGCCGCAGTCCGGGCAAAGCCAGTCTGCCGGGACGTCTTGCCAGCGGGTGCCGGCGGCGATGCCATCATCCGGCCAACCATCGGCTTCGTTGTAGATCAGGCCGCAGACGACACATTGCCACTTCTTCATTCAGATACTTCCTCAGGTGTCAGGCGTTTGCCGGCATGGTTGGGTCGATATGAAGCTGCCCTTCCGGCTCAGGGCGTTTTGTACTGATCGTTCGCGACAGATGCAAGCATGATCGGAACGACGCGGGCTGAATCGGGCAAAACCTTCGACCGACATGGTAAGCTCGCCGCCTCATTTGCTGCCATTCAAGACCTCTGTGCCGCATACAAATTCGCTTTTTCCTACACTTCAATGGCGGCCCCGGCACCTGCTGGCGCCGCGTCCCGATGCCGGGGTACTCGATTGGCTGTTCGACGAAGGCTCCCTGACGCGGCGCCTGACCGCTCTATCGCTCGACCACTTCAGCGTGACACCGCTGTTCGAAGGTTGGCAGCCGTTGCGCAGCGATGAATGCACCGCGCTGGACCTGCCGGAAGGCAGCGAAGGCTGGGTCCGCGAAGTGTATCTGCGCGGTCATGGCGAGCCGTGGGTATTCGCCCGCAGTGTAGCGGCGCGTAGTGCGTTGCAGGGCGACGGGTTGCAGATGGATGAACTGGGCAGCCGCTCCCTGGGGGAGCTGCTGTTTTGCGATCAGGCGTTCCAGCGCGGCGACATCGAGGTTTGCCACTATCCCGAGCCGTGGCTGCCGCTCGAGGTACGCGCCCCTGAACTCTGGGGCCGCCGTTCGCGCTTCGATCGCGGCGCGTTGAGCGTGCTGGTGGCGGAAATTTTCCTGCCACGCCTGTGGAACGTCGCCCGTGCCTATTCGGAGGCTGACTGATGTACTTGCAACTGCTCAAATCCCTGAACCGCCTGAACCCCCGGGCCTGGGACTTCGTGCAACTGACCCGCATGGACAAGCCCATCGGCATTTACCTGCTGCTGTGGCCGACGCTCTGGGCCCTGTGGATTGCCGGCAACGGTTCACCCTCCCTCGCCAACATCGTGATCTTCGTCCTCGGCGTGGTGCTGACCCGAGCCGGTGGCTGCGTGATCAATGACTGGGCCGACCGCAAGGTGGACGGCCACGTCAAGCGCACCGAGCAACGCCCGCTGGTGAGCGGCAAGATCAGCTCGAAAGAAGCGCTGGTGTTCTTCGCCCTGCTGATGAGTGTCAGTTTCCTGCTGGTGCTGTGCACCAATGCGCCGACCATCCTGTTGTCCCTCGGCGGGCTGGCACTGGCCTGTACCTACCCGTTCATGAAGCGCTACACCTATTACCCGCAAGTGGTGCTGGGCGCGGCATTCTCCTGGGGCATGCCGATGGCGTTCACTGCTGAAACCGGTCATTTGCCGGCGGCGGCGTGGCTGCTGTACATCGCCAACTTGCTGTGGACGGTGGGCTACGACACGTACTACGCGATGACCGACCGTGACGATGACTTACGGATCGGTGTGAAGTCCACGGCGATCCTGTTCGGCGATGCCGACCGGGTAATCATCCTGACCCTGCAAGGCCTGGCCCTGTGTTGCCTGCTGCTGGCCGGCTCACAGTTCAAGCTCGGTGGCTGGTTCCACCTGGGCCTGGTGGCCGCTGCCGCGTGCTTTGCTTGGGAGTTCTGGTACACCCGCGGCAAGGACCGCATGCGCTGCTTCAAGGCGTTCTTGCACAACCACTGGGCCGGGTTGGCGATTTTCGTGGGGATTGTGCTGGATTATGCGTTGCGCTGAGGCGCAGATTGAACCGTGGCGAGGGAGCTTGCTCCCGCTGGAGTGCGAAGCGCTCCCAAAAAGAGGGGGCCGCTTCGCAGCCCAGCGGGAGCAAGCTCCCTCGCCACAAACAGCGTTTTGTCAGTCAGGCTTGGCAACCTTCCAGGCGCCGTCCATTTTGCCGTCTCCGGTCATATCCCCGGCCTTCTTGTCCATGACGAAGGTGTACAGCGGCTTGCCATCGTAGGCCCACTGCTTCTTGCCATCGTCACGGGTGATCACGGTCCATTCGCCCATGGACTTGGCATCGCTGTCAGCCATAAGCGGCGGCCAATTGGCCGCGCATTTGTCGTTGCAGGCCGACTTGCCGGCCGCGTCCTTGGCAAACGTGTACAACGTCATGCCTTTGTGATCCGTCAACATCCCGTCTTTTTCCATCGCCGGCTCAGCCGCGAACGCCATGGCCGGCAGTGCCAGGGCAGCCATCAACGCCAGGGCCTTGGTGGTTTGGGTGAAGTAAGTCATGGAAACCTTCTTTTGTGGTTGTCAGGATTCGGACTCAAAGCTTAGTCCAGGATCCCCCACGCTGCCGGCCGATGAAATTACTGTCACACGACTGCAATAATTCCGTTATCTAATGCGGCGCAAGACAGTTAAATGACAAGAGGATTACCCCATGGTTGGCAGGAGCATTCTGATCGTCGACGACGAGGCGCCCATCCGCGAGATGATCGCCGTTGCGTTGGAGATGGCCGGCTATGACTGCATGGAAGCAGAGAACTCCCAACAGGCCCACGCCATCATCGTCGACCGCAAGCCCGACCTGATCCTGCTGGACTGGATGCTACCCGGTACGTCCGGCATCGAACTGGCGCGGCGTCTCAAGCGTGACGAGCTGACCGGTGACATCCCAATCATCATGCTCACCGCCAAGGGCGAAGAGGACAACAAGATCCAGGGCCTGGAAGTCGGTGCCGACGATTACATCACCAAGCCGTTCTCTCCTCGGGAGCTGGTGGCGCGCCTGAAGGCCGTGCTGCGCCGCGCCGGGCCGACCGATGGCGAAGCGCCGATCGAAGTCGGCGGCCTGCTGCTGGACCCCATCAGCCATCGCGTGACCATCGACGGCAGACCCGCCGAGATGGGCCCGACCGAATACCGCCTGCTGCAATTTTTCATGACTCACCAGGAACGCGCCTACACCCGCGGCCAACTGCTGGACCAGGTCTGGGGCGGCAACGTGTATGTCGAGGAACGCACCGTGGACGTACACATCCGCCGCCTGCGCAAGGCCCTCGGCGATGCCTATGAGAATCTGGTACAAACCGTGCGCGGCACCGGCTATCGTTTCTCCACCAAGGCCTGAGAAAAGCAGCAGCGAGTTTCAAGCTACAAGCTGCAAGTAAGAGCAAGATCCACCACCGACCCGTTTCAAACTTGCAGCTTAAAGCTTGCAGCTTTTAGCTGCTTCCAAAGGAAGCCCCGTGAACCAAAACTGGCATGGCACCCTGATTCGCCACATGTTGTTGCTGGTGACCGGCTGTTTGCTGATCGGCCTGATCAGTGGTTATTACGGCTGGAGCCTGGCCGCGGGGCTGGGGCTCTACCTGGCCTGGACCCTCAAGCAGTTGCTGCGCCTGCATGAATGGCTGCGCCTGCATCAACCCGACGAAGCCCCACCCGACGGCTACGGCCTGTGGGGCGACGTGTTCGACAGCATCTATCACCTGCAACGCCGCGACCAGCGCGTTCGCGGGCGCCTGCAAGCGGTGATCGACCGGGTCCAGGAATCCACCGCCGCGCTGAAAGACGCCGTGATCATGCTCGACAGCGATGGCAACCTGGAATGGTGGAACCGTGCCGCCGAAACCCTGCTCGGGCTCAAGACGCCCCAGGACAGCGGTCAGCCGGTGACCAACCTGGTGCGTCATCCGCGCTTCAAGGAATATTTCGAGCAGGACAGCTACGCCGAGCCGCTGGAAATTCCTTCGCCCACCAATGATCGGCTGCGAATCCAGCTGTACATCACCCGCTACGGCAACAACGAGCACTTGATGCTGGTGCGGGATGTGACTCGCATCCATCAGTTGGAACAGATGCGCAAGGACTTCATCGCCAACGTGTCCCACGAACTGCGCACACCGCTGACGGTGATCTGCGGTTACCTGGAGACCCTGCTCGACAACGTCGAGGAAGTGAACCCACGCTGGAGCCGTGCCTTGCAGCAGATGCACCAGCAAAGCGGGCGCATGCAGACGCTGCTCAACGATTTGCTGCTGCTGGCAAAGCTGGAAGCCACCGATTACCCGTCGGACAATCAGCCGGTGCTCATCGACGATCTGTTGCAGATCATCCGCGAAGACGCCCAGGAACTGTCCGGCACCAAGCAACAGACCATCACCCTGGAAGCCGACCCGGCGGTGCAGCTCAAAGGCAGCGAGGCGGAACTGCGCAGCGCGTTTTCCAACCTGGTGTTCAACGCGGTCAAATACACGCCAGAGCAAGGCCGGATCCACGTGCGCTGGTGGGGTGACGAGCAAGGCGCGCACCTGAGCGTGCGCGATTCAGGCATCGGCATCGATGCCAAACACTTGCCGCGCCTGACCGAACGCTTCTACCGCGTCGATTCCAGCCGCAACTCCAACACCGGCGGCACCGGGCTGGGCCTGGCGATCGTCAAGCATGTGCTGCTGCGGCATCGCGGGCGCATGGAGATCAGCAGCGTGCCCGGCCACGGCAGCACGTTCACCTGCCATTTCGCCCCGGCCCAAGTGGTTCGCGCCCGTCTTGCCAGCTCCGCCGATTGATACCGACCCGCATTCACCTCTAGGCAACTGCGGAGTCAGCCGCTACATTGGCTGACTTGCGCCTGCCTTTTCAGGTGCTCATTTTCTAACCTTACGACTCTACGGAACCCGCAAAACCCCATCATGGACCCTTCCCCTGGCTTGTCCCTCGTTTCACTCTTCGCCGAATTCGGCATGATTCTTTTCGCTTTTCTCCTGGTTCTGCTCAACGGTTTCTTCGTTGCGGCCGAATTTGCCATGGTCAAGCTGCGCTCGACCCGGGTCGAGACCATCGCCGAGCAGAACGGCTGGCGCGGACACATCCTGCGTACCGTCCACAGCCAGCTCGACGCTTATCTGTCCGCCTGCCAGCTGGGTATCACCCTGGCCTCCCTCGGCCTGGGCTGGGTCGGCGAGCCCGCCTTTGCGCACATTCTCGAACCGTTGCTGGGCGCGGTGGGCGTGCAGTCACCGGAGGTGATCAAGGCGGTTTCGTTCTTCACGGCGTTCTTCATCATTTCCTACCTGCACATCGTGGTCGGCGAGCTGGCGCCCAAATCCTGGGCGATCCGCAAACCCGAACTGTTGTCGCTATGGACGGCCGTGCCGCTGTACCTGTTCTACTGGACCATGTACCCGGCGATCTACCTACTCAACGCCAGCGCCAATGCCATCCTGCGCATCGCCGGCCAAGGCGAGCCCGGCCCGCATCACGAGCATCATTACAGCCGGGAAGAACTCAAGCTGATCCTACACTCCAGCCGGGGCCAGGACCCCAGCGACCAGGGCATGCGTGTGCTGGCCTCGGCCGTGGAGATGGGTGAGCTGGAAGTGGTGGACTGGGCCAACTCCCGGGAAGATCTGGTGACGCTGGAATTCAACGCGCCGCTCAAGGAAATCCTGGCGATGTTCCGTCGCCACAAATTCAGCCGTTATCCGGTGTACGACAGCGAGCGCCAGGAGTTCGTCGGCCTGTTGCACATCAAGGACCTGCTGCTGGAACTGGCGGCCCTGGACCACATCCCCGAGTCGTTCAACCTCGCCGAACTGACCCGTCCCTTGGAGCGCGTGTCCAGGCACATGCCGCTGTCACAGCTGCTGGAACAGTTCCGCAAGGGTGGCTCGCACTTCGCAGTGGTGGAGGAAGCCGATGGCAACATCATCGGCTACCTGACCATGGAAGACGTGCTGGAGGTGCTGGTGGGCGACATCCAGGATGAACACCGCAAGGCCGAACGCGGCATCCTGGCCTACCAGCCGGGCAAGCTGCTGGTGCGTGGCGACACGCCGTTGTTCAAGGTCGAGCGCTTGCTCGGCATCGACCTGGACCACGTCGAGGCCGAGACCCTGGCCGGGCTGGTCTACGAGACCCTCAAGCGCGTACCGGAAGAGGAAGAAGTGCTGGAAGTCGAAGGCCTGCGGATCATCATCAAGAAGATGAAAGGGCCGAAGATCATCCTGGCGAAGGTGTTGATGCTCGATTGAGTGGTTGACCGAGGGTCGGCGGCGCGGCCATCGCGAGCAGGCTCGCTCCCACAGGGGAACGCTTTTTCAGGCGGGAACACGCAGACCTGTGGCGAGGGAGCTTGCTCCCGCTGGGTCGCGAAGCGGCCCTAAAGCGACGACTGCTTCGCCCGAGGCGTCGGACCGACCGAGCGGGAGCAAGCTCCCTCGCCACAAGAGCCTCGCGATGGCATCACTGCTTGCCCACCGCAAAATTAGGCAACTCCCCCACTGGCTGGTTGAACTGATAGGGAATCGACACCAGCCCCAACCCGGTATTGCGCTGCACCACGAAATGCAGGTGCGGGCCGGAGCTGTTGCCGGTGTTGCCCGACAGCGCCAACGGCGTGCCCACGCCCACCCGCTGTCCTTCACGCACGCTTACTGAACCCTTCTGCAGATGCAGGTAGACGCCCATGGTCCCGTCGTCGTGCAGCACCCGTACGAAATTGCCTGACGGATCGTCGCCCCGACCGGTCTGCCGGTTTTCGGTCTTGATCACCACGCCGCCCCGCGCCGCGATGATCGGTGTGCCCTCGGGCATGGCAATGTCCATGGCATAGCGGTTCTTCGGTCCGTAGTGGCTGTATTGACCGTTCGCCCCCTGACTCAGCCGGAACGGCCCACCGCGCCACGGCAGCGGGTAGCGATAGGCCTGCGCCGTACCGGCAGGGTCGCCCAGGGAATATTCGAACCGTGGGGTATACACCAGCGGCCTACCGGGCTGGGTGGCCGTAAGCAGCGCCAGGCGCAGGTTGCTGCGTGCCGGCAGCACCCTGCGGATCGGCCGGCTCGGTGCCCCACTGACATTACGCAGGTCGGCGAAACTCAGCTCTATTTCCACCGGCGCGTAAAGATCATTGCGCACATATACCGCGTCCGCGCCCTTTTGCTTCTTGATATCGAGAAACACCTGACGCTCCAGATGCTCGACCATGCGATCGCGAAAGACGAAGACCTGGGCGCCCTTGCTGGGACGGTCGCTATAGGAGACGACACCATGGGCATCGGTGGATTTGTAGATGGTCATGGCCATGGCCGAGGTGGAGGCCAGGACAAGACCGCAGGCGAACAACAAGGGCGCGAGCATGGGCAAAGGTTCTGTCGAAAAATGAAGGCCTGCACAGCAGCCTAGCAGCTGGGATGGACCAGCGTAGTCGACAGATGTTTCAAAAGTGAATCAGAACGCGATGTGGAATGTGACGGCCTCATCGCGAGCTGGCTCGCTCCCACACTGATCCCGTCGTAACGAAGACCCCCTGTGGGAGCGAGCCTGCTCGCGATGACGGACCAGCAGGCGCCGCCGATCAGGCACCCGGCACGAAGTGCTTCTGGGCGGTGCCGCGGGCGATCAGGCGGGAGATGTAGTCGAGCTTCTGCGGGTCTTTGTCGACGAAGCGGAACGTCAGTTGCAACCATTCGCTGTCAGGCGTTTGCTCATGGGCGACGACGGCGTGCAGGTAGCCATTGAGACGCGCGGTTTCGGCGTTGTCGCCCTGCTCCATGTCCAGCACCGCGCTTTCGAGCACTTGTGGCAGGGCGTCGCTGCGCTTGACCACCAACAGCGCTTCCTTGAGGCTCAAGGCCTTGATCACGCAGGCCTGGGTCCCGCTGGACAGGCGCAACTGGCCCTGGCCACGATTGCCCGCCGGCGTTGCAGCCGGGGCCTTGACGGGTGGGCTGTTGAGCAAGCCACCCGCCGGCGCGGCGGCCACCGCTGCGGGCCTGGCGACTGGATTCACAGCAGGTGCGGCAGCGGCGACCGGGGCTGCCTTGCCGCCGGTCAGGGCGCTGAGGGAGTCATTGCCGAACGCCGAATTCATCTTGGTCGGGGCGCTGTTCATCAAGGTGTCGAGCTTGCCAACCTTGTGCAGGGCCTGCTTGACCTTGGTCAGCAATTGCTCGTTGGTGAAGGGCTTGCTGACATAGCCGGATACGCCGGCCTGGATCGCCTGGACTACGTTTTCCTTGTCGCCGCGACTGGTAACCATCACGAACGGCATGCCCTTGAGGTTATCCTGCTGGCGGCACCAGGTCAGCAGTTCAAGGCCGGACATTTCCGGCATTTCCCAGTCGCACAGCACCAGGTCGAACGCTTCGCGCGCCAGCAGCGCCTGGGCTTTCTTGCCGTTCACCGCATCTTCGATGCGCACGCCCGGGAAATAATTGCGCAGGCATTTCTTCACCAGGTCACGAATGAACGACGCATCGTCCACGACCAATACACTGACCTTACTCATCCAGATACACCTCTAAAAAATCCCGGCAAGCATACCGCTTTTACTGATGGCACATTGCCAAAAACCTTCAGTCACGCCGGGACTTCTCGTTCACGGGGTGCTGCATTCGGTTAAAAAAAACCCAAAAAAAAGCCCGACCAGAAGGCCGGGCGCTTTTCTTGGCAATCCTACTTATCGTCAGTTTCAACCGGAACATTAGGGGTTTCGGACGGGGTGCCCTCAACTTCTTCCTTCATTCGCTTCAGGCCCATGTGCCGTACGTCGGTGCCACGCACCAGGTAGATCACAAGTTCCGAGATGTTGCGCGCATGATCGCCGATACGCTCCAGCGAACGCAGCACCCAGATGATGCTCAACACCCGGGAGATGGAGCGCGGGTCTTCCATCATGTAGGTCGCCAGCTCGCGCAGGGCGGTCTTGTATTCGCGGTCGATGATCTTGTCGTACTGAGCCACGGAAAGTGCCAGGTCGGCATCGAACCGGGCAAAGGCGTCCAATGCGTCGCGGACCATGTTGCGTACCTGGTCGCCGATGTGACGGACCTCGACGTAACCACGCGGCGCCTCGCCTTCCTCGCACAACTGGATGGCACGACGAGCGATCTTGGTGGCTTCGTCGCCGATTCGCTCAAGGTCGATCACCGACTTGGAAATGCTGATGATCAGACGCAGGTCGGAAGCCGCCGGTTGACGACGGGCCAGGATCCGCAGGCACTCTTCATCGATGTTGCGCTCCATCTGGTTGATCTGGTCATCGATCTCGCGCACCTGCTGGGCCAGGCCGGAGTCGGCCTCGATCAGCGCGGTCACCGCGTCGTTGACCTGCTTTTCCACCAGCCCGCCCATGGCCAGCAGATGGCTGCGCACTTCCTCCAGCTCGGCGTTGAACTGTGCGGAAATGTGATGAGTAAGGCCTTCCTTCGAAATCATGGTTTTGCTCCGCAAAAGCTGTGAGCTGCAAGCTTCAAGCTGCAAGCTGATGTGTGTCGTTACGCTGAACTGCCTTTACTTGCCGCTAGAAGCTTGCGGCTCGCAGCTGCCGCTAGCCGTAGCGGCCGGTGATGTAGTCTTCGGTCTGCTTCTTCGCCGGATTGGTGAACAGGGTGTCGGTGTCGCCGAACTCCACCAGCTTGCCCATGTACATGAACGCGGTGTAGTCCGAAACCCGCGCCGCCTGTTGCATGTTATGGGTCACGATGACGATGGTGAACTTGGACTTGAGCTCGTAGATCAGCTCTTCGACTTTCAGCGTCGAGATCGGGTCCAGGGCCGAGCAGGGTTCGTCGAGCAGCAGCACTTCCGGCTCCACGGCGATGGTGCGGGCGATCACCAGACGTTGTTGTTGACCGCCCGACAGGCCCAGGGCCGAGTCATGCAGGCGGTCCTTGACCTCATCCCACAGCGCCGCGCCCTTGAGCGCCCACTCCACGGCTTCGTCGAGAATGCGCTTCTTGTTGATGCCCTGGATGCGCAGGCCGTAGACCACGTTCTCGTAGATGGTCTTGGGAAACGGGTTGGGCTTCTGGAACACCATGCCGACGCGACGACGCAGCTCGGCCACGTCCTCGCCCTTGCGGTAGATGTTGTTGCCGTAGAGGTTGATCTCGCCTTCGACGCGGCAACCGTCCACCAGGTCGTTCATGCGGTTGAACGTGCGCAGCAAGGTCGACTTGCCGCAACCCGACGGGCCGATGAACGCGGTGACGCGCTGCTTCGGGATGTTCAGGCTGACGTCGTACAGCGCCTGCTTCTGGCCGTAGAACAGGCTCAGGCCCGGCACTTCAATGGCGACGGTTTCCTCGGCCAGGTTCAGGCTCTGCTTGTCGCGACCCAGGGCCGACATGTTGATGCCGTGTGTATGTGCTTCGTGTTGCATGGGCTCACTCCGTTCGTAGCTGCAAGCTTTGAGCTGCAAGCTGCAAGTTTGGGCAAAAGCGGCTTCTAGCTTGCCGCTTGTAGCTATTGGCTGTTAGCTATCCAACGCCTTGTACTTTTCCCGCAGATGGTTACGGATCCACACCGCCGAGAGGTTCAATATGGCGATCACCAGCACCAGCAACAGCGCCGTGGCGTAGACCAGTGGCCGCGCCGCCTCGACGTTCGGGCTCTGGAAGCCGACGTCGTAGATATGGAAGCCCAGGTGCATGATCTTCTGGTCCAGGTGCACGTAGGGATAGTTGCCATCCAGCGGCAGCGACGGCGCCAGTTTCACCACGCCCACCAGCATCAGCGGGGCCACTTCACCGGCGGCGCGGGCCACGGCGAGGATCATGCCGGTCATCATCGCCGGGCTCGCCATCGGCAGGACGATTTTCCACAAGGTCTCGGCCTTGGTCGCACCCAGCGCCAGGGAACCTTCGCGTACGGTTCGCGGGATTCGCGCCAAACCCTCTTCCGTCGCCACGATCACCACCGGCACCGCCAGCAATGCAAGGGTCAACGACGCCCAGAGCAGGCCCGGCGTACCGAAGGTCGGTGCCGGCAGCGCTTCGGGGAAGAACAGCCGGTCCAGCGAGCCACCCAGCACGTACACGAAGAAGCCCAGGCCGAACACGCCGTAGACAATCGCCGGGACACCCGCCAGGTTGTTGACCGCGATCCGGATGACTCGGGTCAAGGTGTTCTGCTTGGCGTATTCACGCAGGTAAACCGCCGCCAGCACGCCGAACGGCGTCACGATCATCGCCATGATCAGGGTCATCATCACTGTGCCGAAAATCGCCGGGAAGATACCGCCTTCGGTGTTGGCTTCACGTGGGTCGTCGCTGAGGAATTCCCAGACCTTGCTGAAATAGAAACCGAGCTTGGTAAAGGTGCCCATGGCGTTCGGCTGGTAGGCGTGCACCACCTTGCCGATGCCGATCTCCACTTCCTTGCCGTTGGCGTCGCGGGCGGTCAGGCTGTCGCGGTTGAACTGAGCGTGCAGCTCGGCCAGGCGCGCTTCAACCTCCTTGTAACGGGCGTTGAGTTCGGCGCGCTCGCTGTCCATGTCGGCTTGGGCGGCGGCATCGAGCTTGCCGTCCAGTTCCAGCTTGCGACCATGCAGACGCACGCGCTCCAGGCCGGCGTTGATCGAACCGATGTCGACTTTTTCCAGGGTCTTGAGCTCGGCAGCCAGCTGGTTGACGCGCTGTACGCGGGCCTGCAGTTCCGGCCAGGCGGCCTCGCCTTCGGCGATGACCTTGCCATCCTGCTTGACGTTGACCAGGTAGCCGTAGAAGTTGCCCCACTCACGACGCTCGATGGCCATCAGCTCCGGCGGCGTGGTCTGGTTGCTCAACCAGTCACCGACGATCCAGGTGAAGTCAGTGCCGTTGAGGTCACGGTTGCCGACCTTGACCAGTTCGCGGGTCATGAACTCAGGGCCTTCGTCCGGCACCGGCAGGCCGGCGCTTTTGAGACGTTCACGTGGCACTTCTTCCTTCTGCACCACTTCGCCCACCACCAAATGCGCGGGCATGCCCGGCACGTTGTAGTTGGCGTGGATCAGGTCCGCCGGCCAGAAGTGGCCCAGGCCGCGCACGGCGATTACCGCCAGCAGGCCAATGGTCATGATCACCGCGATGGACACCGCGCCACCGCTGATCCAGACGCCAGGGGCGCCGCTCTTGAACCATCCTTTCAGGGAGTTCTGTTTCACAGACTTCTACCTTTCTTAAAGCGACGAATATTTCTTGCGCAGACGCTGACGGATCAGCTCGGCGAGGGTGTTCATGACGAAGGTGAACAGCAACAGCACCAGCGCCGAGAGGAACAGCACGCGGTAGTGGCTGCCGCCGACTTCCGACTCGGGCATCTCCACCGCGACGTTGGCCGCCAGGGTGCGCAGGCCTTCGAACAGGTTCATTTCCATGACCGGCGTGTTGCCGGTGGCCATCAGCACGATCATGGTTTCGCCCACCGCACGGCCCATGCCGATCATCAGCGCCGAGAAAATACCCGGGCTGGCGGTGAGGATCACCACGCGGGTCATGGTCTGCCACGGCGTGGCACCGAGGGCCAGGGAGCCCAGGGTCAGGCCGCGGGGCACGCTGAACACGGCGTCTTCGGCGATGGAATAGATGTTCGGGATGACCGCGAAGCCCATCGCCAGGCCGACCACCAGGGCGTTGCGCTGGTCGTAGGTGATGCCCAGGTCATGGGAGATCCACATGCGCATGTCGCCGCCGAAGAACCAGGCTTCCATGTACGGGCTCATGTACAGTGAGAGCCAGCCGACGAACAGGATCACCGGGATCAGCAGCGCGCTTTCCCAACCATCCGGCACTTTCAGGCGTACGGATTCAGGCAAGCGGCTGAAGACGAAACCGGCCACCAGGATGCCGATCGGCAGCAACATCAGCAGGCTGAAGATGCCCGGCAAGTGACCTTCGACATACGGCGCCAGGAACAGGCCGGCGAAGAAGCCGAGGATCACCGTCGGCATCGCTTCCATCAGCTCAATCACCGGTTTGACCTTGCGGCGCATGCCCGGGGCCATGAAGTAGGCGGTGTAGATCGCGGCCGCAACTGCCAGCGGCGCCGCCAGCAACATCGCGTAGAACGCAGCCTTCAGCGTACCGAAAGTCAGCGGCGAAAGGCTCAGCTTGGGTTCGAAGTCGGTGTTGGCGGCGGTCGATTGCCAGACGTATTTAGGCTCGTCATAGTTTTCGTACCAGACCTTGCTCCACAACGCGCTCCAGGAGACTTCCGGATGCGGGTTGTCCAGCAGCAGCGGTTGCAACTTGCCGCCCTGCTCGACGATCAGCCGGTTGGCCCGCGGCGACATGCCGAACACACCCTGGCCATCGACCACCTGGTCCACCAGCAAGGTGCGGTGGGCAGTGCTGTGGAATACGCCGAGCTTACCGGCCGCATCGAGGGCGACGAAGCCTTTGCGGCGTTCTTCGGCGGTGATTTCCACGATCGGCGTGGTGCCCATCTGGAAGGTGCGGATCTGCTTCAGGCGCTGGTCGCCGTCAGGATCGCGGGCCATGAACCATTGGGACAGGCCACCCTTGGAGTCGCCGACGATCAGCGAAATGCCGCCCACCAGCTGGGCCGCGGCGGTGACTTGGGCGTCGGCGTTTTCCAACAGCTTGTAACGGCCGTTGAGGCTCTTGTCGCGCAGGCTGAACACGTCGGCCTGGGCACGCCCGTTGACTACATACAGCCACTGTTGGCGCGGGTCGACGAAGATGTTCTTCACCGGCTCCGTCATCTGCGGCAGCTCGATGCGGGTCTGCTCGCTGGTGACCTCGCCGGTCATCATGTTTTCTTCGCTGGTCAGCGACAGGACGTGCAGTTGGGCACCGCTGGACCCGGCCAGCAGCAGGGTCGAATCGGTGGCGTTGAGGCTGACGTGCTCCAGCGGCGCGCCTTGCTCGTTCAGCGTGATCGGCGACTCGCCGTAGGGGTATTCAACGGCCGGCGTGATGGTCTTCTTGCCGTCCGGGTAGCTGACTTTGTAGGTGTGACGGAACACCACCGCCTGGCCGTTGGACAGACCGATTGCCACCAGCGGGCTGCCGGGCTGGTCTTCACCGATGGACACCACGTTGGTGCCGGCCGGAATCGGCAGGTCGACACGACGCAGTTCGGCACCGCTGTCGAGGTTGTAGAACAACGCCTGGCCTTTGTCGGAAACCCGCATGGCGACCTGGTTCTGCTCTTCGATGGCTACCATCAGGGGCTTGCCGGCGTCCTGCATCCAGGCCGGGGTGATCGAGTCCTTGCGGGTCAGCTCAGCGCCCTGGAAGAGCGGAAGCACCACGTAGGCCAGGAAGAAAAAAATCAGGGTGATGGCCGCCAGGACGGCGAGGCCGCCCACCAGCACGTACCAGCGGGTCAGGCGATCCTTGAGCGCACGGATGCGGCGCTTGCGTTGCAGCTCAGGCGTATTGAAGTCAATGCGCTTGGGAGGGGAAGTCGTAGTCATTGGGGAATTGGCCAGATCATTCATGCGCACACCCTAGCGATCCTGTATGACAGAAAGATGACAATGCAGTGACGCAACAAATCCGCCGCCCGTGGAAACCGGCAGCGGACAGGAAATTAGTGTCTGTGGGAGTAACCTCACTCCCACAGAAAGCCCGGGCATTGGCCCGGGCTCAGGTGTTACTTCTTGGCGACGCTGCCGCCTTCGGACAGGCCCAGATCAGCCAGGGCCTTGGCGGCTACCTTGGCTGGCAGTGGGATGTAGCCGTCCTTGACCACGACTTCCTGGCCTTGCTTAGACAGGATCAGCTTCACGAACTCGGCTTCCAGCGGGGCCAGCGGCTTGTTCGGCGCCTTGTTGACGTACACGTAGAGGAAACGCGACAGCGGGTATTTGCCGTTCAGTGCGTTTTCTTCGGTGTCTTCGATGAACTCGGAACTGCCTTTCTTGGCCAGGGCCACGGTTTTCACGCTGGCGGTCTTGTAGCCGATGCCCGAGTAACCGACGCCGTTCAGCGAGGAGCTGATCGACTGCACGACCGAAGCCGAGCCTGGTTGTTCGTTGACGTTAGGCTTGTAGTCGCCTTTGCACAGGGCTTCTTCCTTGAAGTAGCCGTAGGTGCCGGATACCGAGTTACGACCGAACAGTTGCACCGGCTTGTTGGCCAGGTCGCCGGTCACACCCAGGTCGCCCCAGGTTTTCACATCGGCTTTACCACCGCACAGGCGAGTGGACGAGAAGATCGCATCGACCTGTTCCATGGTCAGGTGCTGGATCGGGTTGTCCTTGTGCACGAAGACGGCCAGGGCGTCCACGGCCACCGGGATAGCGGTTGGCTTGTAGCCGTACTTCTGCTCGAAGGCTTGCAGTTCGTTGTCCTTCATCTTGCGGCTCATCGGGCCCAGGTTGGCGGTGCCTTCGGTGAGGGCGGGCGGCGCGGTGGAGGAACCGGCGGCTTGAATCTGGATGTTTACGTTCGGGTATTCTTTCTTGTAGTTCTCGGCCCACAAGGTCATCAGGTTGGCCAGGGTATCGGAGCCGACGCTGGACAGGTTGCCCGATACACCAGTGGTCTTGGTGTAGCTCGGGATCGCAGGGTCAACAGCGGCAACCGCGTGGGCAGTCGCGACGCCAGCAGCGACAAACGTCATTGCCGCCATCAAACGCTTCAGTTTCATGCCTTACTCCTAGCAGATAGGGTGTGTTAAGTCGGCCAAGTATCGGTAAGCCGTGTGAACACTCTATGGCTGAAATATGACAATTGGATGAAAGGCCAGCATTGAGTTTTGCAGGATGATTCGTGATGCCCCTAATCGCGAGCAGGCTCGCTCCCACAGGGGTTTGCGGTGTGCGCAGAACCATTGTGGGAGCGAGCCTGCTCGCGATGAGGCCGGTAAAGCCGATGAAAGACTCGGTGCCTAGCGCCCCTTCTTCCAGAGATACGCCCCCACCACAATCCCCATCCCACACAGGATCGCCACGTAATACGCCGGCCCCATCGGACTTTCCTTGAGCAACAGGCTGACGATCATCGGCGTCAGGCCGCCGAAAATGGCGTAGGCAACGTTGTAGGAAAACGACAACCCGCTGAAACGCACGACCGGCGGGAAGGCCTTGACCATGACATACGGGACTGCACCGATGGTACCCACCAGCAGACCGGTGAGGGCATACATCGGGAACAGCCAGCCGGGGTGGTCGGCCAGGCTGTGGTAGAAGGTCCAGGAACTGGCCAGCAACGCCGCGCAACCAAACACGAAGACGCGTCCGGCGCCGAAGCGATCCGCCAGCACACCGGCGAGGATGCAGCCAACGCTCAAGAGCACGATCGCCACGCTGTTGGATTGCAACGCGGTGGTCGGCGCAAAGTGATAAACCGTTTGCAACACAGTCGGGGTCATCAGGATCAACACCACGATGGCGGCGGACAGCAGCCAGGTCAGCAGCATCGAAATGGCGATAGCGCCACGATGGTCACGCAGCACCGCCCGCAACGGCACTTCCTCGGCCAGGGCCTTGCGCAATTGCAACTCGGCGAACACCGGGGTCTCGTGCAGCCAGCGACGCAGGTAGACCGAGAACAGGCCGAACACACCGCCCAGCAGGAACGGGATCCGCCAGGCGTAGTCCGCCACTTCCACCGGGGTATAAATGCTGTTGATGGCGGTCGCCACCAGCGAGCCCAACAGGATCCCGGCCGTCAGACCCGAAGTCAGCGTGCCGCAGGCGTAGCCGATGTGCCGCGCCGGAACGTGTTCGGAAACGAATACCCAGGCACCCGGCACTTCGCCGCCGATGGCCGCGCCCTGGATGACCCGCATCAACAGCAGCAACATCGGCGCCCACATGCCGATCTGCGCATAGGTGGGCAGCAGGCCCATGATCAGGGTGGGTACCGCCATCATGAAAATGCTCAGGGTGAACATCTTCTTGCGTCCCAGCAGGTCGCCGAAGTGGGCCATGATGATCCCGCCCAGCGGCCGGGCCAGGTAGCCGGCGGCGAAAATACCGAAGGTCTGCATCAGGCGCAGCCATTCGGGCATGTCGGCGGGGAAGAACAATTTGCCGACCACGGTGGCAAAGAACACGAAAATGATGAAATCGTAGAACTCCAGCGCGCCACCCAAGGCCGACAGCGACAAGGTCTTGTAATCGTTCCGGGTCAACGGTCGTGCGGGTTGGGATGGCGTCGCCGTGCTCGAAGGCGCAAGGGTCATGGCAAGGACTTCTCTTATAGTAGTTTCTGCAACCCTGGCAAACGGGTTGGGGCCTGGGCAGGTCCGGCACGATAGCAAATTGTTCGAAAAAGCACATAGAGGCGCGTGATTGACAGCCGAAATCGGAACCCAATGGTCGTCGCGACGCCTATCGCCCGATATACTCGCAACCTTGCAACACTCTGTAAGGGGTTGCTGTGCGAAAACGCCGTTGGTGGTGTAGTACAAGTCCAGCCGGTTTCGCAGAGTATCCCTTGGCACGCCTTGACGAAAAACGTGAAGAACCTGGCATGTTCGGGATGAATCGTTTTTTTCAAAGACGGCTGTTCACCCTGAAGCACAAGACAGAGTTACGGGTCAGAGGCCCCTCGGCATGATAGAGCTCGAACAAGAAGATCCAATCCCGCAAGGCGACCTGGCCCTGCAAATCACCGCACTCCCGCGTGAGACCAACGGCTTTGGCGATATTTTCGGCGGCTGGCTGGTGTCCCAAATGGACCTGGCCGGCACGGCCATGGCCAGCAAGGTAGCGGGCGGGCGCGTCGCCACCGTGGCGATCGATCGCATGGCGTTCCTGGTGCCGGTGGCGGTGGGTGCGCAGCTTTCCTTTTATACCCAGGCCCTGGAAATCGGCCGCAGCTCGATCCAGATGATGGTCGAGGTCTGGAGCGACGATCCGCTGTCCAGCGAATGGCGCAAAGTGACCGAGGCGGTGTTTGTCTTCGTCGCCATCGACGGCAGCGGTCGCACGCGTTCGGTCCCGCCACGCGCCCGTTAAACACGGCGACCGTTTTGTGGTCCATTGCAGTTCCTGTTCCCGAGCGAGAATGCAACATGCCTACGCCCAACGTCGAAGCCGTCAAACTGGATGAACTGAACGCCTGGCGCATCCGCCACGGCCAGGCCGAGTTGCTGGTGGCCCAGCAAGGCGCGCATATCCTCAGCTATCAGGTCGACGGCCAGCCGCCGCTGATCTGGCTTAACGACCAGGCCACGTTCAAAGCCGGCAAAAGCATCCGTGCCGGTGTACCGGTCTGCTGGCCGTGGTTCGGTAACCTGACCCGCAACCCCGAGAGCGTCCAGGCCATGCGGGTGAGCAACGACCCGGCCACCGCCCACGGACTGGTGCGAGCGATGGACTGGGAACTCAAAGGCATCCAGACCCAAGGCGAAAGCCTGGCAGTGGAATTCGTCCTGCCCTACCCCGAAAACGGCCTCTCGGGCTGGCCGCATCAGGTGGACCTGAGCCTGACCATCGTGATGGACGAGCAGCTGCACATCCGCCTCACCAGCCATAACCGGGGCAGCGAAACCGTCACCTTGAGCCAGGCGCTGCACAGTTATTTCGCCGTGAGCGACGTACGCAACGTGCATGTCGAAGGGGTGGATGGCCTGCGCTATATCGAAACCCTGGACGACTGGAAAACCGTCGCTCAAACAGGCCACCTGCACTTTGCCGGCGAGACCGACCGTATTTACCTCGAAACTCCGCCCGTCCTGAGCATCGTTGACCCGCAGTGGGGGCGCCGGATTGAACTGACCAGCAGTGGCTCGCGTTCGGCGGTGATCTGGAATCCCTGGATCGAACGCGCCAAGGCGTTCAGTGACATGGCCGATGATGGCTGGCAACGGATGCTGTGCATCGAGACGGCGAATGTGATGGAGGATGTGGTAACGCTGTTGCCTGAGGCCAGCCACACCCTTGGCGTGAGTATCGGTAGCAAGCCGCTCTAAGCCACACTGACAAACCTGTGGGAGCGAGCTTGCTCGCGATGGCGGAATGTCAGCCACATGATTGTGACTGATACACCGCCATCGCGAGCAAGCTCGCTCCCACAGGGGATCTGTGTCGGGCAAATCCCGCGCTTACAAATCCGCTTCCTGCACCACCCTCACCTTCTCTGCATCCAGCGCATACGCCGCGCTCGCCAAGTCGTTGTCGACCTTTTCGATCTTCAGCGTGCCGGTCACCCACAGCGGCGTGTAGATGTCGTCCAGCTTCAGCCCCTTGGGATAGCGCACCAGCACCAGTTGGTTGGGCGGCGGTGGCGGGACGTGGATGCAGGCGCCGGGGTATGGCACCAGGAAGAACAGGGTGCTGCGGCCCTTGGCGTCGGTCTCCAGGGGCACCGGGTAGCCGCCGATGCGGATGTGCTTGTCGTTCATCGACGCCACGGTCTTGGTCGAATACATCACCGCCGGCAAGCCTTTGCTCTGCTTCAGGCCACCTTTATTAGTGAATGTGCCGTCGGCCTCGGGGGAGTTGTGGTCGATCTCGGGCATGGCTTCGAGAGCTTTCTGGTCCGATTTGGGCATCAGTTCGAGCCAATCGGTTTCCGGCAGTTCGGCGGCGTGGACCAGGCCACCGCTCAACAGAAGAAGGGTCAACACTAGACGGCGCATGAGAGGGCTCGGCAATGAGTGAAAAGTGAAACGCCGGGCATTCTAGCCCCCTGCACGCGCCGCGAGCAGAGGGCTTTGTCGCAATTGAATCAGTTTCTTTTGATCAGGCCGTAGATCACCAGCAGCACGATCGCGCCCACCAGGGCACCGATGAAGCCCGCGCCCTGGCCAGCCTGGTAGATGCCCAGGGCCTGGCCGCCGTAGGTGGCTGCCAGCGAACCGCCGATACCCAGCAGGATGGTCATGATCCAACCCATGCTGTCATCGCCCGGTTTAAGGAAGCGCGCCAGCAGGCCGACGATCAGGCCGATGAAGATGGTTCCAATGATTCCCATGGCAATTCCCCGTTCGTTTGAGAAGCTTATGCCAAAGCCTAGTCGGGCTTTGGCACCTTGCCATGAGAGAATTCGACCGACGAATGGTTCCAACCATGTTGCAGATTATTGCTCGGCGATCAGCGTCTCGACCTTGATGATCTGCTGGGCCAGGGTCGCCCGGTCAGCACAGCGCAGGTTGGCGTGACCCACCTTGCGCCCGGCCTTGAACGCCTTGCCGTAATGGTGCAGATGGCAGTCGGCGATTGTCAGGACCTTCTCGGTGTCCGGCACCTTGCCGATGAAGTTCAGCATCGCGCTTTCACCGACCTTGGCGGTCGAGCCCAGCGGCAGCCCGGCCACCGCCCGCAGGTGGTTTTCGAACTGGCTGCATTCGGCACCTTCGGTGGTCCAGTGTCCGGAGTTGTGTACCCGTGGCGCGATTTCGTTGGCCTTGAGGCCCCCGTCCACTTCAAAGAACTCGAACGCCATGACGCCGACATAATCGAGCTGCTTGAGCACCCGGCTCGAATAGTCCTCGGCCAGGGCCTGCAGCGGATGGTCGGTGCTGACGACGGACAGCTTGAGGATGCCGTCCTTATGGGTGTTGTGCACCAGCGGGTAGAAACGGATTTCACCGTCACGAGCGCGCACGGCAATCAGCGAGACCTCCCCGGTGAACGGCACGAAGCCTTCCAGCAGGCAACCCACGCTGCCCAGTTCGGCGAACGTACCGACCACGTCTTCAGGGTTGCGCAGGACTTTCTGGCCCTTGCCGTCATAACCCAGGGTCCGGGTCTTCAGCACCGCCGGCAAGCCGATCGCGGCGACGGCGGCGTCCAGGTCGGCCTGGGACTGGATGTCGGCGAAAGCAGGCGTGGGGATGCCCAGGTCCTTGAACATGTTCTTTTCGAACCAGCGGTCACGGGCGATGCGCAAGGCTTCGGCGCTGGGGTAGACCGGGACGAATTGCGACAGGAAGGCCACGGTTTCGGCCGGGACGCTTTCGAACTCGAAGGTCACCAGATCGACTTCATCGGCCAACTGACGCAAGTGATCCTGGTCACCGTAGTCGGCTCGCAGGTGTTCACCCAGCGCGGCAGCGCAGGCGTCCGGCGCCGGGTCCAGGAAAGCGAAGTTCATCCCCAGCGGCGTACCTGCCAGGGCCAACATGCGACCCAACTGGCCGCCACCGATTACACCGATCTTCATTCGTCAACCACCTCAGGCAATGCGTGGGTCTGGATTGTCCAGGACGCTGTCTGTCTGCTCAGCGCGGAATTTTTTCAGCACGGTATGGAACTGTGGGTGCTTGGCGCCCAGGATGCTTGCCGACAACAGGGCTGCGTTGATCGCACCGGCCTTGCCGATGGCCAGGGTCGCGACCGGGATACCGGCCGGCATCTGTACGATCGACAGCAGCGAATCGACGCCCGAGAGCATCGACGACTGCACCGGCACGCCCAATACTGGCAGGTGGGTCTTGGCCGCACACATGCCAGGCAGGTGAGCCGCGCCACCGGCACCGGCGATGATCACCTCGATGCCACGGGCCTCGGCTTCCTCGGCGTACTGGAACAGCAGGTCCGGGGTGCGGTGGGCAGACACCACTTTCACCTCGTAGGGAATGCCGAGCTTTTCCAGCATATCGGCGGTGTGGCTAAGGGTGGACCAGTCGGACTTGGAGCCCATGATCACGCCAACCAATGCACTCATCAACGTGCCTCTTCTCTCTGGGCGCCCGCAGGCGCGTCAAAAAACAACAAGCCACGCGGGAAACCGGCGTGGCTTGTTGTACGAATAATGGCCGATCTGGACCGGCCGAAGGCCGCGCAGTATACCGCAATGAAGCAGATAAACAGCCCCTGTCGCGACCATCTGTCATTTGCGGTTAAACGGCGATTTTATTGACCCGAAGGTCAGCGGCAGCACACCGCAATTCCCTTTGTGGGAGCGAGCTTGCTCGCGATGGCGTCGGATCAGCAACATCGATGCAGGCTGACCCACCGCTATCGCGAGCAGGCTCGCTCCCACAGGGGGTATGTGTCGTTATCAAGAATGGGAGACACCCTGTGCCACCCCACCCTCCAACTTGCGCCACAGCAGCCGCACATTGGCCTTGCGCACCAAGGCGCAGCGATACAGGCGGATCTCCAGCGGCACGTGCCATTGCGCCCCGCCGCAGATTACCAGCTCGCCCCTGGCCAGTTCGGCGCGCACGCTCAGGTGCGGCACCCAGGCGATGCCCAGGCCTTCCAGGGCCATGCTCTTGAGGCTGTCGGCCATGGCCGTCTCGTAGACCGTGGTGAACCGCAGCGCTCGCTGGCGCAACAACTGGTTGACCGAACGCCCGAGGAACGCCCCAGCGCTGTAGGCCAGCAATGGCACGCTGGTTTCACCTTCGAGGTCGAACAACGGTTTGCCACCGGCATCGGCGGCGCAGACCGGGAGCATTTCGGTCTGTCCCAGGTGCAGGGATGGGAAAATCTCAGGATCCATCTGCATCGCCGAATCCGGATCGTAGAAGGCCAGCATCAGGTCGCAGCCGCCCTCGCGCAGGGCGTGCACGGCATCGCCGACGTTGGTCGCCACCAGCCGCGTGGCGATGTTCATCCCGTCGTTGCGCAACTGCGCGATCCAGCGTGGGAAAAAACCCAGCGCCAGGGAATGCGCGGCTGCCACCTGGATCACCTCGCCCTGTCCGCCTTCCAGGTGATGCAAGTGACGCAACACCTCGCCCAACTGCTCCACCACCGTGCGCGCCGTCACCAGGAACAACTGCCCCGCTGCCGTCAGCTCGACGGGCGTGCGGGAACGGTTGACCAGCGTCAGGCCCAGCGCCGCTTCAAGGCTGCGGATGCGTCGGCTGAACGCCGGCTGCGTCACGAAGCGCCGTTCAGCCGCTTGGGAGAAACTCCGGGTCGCGGCCAGGGCACTGAAGTCCTCGAGCCACTTGCTTTCAAGATTCATACAACCTCCCGACGCACCAAAACAGGTCACACGTTCGCCGCACCGTCGGCGTCACACCGGCATTATGCCGAATCTGCATAGGCCAGTGTTTAACAGCATTGGCCCAAATTTCTATCCAGGCCTAGGATTCGCAGCGTTCCGGCTCAGACCGGGTCCTTATCGAGATGATTTCTATCATGTCCTCCGCTGCATCTTTCCGCACAGAAAAAGACCTGCTTGGCGTACTCGAAGTACCGGCGCAAGCGTACTACGGCATCCAGACCCTACGAGCGGTAAACAACTTCCGTCTCTCCGGCGTCCCGATCTCGCATTACCCCAAGCTGGTGGTCGGCCTGGCCATGGTCAAGCAAGCCGCCGCTGACGCCAACCGCGAGCTGGGCCAGCTCAGCGAAGCCAAGCACGCAGCCATCAGCGAAGCCTGTGCACGATTGATCCGCGGCGATTTCCATGAAGAGTTCGTGGTGGACATGATCCAGGGCGGCGCCGGCACGTCGACCAACATGAATGCCAACGAAGTCATCGCCAACATCGCGCTGGAGGCCATGGGCCACCAGAAAGGCGAATATCAGTACCTGCACCCCAACAACGACGTGAACATGGCGCAGTCCACCAACGACGCCTACCCGACCGCGATCCGCCTGGGTCTGCTGCTGGGTCACGATGCGTTGCTGGCCAGTCTCGACAGCCTGATCCAGGCGTTCGCCGCCAAGGGTGAGGAATTCAGCCACGTCCTGAAAATGGGACGTACCCAACTGCAAGACGCCGTGCCGATGACCCTCGGCCAGGAATTCCGCGCCTTCGCCACCACCCTGAGCGAAGACCTGGCGCGCCTGAAGTCCCTGGCGCCTGAACTGCTGACCGAAGTGAACCTGGGCGGTACCGCCATCGGCACCGGCATCAACGCCGACCCACGCTACCAGGCCCTGGCCGTGCAGCGCCTGGCAACCATCAGCGGCCAGCCACTGGTCCCGGCTGCCGACCTGATCGAAGCCACCTCCGACATGGGCGCCTTCGTGCTGTTCTCCGGCATGCTCAAGCGCACCGCGGTCAAGCTGTCGAAGATCTGCAACGACCTGCGCCTGCTGTCCAGCGGGCCGCGTACCGGCATCAATGAAATCAACCTGCCGGCTCGCCAGCCAGGTAGCTCGATCATGCCCGGCAAGGTCAATCCGGTGATCCCGGAAGCGGTCAACCAGGTGGCGTTCCAGATCATCGGCAACGACCTGGCCCTGACCATGGCGGCCGAAGGCGGCCAACTGCAGCTGAACGTGATGGAGCCGCTGATCGCCTTCAAGATCTTCGACTCGATCCGCCTGCTGCAACGGGCCATGGACATGCTGCGCGAACACTGCATCGTCGGCATCACCGCCAACGAAGCGCGCTGCCGCGAACTGGTCGAACACTCCATCGGCCTGGTCACTGCCCTGAACCCGTACATCGGCTATGAAAACGCCACCCGCATCGCCCGTGTTGCCCTGGAAAGCGGCCGCGGCGTGCTGGAACTGGTGCGCGAAGAAGGTCTGCTCGACGACGCCATGCTCGACGACATCCTGCGCCCGGAAAACATGATCGCTCCGCGTCTGGTCCCGCTCAAAGCGTGATCGACGCGACCATTGCTCACCAGGTCGAGGGACTAGACACCTCTCACCTTTTGAGGGCTTGGGGACCTTCCCCAAGCCCTTTTTTTTAATTGAAAGCTGTCAATCGAGGATGCCTGAACCTGTGGGAGCGAGCCTGCTCGCGATGAACGATGACGCGCTGCCGTTGGAAAAAACCGTGTCGCCAGCCATCGCGAGCAGGCTCGCTCCCACAAGAACCTGACCGAAAGGCCAGGTGTTGCAAAAGGTCCGTTTCGTCGGACGCACCACAACCGTGCAGACGGGCACCGCACTGATCGGTATAGTGCCGCCCCTCTTCGCGTGAGCGGTCGTCGGTAACGAGGCCCAACACATGCGAAACCCGAACTAATAACAAACCCGCGAAGTGGTCCGGGACGAAACATCGCCTCGCCTGTTGTGTCGCTCGCCGACCAATGTAACGCGATGTTTCCAAATGGCCAGTATTTGCTTAAACAAAAAACAGCGAGGAATACTCATGCTCGAAGTCATCAACGACTTCCTCTCAGGGAAAGTGCTGATCCTGCTTATTGTGGGACTCGGTAGCTACTTCACGATCCGCTCGCGCTTCGTCCAGTTCCGCCATTTCGGCCACATGTTCAGTGTCTTCAAAGAGTCCCTTCACGGCCAGGCAGGCCAGCTGAGCTCGTTCCAGGCCCTGATGCTGAGCCTCGCCGGTCGCGTCGGCGCCGGTAACATCGCCGGTGTCGGCATCGCCGTGACCCTCGGCGGCCCGGGCGCTGTGTTCTGGATGTGGGTCACCGCACTGGTGGGCATGTCCAGCAGCTTCTTCGAATGCACCCTGGCCCAGGTCTACAAGCGCGCCGACGGCGACGGCCTGTACCGCGGCGGTCCGGCCTACTACATCCAGCACGGCCTGAAGCTGAAAGGCATGGCGGTGGTGTTCTCCATCCTGCTGCTGGTCACCTACGGCTTCGCCTTCATCGGCCTGCAGTCCTACACCGTGACTCACTCGCTGCAGAACGCCTTTGCCTTCGATCCACGCCACACCGGTATCGTCCTGGCGGTGCTGCTGGCCATCACCTTCATCGGCGGCATCAAACGCATCGCCGCAGTGTCCGACCTACTGGTACCGATCAAGACCCTGGCCTATATCGGCGTGACCCTGTACGTGATCGGCACCCAGATCGAACACGTGCCAGCCATGCTGGAAACCATCTTCAAGAGCGCCTTCGGCCTCGACCCAGCCTTCGGCGGCCTGCTCGGCAGCGCCATCGTGATGGGCGTGAAGCGTGGCGTGTTCGCCAACGAAGCGGGCCTGGGCAGTGCGCCGAACGTCGCCGCCGTGGCCGCCGTGAAGCACCCGGGCGCCCAGGGCGTGGTCCAGGCCTTCAGCGTGTTCCTCGACACCTTCGTGATCTGCACCTGCACCGCGCTGCTGATCCTGCTGTCGGGCTTCTACACCCCGGGCTTCGAAGGTGACGGCATCGTCCTGACCCAGAACTCGCTGGCCGCCGTGGTCGGTGACTGGGGACGCGTGTTCGTCAGCGTCGCGCTGTCGCTGTTCGTCTTCACCTGCATCCTCTATAACTACTACCTGGGCGAGAACAGCCTGCAGTTCCTCAGCCGCAACCGCGTCGTGCTGATGGTTTTCCGCGGCCTGGTTCTGGCGCTGGTGGTATGGGGTTCGATGCAGGATCTTTCGACCGTGTTCGCCTTCGCCGACATCACCATGACCTGCCTGGCCTTCGTCAACTTGATGGCCCTGGCCATGTTGTTCAAGGTCGGCCTGCGCGTGATGCGCGACTACGACGAGCAGCGCCGCGCCGGCGTCAAGCAACCAGTGTTCGATTCCAGCAAATTCACCGATCTGGACCTGGACCTGAAGGCCTGGCCGACCAGCCCAAGCCAATCGGCTCCACGCGAGCAAGGCGCAGCCCAGGGCACGCCTGCCACGCAACGCTGATCGCCCTGGGGGGGGGGTTCCCACAACCCCCCCCCAAAAAACACAACAAGGGGGGTCCTGCC
>NZ_JBKGGX010000037.1:0-43807 GCF_052041925.1 Pseudomonas sp. SMN5
GCACACCGCGACGGTCGACGATGGTAAGGAATGGGGGCGTGAAACCGAGCTGGCGTACACCGTGCAGAGCGGCGCGCTGAAAAGCCTCAATGTGAAATGGCGGAACTCGACGATGCGCCGGGATTTCAGCACCAACGAATTCGATGAGAACCGGATTTTCATCAGCTATCCGATTTCGTTGTTGTAAGCAGTCAATGTGGCGAGGGAGCTTGCTCCCGCTGGACTGCGAAGCAGGACTATACGGTTGCGGGACAGGAAGCAGGGCGTCTGCTTCGCAGCCGAGCGGGAGCAAGCTCCCTCGCCACAAGAGCGGTTGACCATGGCATCGACACCATAACGGCAGGACGCCGGCCCAGAGCGCTTCGTCGATGAAACGTTGACAAGGTAGCGTAAGGATAAGGATATTTCGCCACGGTCGTACGACAACCTATAACAACAGATACCTCTCACCGTTTGCTCAGGTAATTTCATGACCACGACACCGATCCGCCATCCCCTCAATCGCCTGCTGCTGACCGGTGCCGCCGGCGGCCTCGGCAAAGTCCTGCGCGAGCGCCTCAAGCCTTTCGCCCGCCACATTCGCCTGTCGGACATCGTCACCATGGCCCCGGCCATCGATGAAAGCGAAGAGGTGGTGCTTTGCGACCTGTCCGATAAACAGGCCGTGCATCAACTGGTGGAAGGCGTCGACGCGATCCTGCATTTTGGCGGCGTCTCGGTTGAACGACCGTTCGAGGAGATTCTGGGGGCCAACATCAGCGGCGTGTTCCATATTTATGAAGCGGCCCGCAAACACGGCGTCAAGCGAGTGATCTTCGCCAGCTCCAACCACGTCATCGGCTTCTACAAGCAGGACGAAACCCTCGATGCCCTCTCCCCGCGTCGTCCGGATGGCTACTACGGCCTGTCCAAGTCCTATGGCGAAGACGTGGCAAGTTTCTACTTCGACCGCTACGGCATCGAGACCGTAAGCATCCGCATCGGCTCTTCATTCCCCGAGCCGCAGAACCGTCGGATGATGAGCACCTGGCTGAGCTTCGACGACCTGACCCAGCTGATCGAATGCTCGCTCTATACCCCGAACGTCGGTCACACCATCGTCTACGGCGTTTCTGCCAACCGCGACGTCTGGTGGGACAACAGCCACGCCGCACACCTGGGTTACCAACCCAAGGACACCTCCGAGATTTTCCGCGCCAAGGTCGAAGCGCAACCGATGCCGGCCGCCGATGACCCGGCCCGGATCTACCAGGGCGGTGCCTTCGTGGCCGCCGGCCCGTTCGACGACTGATTCGCCTGTCACTCATGGGACACGAAACGAACCAAGGAATCGCCATGCAAGCCGAATTGATTGTCGATGCACGTAACGCCGTCGGGGAGAGCCCGGTCTGGGTCCCCGAGGAAAACGCCCTGTACTGGGTGGACATTCCCAGCGGCGGCCTGCAGTGCTGGAACGCCGGCACCGGCCAGCTCAAGGGCTGGGAAGCACCCGAGATGCTCGCCTGCATTGCGCGGCACCAGGACGGTGGCTGGATCGCCGGCATGGAAAGCGGTTTCTTTCGCCTGCACCCCAACGATGACGGTAGCCTGGACAGCGAGCTCTGCGCCGGTGTCGAGCACAGCCGCAGCGACATGCGCCTCAACGATGGCCGCTGCGACCGCCAGGGACGTTTCTGGGCCGGCAGCATGGTGCTGAACATGGGTGCCAACGCCGACGAGGGCCGGATGTACCGCTTCGAGGCCGGGCAACGCGGCCCGGTGCAAACGCAGTTGAGCGGCTTCATCGTGCCCAACGGCCTGGGCTTCAGCCCAGACGGGCGGACCATGTACCTCTCTGATTCCCATCCATTGGTGCAACAGATCTGGGCTTTCGATTACGACATCGACAGCGGCACCCCGAGCAATCGCCGGTTGTTCGTCGACATGCTGCCCCTGGCCGGGCGCCCGGATGGCGCGGCGGTCGATGCCGAGGGTTGCTACTGGATCTGCGCCAACGATGCCGGGCTCATCCACCGCTTCACCCCGGAAGGCAGGCTCGATCGTTCGCTGGCGGTGCCGGTGAAGAAGCCAACGATGTGCGCCTTTGGCGACAGTGGCCTGGACACGTTGTTCGTCACCTCGATTCGCCCCGGCGACGACACCGATCCGCAATCGCTGGCCGGTGGCGTTTTCGCCCTCAATCCCGGGGTCAAGGGCCTCGCCGAACCCGCGTTTGGAGGACCGAAGCACTCCGCGAACTGATCAGCAATGCCGCTTCACTGGATGACCCATAAAAAAAACAAGACTGGAGATTGACCATGAATTTCAAACGCACGCTTCTGATCGCAGCCCTGCCCCTGGCCTTCCTGCCCCTGGCCTTCCTGGCCCAGGCGGCGCACGCCCTGGAAATCAAGTTCGCCGACATCCACCCCGCCGGTTACCCCACCGTGGTCGCCGAGGAAAACATGGGCAAGGCCCTGACCAAGGAAACCAACGGCGAACTGACTTTCAAGTATTTCCCTGGCGGTGTGCTGGGTTCGGAAAAGGAAGTCGTCGAGCAGGCCCAGGTCGGCGCCATCCAGATGACCCGCGTCAGCCTCGGCATCGTCGGCCCGGTGGTGCCGGACGTGAATGTGTTCAACATGCCGTTCATCTTCCGTGACACGCAGCACATGCGTAACGTGATCGATGGTCCTGTCGGCGATGAGATCCTCGATCGCATCACCAACTCTGAGTTCGGCCTGGTGGCCCTGGCCTGGATGGACGGCGGCACGCGCAACCTCTATACCAAGAAACCGGTGCGCAAGCTCGAAGACCTCAAGGGCATGAAGATCCGCGTGCAGGGCAACCCGATGTTCATCGAGACCATCAACGCCATGGGCGGCAACGGCATCGCCATGGACACCGGCGAGATCTTCAGCGCCCTGCAGACCGGCGTGATCGACGGCGCGGAAAACAACCCGCCGACCATGCTCGAACACAACCACTACCAGAACGCCAAGTTCTACAGCCTGACCGGTCACCTGATCCTGCCCGAACCGATCGTGATGTCGAAAATCACCTGGGAAAAACTTACCCCGGCCCAACAGGAGATGGTGAGGAAAGCCGCCAAGGCCGCCCAGCTCGATGAGCGCGCGCTGTGGGACAAGAAGTCGGCCGCCAGTGAAGAGAAACTCAAGGCCGCCGGTGTCGAGTTCATCACCGTCGACAAGAAACCGTTCTACGACGCCACCGCACAAGTACGAGCCAAATACGGCGCACCTTATGCCGACCTGATCAAGAAAATCGAAGCCGTCCAGTAACGCCCTCGCTCTGTACTCCTGAAAAGGCCCGGCGCGCCTGATGCCCAAGGCGCGCCCGGTTCACGGTGGAACCCGATGAAGAATCTGCTGCTGCGTATCAACGATAAGATCTACATGACCTGCATCTGGGTCGCCGGCCTTGCCGTCCTGGCGATTTCCCTGATGATTCCCTGGGGCGTGTTCGCCCGCTACGTACTGGGTTCCGGCTCGAGCTGGCCCGAGCCCACCGCGATTCTGTTGATGATGGTGTTCACCTTCATTGGCGCGGCAGCCAGCTACCGCGCCGGCGCGCACATGGCCGTGGCGATGCTGACCGACCGCATGCCGCCGCACCTGAAGGCCGTCGCGTCGATCTTCTCTCAGCTGTTGATGGCGATGATCTGCATTTTCATGACCATCTGGGGCGCCAAACTGTGCATGTCGACCTGGAACCAGTTCATGAGCGCCCTGCCCGATCTGCGCGTGGGCGTCACTTATCTGCCGATTCCCGTGGGCGGCCTGCTGACGCTGATTTTTGTCCTGGAAAAACTCCTGCTCGGTGACCAGAGCAAGCGTCGGGTCGTGCAGTTCGACCTGGTCGAAGAAAACGAAGGTGCCGCTTAATGGACGCTCTGATTCTGCTGGGCAGTTTTATCGTATTGATCCTGATCGGCATGCCGGTCGCCTACGCCCTCGGCGCCGCCGCGCTGATCGGTGCGTGGTGGATCGACATCCCGTTCCAGGCCGTGATGATCCAGGTCGCGGGGGGCGTGAACAAATTCTCGTTGCTGGCGATCCCGTTCTTCGTGCTGGCCGGCGCGATCATGGCCGAGGGCGGCATGTCCCGCCGACTGGTGGCGTGTGCCGGTGTGCTGGTGGGTTTCGTGCGCGGTGGCCTATCGCTGGTCAACATCGTGGCCTCGACCTTCTTCGGCGCAATCTCCGGCTCTTCCGTGGCCGACACCGCTTCGGTGGGTTCGGTGCTGATTCCGGAAATGGAGCGCAAGGGCTATCCACGGGAATTCTCCACCGCCGTGACCGTCAGCGGTTCGGTGCAAGCGTTGCTGACCCCGCCAAGCCATAACTCGGTGCTCTACTCCCTGGCCGCCGGCGGCACGGTTTCGATTGCCTCGCTGTTCATGGCGGGTATCGTCCCGGGCCTGCTGATGAGCGCGTGCCTGATGGTGCTGTGCCTGATCTTCGCGAAGAAGCGCGACTATCCAAAGGGCGACGTCATCCCGATGCGCGAAGCGCTGAAGATCGTCGGCGAAGCCCTGTGGGGCCTGATGGCGATGGTGATCATCCTCGGCGGGATCCTGTCGGGCATCTTCACCGCCACTGAATCGGCGGCCATCGCGGTGCTGTGGTCGTTCTTCGTGACCATGTTCATCTACCGCGACTACAAGTGGCGTGAACTGCCGAAGCTGATGCACCGCACGGTTCGCACCATCTCCATTGTGATGATCCTGATCGGCTTCGCCGCCAGTTTCGGCTACATCATGACGCTGATGCAGATCCCGGCGAAGATCACCACGATGTTCCTGACCCTGTCGGACAACCGCTACGTGATCCTGATGTGCATCAACGTGATGTTGCTGCTGCTGGGCACCGTGATGGACATGGCGCCGCTGATCCTGATCCTGACGCCGATCCTGATGCCGGTGATCATGGGCATCGGCGTGGATCCGGTGCAGTTCGGCATGATCATGCTGGTCAACCTGGGGATCGGTCTGATAACGCCGCCCGTGGGCGCGGTGCTGTTCGTCGGCTCGGCGGTGGGCAAGGTCAGCATCGAAAGCACCGTCAAGGCGCTGCTGCCGTTCTACGCGGTGCTGTTCCTGGTGCTGCTGCTCGTCACCTATGTGCCGGCCCTGTCGCTGTGGTTGCCGCATTTGGTGTTGTAACCCTGGTCATTCGCAAACCCCTTGCATGGTTTGTGATTTTTTAGCTTCTGTGGCGAGGGAGCTTGCTCCCGCTGGACTGCGCAGCAGACCCCTACGGTATTCAACCAGGGCGTCCGCTGCGCAGCCGAGCGGGAGCAAGCTCCCTCGCCACAAACGCATTTGCACAAGACCGTCCTAACTATTTGACTCCGGCAGACAAGGCTCCATGACCCCACCTCTTCTGCACCTCGAAGACGAACTGACCCGTCTCACCCTCGCCCCTCACTTGGGCGCCAGCTTCGTCGAATGGACCCTGCGCAGCAACGGTGCGCCGCTGCTACGCCCGCCGGCACCGCAGGCCGTGGAGAACGGCCTGCCCGGCAAGCTCGGTTGTTTCCCGTTGATCCCCTGGTCGAACCGGATCGCCCAGGGCGGTTTCGATTGCCCGTCGGGCTGGCTGGCCCTGGAAGCCAACAGCCCCAACGATCCATTCCCGATCCACGGCAGCGCCTGGCAACAGCCGTGGCAGGTGACCGAGCAGAGCGCCCGGGAAGTGCTGTTGCAACTCGACAGCCGACACCCCTTCGCCTACTGCGCCAGCCTGCGGATCCGCTTGAACGGGGGCCAGTTGCAAGTCGCAATGCTCGTCACTCACATCGCCGAACAGGCGGCGTGGCATGGGCTCGGTTTGCATCCGTACTTCCCGCGCACCGCCGGCACGCGCCTGCAAACCCGCGCCAGTGAGGTGTGGTTGTGCGATGCCACGAAGTTGCCGACCGAGCGGGTGGACGTTCCGCCGCAATGGGATTTCCAGCAATTGCGATTGCTGCCGGACAGCCTGGTCGACAATGGTTTCGGCGGTTGGGATGGACAATGCCTGATCCAGCAACCGGACCTGGGTTACGAACTGGAATGCCGGGCCAGCGGCAGCGATTATTTCCTGCTGTACTGCCCCGTGGGCCTGGACTTTTTCTGCATCGAACCGGTCAGCCATCCGGTCAACGCCCACCACCTGCCAGGGCAACCGGGGTTGCGCCTGCTGGAGCAAGGCCAGTCGGTGGCGTTGGGGTTCTCCATGCGGTGTCGGTTGCTGTAGCACCCAGTCCCCGGACCAGACAAGCCCTCCCGTGGCGAGGGAGCTTGCTCCCGCTGGACTGCGAAGCAGGCCCATACGGTTTTGATCCACGGCGTCTGCTTCGCAGCCGAGCGGGAGCAAGCTCCCTCGCCACAACGATTGCGTCCGACTGGAATTACGCCCGCACCACCATGAACACCGCCACCACCAGGCACACCCCGGCAAACCCCACCTGCAACGCACGGGCCGGGACTCTGGCGGATAATCGCCGGCCCAACACCATCCCGACAATGCTCGCCGCGATGAACACTGCTCCCACCCGGTCGATGCTCACCCCGGCATGAAACGCGCCCACCACGCCGATCACTGAAATCAGGCTGATGACCATCAACGACGTGGCGACGATCCCGCGCATCTGCACATCCGTCAGTTGCTTGAAGGCCGGCACGATCAGGAAGCCGCCGCCCACGCCCAGCAGCCCCGAAACCAGGCCGGTCACCGCGCCCAGTGCCGACAGGGTCGCGGTACAGCGCGGGGTCCAGGCCAGGCGCCCGGTCTTGTGGTCGAGCATGCAGTTTTTCTGCCCCCAACTGGCGGCACCGTGGTCGCTGGGCCCCGGCTGCTTGGGTTCGCGGCGCAGCATGCGCGCCGCCACCAGTACCATCAGCAGGCTGAACAGGATCATCAGGATCTTTTCCGAAAGCTGATGGGCCGCATAAATGCCCAGCGGCGAAAACACCGCGCCGAGCAGCGCGATCAGCAACGCCGCGCGGTAACGCACCAGGCCATGGCGCAGTCCGTCGATAGCGCCCACCGCCGCCGCACTGCCTACCGCGAACAATGCCACCGGCGCGGCCTGGGTCATGCTCCAGCCCAGGCCCAGCACCAGTGCCGGCACGGCCAAAATCCCGCCGCCCGCCCCCGTCAGGCCAAGGATCAGGCCCATGACCACACCAAAAAGACTCGCCAGCAACATAAGGTTCTCTCAAGCCGCGCACACCTGTTGGCAGGTGCGATCGCATTTGCAGGACGCCTTGGCCCTCACTAAGCTGCGGACCATATGTTGTAACCCGCCAGGGTGCAACCGGTTCCTCCCGCACAGGTTCGTTGGCATGCCCGCGCAGATTCAAAGCTTTCTCGACCCCTCCTCCAAGACCTACACCTACGTCGTCTACGAACAGGATGGAGGACAATGTGCGGTGGTCGACCCGGTGCTCGACTACGACCCGGCCTCGGGGCGCAGCAGCACCACCCAGGCCGACCGCATCATCGCGTTCGTTGCCGAACACCGGTTGACCGTGCAATGGCTGTTGGAGACCCACGCCCACGCCGATCACTTGTCCGCCGCGCCGTATCTGCGTCGCGCCTTGGGCGGCAAGATCGCCATCGGCCGGGCCATCGATCAGGTCCAGCGGGTCTTCAAGACGTTGTTCAACCTTGAGCCGCAGTTCGCCGTGGATGGCTCACAGTTCGATCACCTGTTCGCCGCCGACGAATCTTTCTGCATTGGTAACCTGAAGGCCACCGCGCTGCATGTACCCGGCCACACCCCGGCGGACATGGCCTACCTGATCGACGGCGAGGTGATTCTGGTGGGCGACACGTTGTTCATGCCGGACGTCGGCACGGCCCGTTGCGACTTCCCCGGCGGCGACGCCCGACAACTCTACGCGTCGATCCGCAAGCTGCTGGCCTTCCCCGCTGGCGTGCGGCTCTATGTATGCCACGACTATCCGCCAGAGCATCGCGAGCCCCAGTGCATGAGCAGCGTGGGTGAGCAGCGCCAGCACAATATCCATGTTCGCGACGGCATCGACGAAGCCACGTTCGTGGCCATGCGTACCCAACGGGATTCGACGCTGGGCATGCCGACGCTGTTGTTGCCTGCGGTGCAGGTGAACGTGCGGGCGGGGAATCTGCCGCCGGCTGAAGATAATGGTGTGACGTACCTGAAGATTCCGATCAATCAGCTCTAAGAAGCTCAGAAACTCACCACAGGACACCCTGTGGGAGCGAGCTTGCTCGCGATGGCAATTGGGCTGCTTGCATTGATGTTGAATGTGCCGGCCTCATCGCGAGCAAGCTCGCTCCCACAGGGGAATGTGATTATCCGTGAACCTCAGGCGCCCAGCGTCAACCCATTCGCCGGCAACGGCAACGCCGTCTTGTAGCGCACCTGCTTGAGGGCAAAGCTGGAACGGATGTTCGCCACGCCGGGGACCTTGGTCAAAAAATCCATCATGAACCGCTCCAGGGACTGGATCGTCGGCACCAACACCCGGATCAGGTAGTCCGGATCTCCCGCCATCAAGTAGCACTCCATGACTTCCGGCCGGTCGGAGATCGCTTCTTCGAAGTGCTGCAACGCCTCTTCCACCTGTTTCTCCAGGCTGACGTGAATGAACACGTTCACGTGCAACCCCAGCAGGTCGGCATCGAGCAAAGTGACCTGCTCGCGAATTACCCCCAGTTCCTCCATGGCCCGGACCCGGTTGAAGCACGGTGTTGGCGACAGGTTCACCGAGCGGGCGAGATCGGCGTTGGTGATGCGGGCATTTTCCTGGAGGCTGTTGAGAATGCCGATGTCGGTGCGATCCAATTTGCGCATGAGACAGATATTCCTGATTTTTATCGTTGTGCAGATTTTTTATCTGCAAATAACCGGAACAGCAAGCCAACAGAGAAAAATATTCTTCTACGCCGAGCCTATGATTGTTGTAGGACAATTTCCCACTTACCCAGGGGACTTGTCAGCTAGCGCGCCCACTACAAGAAATTCACAAGATCGAGCGTAGAAAGCCATGAACCCAGCGTATGAACCGCTACGCCTGCACGTCCCGGAACCCTCCGGCCGTCCCGGCTGCAAGACCGACTTCTCCTACCTGCATCTGAGCGACGCCGGTACGGTGCGCAAACCTGCCGTCGACGTAGAACCGGCCGACACCATCGACCTGGCCCGCAGCCTGATCCGCGTGCTCGACGACCAAGGCAATGCCCTGGGCGAATGGGCCGATGACATCCCCGTCGAGATCCTGCGCAAAGGCATGCGCGCCATGCTCAAGACACGGATCTACGACAACCGCATGGTGGTCGCCCAGCGGCAGAAGAAGATGTCGTTCTACATGCAGAGCCTCGGCGAGGAAGCCATCGGCAGCGCCCAGGCCCTGGCGTTGAACATCGACGACATGTGCTTTCCCACCTACCGCCAGCAAAGCATCCTGATGGCCCGCGACGTCCCGCTGGTCGACCTGATCTGCCAGTTGCTGTCCAACGAGCGCGATCCGCTCAAGGGCCGGCAGTTGCCGATCATGTACTCGGTCAAAGACGCCGGTTTCTTCACCATTTCCGGCAACCTGGCCACGCAATTCATCCAGGGCGTGGGCTGGGGCATGGCTTCGGCGATCAAGGGCGATACCAAGATCGCCTCGGCCTGGATCGGCGACGGCGCCACCGCCGAATCGGACTTCCACACCGCCCTGACCTTCGCCCACGTCTACCGGGCGCCGGTGATTCTCAACGTGGTCAACAACCAGTGGGCGATCTCCACCTTCCAGGCCATTGCCGGCGGTGAAGCCACCACCTTCGCCGGACGCGGCGTCGGCTGCGGCATCGCTTCGCTGCGGGTCGATGGCAACGACTTCATGGCGGTCTACGCGGCTTCGCGCTGGGCCGCCGAGCGCGCCCGGCGCAACTTCGGCCCGGCGCTGATCGAATGGGTCACCTACCGCGCCGGCCCGCACTCGACCTCCGACGATCCGTCCAAGTACCGCCCCGCCGATGACTGGAGCCACTTCCCGCTGGGCGATCCGATTGCCCGCCTCAAGCAGCACATGATCCGTATCGGCCAGTGGTCGGAGGAAGAACATGCCGCCGTCACCGCCGAGCTCGAAGCCGAGGTGATCGCCGCGCAGAAGGAAGCCGAGCAGTACGGCACCCTCGCCGGCGGGCAGATTCCAAGCGCCGCGACCATGTTCGAAGACGTCTACAAAGAGATGCCGGAGCACTTGAAGCGCCAGCGTCAGCAGTTGGGGATCTGACATGAACGATCACAACAACAATATTGCGCTGGACACCGCCATGACCACTACCACCATGACCATGATCCAGGCCCTGCGCTCGGCGATGGACGTGATGCTCGAACGCGACGACAACGTCGTGGTGTTCGGCCAGGACGTGGGTTACTTCGGCGGCGTGTTCCGCTGCACCGAAGGCCTGCAGAACAAATACGGCACCTCACGGGTGTTCGACGCACCGATTTCCGAAAGCGGCATCGTCGGCGTTGCGGTGGGCATGGGCGCCTATGGCTTGCGTCCGGTGGCCGAGATCCAGTTCGCTGACTACGTCTACCCGGCCTCGGACCAGATCATCTCCGAAGCGGCGCGCCTGCGCTATCGCTCGGCCGGCGAGTTCACCGCACCGATGACCCTGCGCATGCCCTGCGGCGGCGGGATCTATGGCGGCCAGACCCACAGCCAGAGTATCGAGGCGATGTTCACCCAGGTCTGCGGCCTGCGCACGGTGATGCCATCGAACCCCTACGACGCCAAGGGCCTGCTGATCGCCTCCATCGAGAACGATGACCCGGTGATCTTCCTCGAACCCAAGCGCCTGTATAACGGCCCGTTCGACGGCCACCACGACCGCCCGGTAACGCCGTGGTCCAAGCACCCGTCGGCCCAGGTTCCGGACGGCTACTACACGGTGCCGCTGGACGTGGCCGCCATCACCCGTCCCGGTAAGGACGTGACCATCCTCACCTACGGCACCACTGTGTATGTGTCCCAGGTCGCGGCCGAGGAAAGCGGCGTCGATGCCGAAGTCATCGACCTGCGCAGCCTGTGGCCGCTGGACCTGGACACCATCGTCAAGTCAGTGAAAAAGACCGGCCGCTGCGTGATCGTCCACGAAGCCACCCGCACCTGCGGTTTCGGCGCCGAGCTGGTGTCGCTGGTGCAAGAACACTGCTTCCACCACCTGGAAGCGCCTATCGAGCGCGTCACTGGTTGGGACACTCCCTACCCGCATGCGCAGGAGTGGGCGTATTTCCCAGGGCCGTCCCGTGTGGGCGCGGCGTTGAAACGGGTCATGGAGGTCTGAATGGGCACGCACGTTATCAAGATGCCGGACATCGGCGAAGGCATCGCGGAAGTCGAGCTGTCGGTGTGGCACGTCAAGGTCGGCGACATGGTCGTCGAGGACCAGGTGCTGGCCGATGTCATGACGGACAAGGCGATGGTGGATATTCCCTCGCCAGTCCACGGTCGAGTCATCGCCCTGGGTGGCGAGCCGGGCGAAGTCATGGCGGTGGGCAGCGAACTGATCCGCATCGAAGTCGAAGGCGCGGGCAACCTGAAGGAGTCGGCACAGCCGACTGCACCTGCCCAGCCTGCAAAACCGGCGCCGGTGGCCGCGCCTGAACCGGTCGTGGAAAAAACCGCCGCGCCGCGTCCAGCCCCAGCCCCACAGGCGCCGGTAGCCCGCGCACCCGACGAGCGTCCGCTGGCCTCCCCGGCCGTACGCAAGCATGCCTTGGACCTCGGCATTCAGTTGCGTCTGGTCCAGGGCACCGGCCCGGCCGGACGGGTGTTGCACGAAGACCTGGAAGCTTATCTGGCCCAGGGCTCGTCGCCCCAGGCCAAGGGCGGCTCAAGCTACGCCGAACGCCACGACGAAGAGCAGATCCCGGTGATCGGCATGCGCCGCAAGATCGCCCAGCGCATGCAGGAAGCGACTCAGCGCGCGGCGCATTTCAGCTACGTCGAGGAAATCGACGTCACTGCATTGGAAGAATTGCGGGTCCATCTGAATGAAAAACATGGCGCCTCTCGCGGCAAGCTGACCCTGTTGCCGTTCCTGGTGCGGGCGCTGGTGGTGGCCCTGCGCGACTTCCCGCAGATGAACGCCCGCTATGACGACGAAGCCCAGGTCATCCACCGCTCGGGAGCGGTGCATGTGGGCGTCGCCACCCAGAGCGACGTCGGCCTGATGGTGCCGGTGATGCGTCACGCCGAGGCCCGTAGCCTGTGGGACAGCGCGACAGAAATCTCTCGTTTGGCAACCGCTGCCCGTAATGGCAAGGCCAGCCGCGATGAACTGTCCGGCTCGACCATCACTCTGACCAGCCTCGGCGCGCTGGGCGGCATCGTCAGCACGCCGGTGCTGAACCTGCCGGAAGTGGCAATCGTCGGCGTCAACAAGATCGTCGAGCGGCCGGTGGTGATCAAAGGCCAGATCGTCGTGCGCAAGATGATGAACCTCTCCAGCTCCTTCGATCACCGGGTGGTCGATGGCATGGACGCGGCGCAATTCATCCAGGCCCTGCGCGGCTTGCTCGAACAACCCGCCACCTTGTTCGTCGACTAATTGGGAGCAGGCATGCAACAGACTCTGAACACCACGCTGCTGATCATCGGCGGCGGCCCCGGCGGCTACGTGGCGGCGATTCGCGCCGGTCAACTGGGCATTGCGACCATCCTGGTAGAAGGCCAGGCGCTGGGCGGGACCTGCCTGAACATCGGCTGCATTCCGTCCAAGGCCTTGATCCATGTGGCCGAGCAGTTCCATCAGACCCGGCACCACAGCCAGGGCTCGGCCCTGGGCATCACGGTGTCGGCGCCAAGCCTGGACATCGGCAAGAGCGTGGAATGGAAGGACGGCATCGTGGACCGCCTGACCACCGGCGTCGCGGCGCTGCTGAAGAAACACAAGGTCCAGGTCATCCATGGCTGGGCCAAGGTGGTCGACGGCAAGACCGTGGAAGTCGGCGACACCCGCATCCAGTGCGAGCACTTGCTGCTGGCCACCGGCTCGAAAAGCGTCGACCTGCCAATGCTGCCGATTGGCGGGCCGATCATTTCGTCCACTGAAGCCCTCGCCCCGACCTCGGTGCCCAAGCACCTGGTGGTGGTCGGCGGCGGCTATATCGGCCTGGAGCTGGGCATCGCTTATCGCAAGCTCGGCGCCGAGGTCAGCGTGGTCGAAGCCCAGGAGCGGATCCTGCCGGCCTACGACGGCGAGCTGACGCAACCCGTGCACGAAGCGCTCAAACAATTGGGCGTCAAGCTGTACCTCAAGCACAGCGTCGAGGGTTTCGATGCCCAGGCGAGCACCTTGCAAGTGCGCGATCCAAATGGCGACACGCTCAACCTGGACACCGACCGCGTGCTGGTGGCGGTCGGACGCAAGCCCAATACCCAGGGCTGGAACCTCGAAGCGCTGGACCTGGCGATGAACGGTCCGGCGGTGAAAATCGATGATCGCTGCCAGACCAGCATGCGCAACGTCTGGGCCATCGGTGACCTGAGCGGCGAGCCGATGCTTGCCCATCGGGCCATGGCCCAGGGCGAGATGGTCGCCGAGCTGATCGCCGGTCAGCACCGAGAGTTCAACCCTGCGGCCATTGCAGCGGTGTGCTTCACCGATCCGGAGCTGGTGGTGGTCGGCAAGACCCCGGACGAAGCCAAGGCGGCCGGGCTGGACTGCATCGTGTCCAGCTTCCCGTTCGCGGCCAATGGCCGGGCGATGACGCTGGAATCGAAAAGCGGTTTCGTGCGGGTCGTGGCGCGCCGGGACAACCACCTGATCGTCGGTTGGCAGGCGGTCGGTGTCGGCGTCTCGGAGCTGTCCACCGCGTTCGGCCAGTCCCTGGAAATGGGCGCCCGGCTGGAAGACATCGCCGGCACCATCCACGCCCACCCGACACTGGGTGAGGCGGTGCAGGAAGCGGCGTTGCGTGCGCTGGGGCATGCGTTGCATGTGTGATTGCATCTCTCTGGATGTGTGATCGCATTGCTCTGTGGCGAGGGAGCGTGCTCCCGCTGGGCCGCGAAGCGGCCCCAAATCCTGCAATCAGGCTCTACCCAAAGATTGCAATTGCGAGTGCTTCGCACTCGAGCGGGAGCAAGCTCCCTCGCCACGGGTGCGCGGCGCCGGAAAAATCACCGGGCGCCCGTCATGCGGGCTGCGAAACACCTCTGGAATGAAGTATTGTTGTCCCCATCCAAAAACGTCAGAAGCCTTGAACCGTTTCGACGGTCGTTAAGCAATAGAGGGTGTCATGGGTAACGAGAGCATCAATTGGGACAAACTGGGCTTTGACTACATCAAGACCGACAAGCGCTACCTGTCGCACTGGCGCGATGGCGCCTGGGACGCCGGCACCCTGACCGACGACAATGTGCTGCACATCAGCGAAGGCTCCACGGCCCTGCACTACGGCCAGCAATGCTTCGAAGGCCTGAAGGCCTACCGTTGCAAGGACGGTTCGATCAACCTGTTCCGCCCGGACCAGAACGCCGCCCGCATGCAACGCAGCTGCGCCCGGCTGCTGATGCCATTCGTCGAGACCGAGCAGTTCGTCGAGGCCTGCAAGCAAGTGGTCCGCGCCAACGAGCGCTTCATCCCGCCCTACGGCACCGGCGGCGCGCTGTACCTGCGTCCGTTCGTGATAGGCGTGGGTGACAACATCGGCGTGCGCACCGCGCCCGAGTTCATCTTCTCGATCTTCTGCATTCCGGTCGGCGCCTACTTCAAGGGCGGCCTGACCCCGCACAACTTCCTGATTTCCAGCTTCGACCGTGCCGCCCCGCAGGGCACCGGCGCGGCCAAGGTCGGTGGCAACTACGCCGCCAGCCTGATGCCGGGTTCCCAAGCCAAGAAGGCGAGCTTCGCCGATTGCATCTACCTCGACCCGCTGACCCATTCGAAGATCGAAGAAGTCGGCTCGGCGAACTTCTTCGGCATCACCCACGACAACAAATTCGTCACCCCCAACTCCCCTTCGGTCCTGCCGGGCATCACCCGCCTGTCGCTGATCGAACTGGCGAAATCGCGCCTGGGCCTGGAAGTGGTCGAAGGCGACGTGTTCATCGACAAGCTGTCGGACTTCAAGGAAGCCGGCGCCTGCGGTACCGCCGCTGTGATCACGCCAATCGGTGGGATCAACTACAAGGACAAGCTGCACGTCTTCCACAGCGAAACCGAAGTCGGCCCGATCACCCAGAAGCTCTACAAGGAGCTGACCGGTGTGCAGACCGGCGATGTGGAAGCGCCAGCGGGTTGGATCGTCAAGGTTTGATCCAAGCCCGTCTATAGCGCCATGAAGCTTTTTGTGGCGAGGGAGCTTGCTCCCGCTCGACTGCGCAGCAGTCGCAACCCGGTCAACACGATAGAACGCAATGATCGCATTGCCTGGTTTGGGGCTGCTTCGCAGCCCAGCGGGAGCAAGCTCCCTCGCCACATTAATGTGCGCAATCCGTCAGAATCCCCCGCCGTAAGCCCCACCATGAAAACCGGTTGCCATCGCGAGCAGGCTCGCTCCCACGGCAGAGTTGCGCTGAACACTGAATCGGCAGCCAACCAGTCATCATGTGGGAGCGAGCCCGCTCGCGATGGCGGCAGTTCAGTTGGCGATGGTGTTGGATGGACTGACGCCGTCGCGGGCAAGCGCGGCAGCCACCGGCGTATGAGGGGCTGCGCTTATACCAAACCACGCGGCCAGCTCCTTGCGTCCGACAGCCGTCAAGCCCAACGCCCGGCTGTCCAGGTCCTGGAGCACCCATTGACGCTTGATCGCCACTTGCAACAACGCCGCGCCCAAGGAGCCGCCCAGGTGCGGTCGGCGCATGCTCCAGTCCAGGCATGGGCAGGCGAACCGGCGTCGTTGGGCGGCCAGGATCTGCACGTCGATGCCCAGCCTCACGAACAACGCCTCGCCCGCTTCGCTCGGCCGATAGCCCCGCCCTTCTTCCTCCACCAGCCACCCCGCTTCGATCATGCGATCATGCAGGCGCACCGCCAGGGTGCCGGCCATGTGGTCGTAGCAGGTGCGGGCAAACTGCAGGCGATCCGGGGTGCGTGGAGTGAAGGTCGGCGCGGCGTTCTGGCCGATGACCATCAAGGCTTCCAACGCCTGTGCCACCTGCGGGCTCGCCAGGCTGTAATAGCGATGCCGACCCTGGACATGCAGCCGTACCAGGGCCAATTCCTTGAGCTTGGCCAGATGGGCGCTGGCGGTAGAGGCACTGACCTCGGCGATACTCGCCAGCTCCGTACTGGTCCGGGCGTGGCCGTCCATCAATGAGCAGAGCATCCGGGTGCGAGCCGGCTCGGCAATGGCCGCGGCCACTTGGGACACGCCCAGGTCATGTTGTTCTGCGTCCACGGTTCGCTCCCGACGAATCAAGCCCTGCATCGAATGCAGAGCGTAGCAATACTTTCTTCCTCATGGACAAAGCTGCACCGCATGCCGCTCAATCATCACGAGTCAGCACTTCAAGCAGTTCGATTTCAAAGATCAGATTGGCATTGGGCTTGATATGCGCGCCCATGGATCGCTCACCGTAGGCCAAGTGAGCCGGCACCAGCAGCTTGCGCTTGCCACCGACCCGCATGCCCATCAGCCCGATGTCCCAACCCTTGATCACGCGACCGGTGCCGATCACACACTGGAAGGGTTTGCCGCGACTGTAGGACGAGTCGAATTCAGTCCCGTCTTCAAGGGTGCCACGATATTGAGTGGTGATCAGCGCACCTTTGACTACGCTTTTACCGTCGCCCTGTTCCAGGTCGATGATTTGCAGTTCTTCGTTCATGGGGCATTTCCTTGTGGTCCAGGCGCGGGGTTTTCGCAGAATTGCGAGCGTCTGGCAATCCTTCAGCAAAGGGATCGGTCCCGCCTTGTTGCGAGGCGTCTTTGCAGGATGGAACCGGCGCGAGCGTTTCGGTTCACATGGGTATAGTCCCCAGCCGTTCAGATAAGGATTTTCTGATGTTCGACTCTCGCCCGCTCCCAGGTTTCATCCCGCCTTATATCCTCAACCGAATCATCGCCCACGGCTCCGAACAACAGCGTTCCAGCGCACTCGGCACCCTGACCCATGTGCGCAGCCTGCGGCACAATCCCGGTCCGCCCGACAACGTACCTGCCGCCGCCAGACTGCCCAAGCGCGGCAAGGCCGGACATCCGCAACGCAGCGTGCATGACGCGCAGAACACCATGGAGCTGCCCGGCCAGCCGATACGCGTGGAGGGCCAGTCGGCCAGCGGCGACCCGGCCGTGGACGAAGCCTACGATGCCCTTGGCGCCACCTATGATTTTTTCTGGAAAGTCCTGGGACGCGACTCCATCGACAATAAAGGCCTGGCTCTGGTGGGCAGCGTGCATTATGGCCAGGGTTATGAAAACGCCTTCTGGAACGGCGCGCAGATGGTGTTCGGCGACGGCGATGGAGAAATCTTCCAGCGCTTCACCCGCTCCCTGGATGTGGTGGCCCACGAATTGGCCCATGGCGTGACCGAAAGCGAAGCCGGGCTGGTCTACGCCAACCAGTCCGGCGCGTTGAACGAATCCATCTCCGATGTGTTCGGCGTGCTGGTCAAGCAGTTCGTGCTCGAGCAGACCGCCGACCAGGCCGACTGGCTGATCGGCGCCGACCTGCTCACGGACAAGATCAAGGGCGATGGCCTGCGCAGCATGTCCAACCCCGGCACGGCCTACGATGACCCGCTGCTGGGCAAGGACCCGCAACCGGCGCACATGCGCGAATTCGTCATCACCCGCGAAGACAATGGCGGTGTGCACATCAACTCCGGGATCCCCAACCGAGCCTTTTATCTGGTCGCCACCACGCTGGGCGGATTTGCCTGGGAAAAGGCCGGACGGATCTGGTATGAAACCTTGTGCGACCGCAGATTGGCCAACGACGCGTCCTTCAGTGATTTCGCCCGCCTGACGGTCGAGCATGCCCGCCATCGCTTTGGAACGCCAGAGGTGCAAGCGGTGCAAGGTGCCTGGAGCAAAGTGGGCGTCGACCTGACACAGGAGAGCTGATGAAAACCCTTCCAGACCTCGACGACAACGCCGTGGTACGCCTGTCACGCCAGGGCGGCGTGGCAGCCATCCACGCCCTGACCCGCCCCCGGGAAATCGAATTCGCCCAGTGCGATATCACGCAGCGCTCGCGGATCTGTTCAGTGCTGGAAGGTTGCCTGCCGTTGGCCTCGGCCCCCTCGGGTCGAGGCGACCAGCGATTCTTCCGGATCGAAGTACGCTACCGCGCCAACGATCAGGATGACGAAATGGTGCTGCAGGTGCCCGAGGACCAGGCACCTGGCGAACTGGTTCATCTGTGGGACAAAGGTGAAGTGCTCTGAAGCTCAGCGCGTCGCAGGGGTGATTTTGAGGATCCGGCCGGAAGCGATCACCACCATCACGTATTTGTCATGGATCTGCACCCACTGCGACCCCTCATCCGGTGCTTCGAGGCCCTTTTCCTTCCAGTTCTTGATCGCTTTGTCCGCGCGCTGATATTCGGCTGGCGTACGGTCAGCTTCGACCAGCCGGCGACCATTGTTGGGCGAGTGCTCCACCGCATCGCCGGTGGCTTGAGCTGCCTGCGCCACAGGGCCGAGGGCGACGAGACCGGCAGTCAGGAACAGGCTGGCGATCAGGGTTGGTTTGCGCATGGGAAGACTCCAGTTATTCAAGGTACTGAAGTTGGGACTTCGGCGGCGGCGAAACATTCCTTTTAGTGTCTGGGCAATGCATCAGTGTTTACTGGACCCCTGCACTCCCTGTGCATCGCCACCCTCAAGCCATCTCCACCCGATGAGCCTTGCGAATATTGTGCAGAAAGCCCTCGGCGGGCAGCGGATGGCCCAACAGATAGCCTTGCAACGAATCGCAGCCCAACTGCGTCAGGAAGCTCTGTTGCACATTGGTTTCCACCCCTTCGGCGACGATCCGCAGGCCCAAGGCCTGGCCGAGGGCGACGATGGCCGACACGATGGCCGCGTCATCGCTGTCATGCTCCAGGTCTCGGACGAAACCACGGTCAATCTTCAGCTCATTGGCCGGCAGGCGCTTGAGGTACATCAGGCTTGAGTAGCCGGTACCGAAGTCGTCGATGGACAGGTCCACGCCCATGTCCGACAGTTGCTGCAATACGTTCATGCTCGCATCGGCATCGCTCATGGCGGTGGTTTCGGTGATTTCCAGGGTCAGGCTGTTGGGAGGCAGACGGTGGGTCTCCAGCGCCCTGGCCACGCTCTGCACCAGCCCCGCGTGGCAGAACTGCAACGCCGACAGGTTCACCGCGATGCGCCAGTCGGTATAGCCGAGCACATACCACTCGCGCATCTGGCGGCAGGCTTCGTTCAGCACCCATTCGCCGATGGGGATGATCAGGCCGGTCTTCTCCGCCAGGTCAATGAAGGTGTCGGGCATCAGCAGGCCCTGGGTCGGATGGGTCCAGCGCAACAGGGCTTCGGCGCCGACCGGACGGCCTTTGGCGGCATCGAACTTGGGTTGGTAGTGCAGGCTGAATTGCCGCTGCTCGACGGCGATGCGCAGGTCTTGCAGCAGTTGCAGTTGCTTACGGGCATTGTTGTTCATCGACACATCGAAGAACCGGTGGCCGTTCTTGCCCGCGCCTTTGGCGTGGTACATCGCCGCGTCCGCGTTCATCAGCAGTTCTTCGGCACTGTGACCGTTGCCCGGGTACAGCGAGATGCCGATGCTGGCGGAGATCTGCAAGTCATGCTCGGCCACCCGGAACGTACGGGCGATCAGGCTGACCTGCCGCGCGGCCAGCCGCAAGGCGTCGTCGGGCTCGGCCAGTTGCACCAACAGCACGAATTCATCGCCGCCGATCCGTGCCAGGGTGTCCTGGCTGCGCAGGTCTTCGCGCAGGCGCAGGGCCACGTCGCGCAGCAACAGATCGCCCATGTGGTGACCGAAGGCATCGTTGACCGGCTTGAAACCGTCCAGGTCGATGAACATCAATGCAAAGCAACCGCCCTGCTCCTGCACCCGGTGCATGGCCTGGCCGATACGGTCAGCCAGCAGCACGCGGTTGGGCAAACCTGTGAGGGGATCGTGCAGGGCCAGTTGGGTCAGCTCACGGTTGGCCAGGGTCAGGGATTGGGCCAGCTCGGCGGTACGGGCTTCCAGGCGCGCATCGAGGATCGACGTCAGCAAGGCAATCGCCAGCACCGCCAGGGTGGTGATCAACACCAGATTGTCCAGGCCCTTGCCGCTCAAGCCGTCCAGCGCGCCGCAGAAACTACCGTCCCGGAACTGCGCCCCGGCCATCCCGGTGTAATGCATGCCGACAATTGCGATGCCCATGAGCACCGCAGCCCCGGCGCGGGCGAGTCGCACGTGGGGCGTGTTCTGTCGCAGGCGAAAGGCGATCCATAACGCCGCCGCGCTGGCTGCGACAGCAATCACCAGCGAGGCGCCGAACAGGGTCGGGTCGTAATCGATGCCCGGCTGCATCTGCAACGCTGCCATGCCGGTGTAGTGCATGGCGCTGATGCCGGCGCCCATGATCAACGCGCCAAAGGCCAACTGCCAGGCCGGGAGCTTCGGCTGGCTGACCAGCCACAGGGCAAAGCCGCAGGAAAGCACGGCGATCAGCAAGGACAGTGCGGTGATGGAAATGTCGTAGCCCAACTCCACTGGCAAAGTGAACGCCAGCATGCCGATGAAATGCATGGACCAGACGCCCACCCCCATTGCCAACGCCCCGCCGGCCATCCACCAATGCGCGGCTCGTCCCTGGGCCGTGGCGATACGTCCGGCCAGGTCCAGCGCCGTGTAGGACGCCAGCACAGCAACGAACAGGGAAATGGAAACAAGGGCGGGGGAATAACTGCCGATGAGCATGGAATTTTTCTCGTAACTGAAAAGCCGAACTGCTTCCATGCCCGGCTGAGGGCCGGCGATTGTACTGAATCGTGTCATGGAATCACGGGGTAAATGTCAAAAAGCCATCAAAGCGCGAATATTTACGACGAAAGACACTTTTGCGTCCTTGCAGAAGCCGGCTTGCATGCCCATGGGCCCCCAATACCTTTGGGGGAGCGAGCCTGCTCGCGATTGCGGTGGACCCGCCATGAAGATCTCCGCACTTGCAGCTGTTCGGCTACTATCTGGCGATCGCGCCCGGCAGGATCTCCCCATGCCGGCTCCAACCACCGCCCTGGCTGACTAATCCCGATGCCCTTGCTCACCCGCACCCATCCGCGCCTGTCCATCGCCACGGTTCTCGGCCTGGCAGTCGGTGTCCTGGCTCCGGCAGATTCCATCCTCAGTAAAATCCTTATCGGCTGGAACGTCGGGGTCTGGAGTTACCTGGCACTGATGTTCTGGCTGACCGTGCGGGCCAAGGCACCCGATGTCAGGCGCATCGCCGAAATCGAAGATGAGAACGCCGGGCTGGTACTGCTGACCGTCTGCATCGCGGCGTTGGCCAGCCTGGCGACGATCACTTTCGAACTGGCCGGCAGTCGCGACCTGGATGCCAGCGCCAGATTGCTGCATTACGGCTTCACGGCCATGACTGTCATCGGCTCATGGCTGCTGATCGGGGTGATCTTCAGCGTCCATTACGCGAAGCTGTATTACACCTGGAACGGCAAGGAACCGGCGCTGCGCTTTGCCGAAGGGCTGAGCAGCCCCAACTATTGGGACTTCCTGTATTTCTCGTTCACCATCGGCGTCGCAGTACAGACCTCCGACGTGGGGGTCGCGACACGGCAGTTGCGCAAGATCGTGCTGGCGCAATCATTGATCGGGTTTGTGTTCAACACGGCGATCCTAGGGTTTTCGATCAATATTGCGGCAGGGTTGTTTGGGTGACGGAGGCCGACTCTCGGCCCCGCGGGAGCGAGCCCCCTCGCCACAAGGTCAAAAGCGAGTGGGCAGCCACAGCCTGAAACGGGCGCCGCCCAGTGGCGAGGTTTCAGCAGTCAGTGTGCCGCCTTGGGCCTCCAGGGCGCGACGGCTGATTGCCAGGCCGAGGCCGAAGCCACCGGTGGCGCGGTCGCGGCTGCGGTCCAGACGGTAGAACGGCTCGAACACCCGTTCGCGCTCGTCGTCGGGGATGCCGATACCGTCATCGTCGACCCAGATTTCACAGCCCTGGTCGCTGACCAGCACCCCTACCTGGATCCGTTTCTCGCAATAGCGCATGGCATTGCGCAACAGGTTCTGCAAGGCCCGGGCGGTCAGACGCGGGTCCAGCACGAAACGCTCCAGCGTGCCATGCAGCAACACATCGATCACTACGTCCGGCGCCGCCAGGTCCTCGTCGACGCTGCCCAGGATGCTGTCGATGAATTCGTCCAGCGCCACATCGACCCGCTCGGGCAGCCGCTCAGGGTTCTGCAGACGGCTGTAGGACAACAATTCCAGCACCAGCTCATCCAGCTCGCGGATGTGCGCGACCAAGCCTTGCAGGCGCTCCCGGCTGGCCGGCGGCAACTCATCGGACAGTGCCAGCGCCAGGCCGAAGTCGAGCCGGGTCAGGGGCGTGCGCAGCTCGTGGGACACCGCGTTGAGCAGGTCCCGTTGCTGGTTGAGCAGCTTCTCGATGTCTCCGGCCATGGTATCGAACACGTGGGCCAGACTGCCGATATTCGAACTGGAGGCGATGTGCGTGCGCTCGCTCAAATGCCCTTTACCGAAGCGCTCGGCAGTACGCCTGAGCCGCTCCAGATCGCGCCAGTGCGGCCGCAGCCACAGCAGCAGGCAGGCCAGCATCGTCGCGCCGATCAGCACGTTGATGCTCCAGTACAACCAGTTGACGTCGGTCGGATCTGGCGGAACGATCATCTTGACCGCCGTCTGACCGTCCAACGGCGAAACTGCCAGGGTTCGCCAGGCCCAGTCGCCGAGGCGCACCACGTTCTCGCCACGCTTGAGACGCGCCTGCTCATTGGCCGTGAAGCCTTGATCGTCGATGGGCGCCAGCTCGATGCGCAGTGGCTCGAAGTCCTTGTCCATCTGCGCCGCCAACGCCGGCCACTGTTCGCTGGGCACAGCGTGGAACTGCTTGACCAACAAGGTTTGCAAGCCACGGGAATAATCGAGGTTGTAGGTTACAAAACGGTCCTGGAACAGGCGGATCACCAGCTCCGGCATCAAATACATCGCCGCGCTGTAGGAGACGATAGTGACCAGGTAAAGTCGGATCAGCAGCTTCCACATCTGCTCAGCATTCCCACTCGGAACGACTGAAAAGATAGCCTTTGCCCCAGACGGTCTTGATCTTGCGCGCTTCGTCGGCGTTGTCGTCGAACTTGCGCCGCAACTTGGAAATCGCCACGTCCACCGAGCGGTCAGTGCCGTTGAACTCGATGCCGCGCAGACGTTGCAGGATCTGGTCGCGGCTCAGCACCTCGCCGGCATGGCGGGCCAGCACCACCAACAGGTTGTACTCGCCACTGGACAGGTCCACCGCTTGCCCGCGCCAGGTCACGGTGCGCTCGGACAAATCGATGCACAGGTTGCCAATCAATATGCGGTCGCTGGCCGTCTGCGGCTCGGTGAGGCTGCTGCGTCGCAACAAGGTCCGCACCCGCGCCAGCAAGACGCGAGGCTCGCAGGGCTTGGTGACATAGTCGTCGGCGCCCATTTCCAGACCGAGCACCTGGTCGTGGCTGTCGTCCCGGGCGGTGAGCATCAGGATCGGCAGCGTCGCCGAATCGGCCCGCAGCAACCGGCAGACCTGCAGGCCGTCCAGGCCCGGCAGCATCAAGTCGAGGATGACCAGGTCCGGCGGATCGACCCGGGCCCGCTCGCGCACCTGATCGCCACGGCTGAGCACGCTGACCTGATAGCCGTTGCGCTCCAGGTAACTGGCGATCAGTTCGCAGAGGGCGGGGTCGTCTTCGACCAGGAGGATGTTGGGCATAGGTGTTTCCAGAAAGTACGGTGGCGCCAGAGATACCGCTATCGCGAGCAGGCTCGCTCCCACATTTGATCTGCGTACGACTTGTGGGAGCGAGCCTGCTCGCGATGAGGCGCTACCCGGCGCAGAAGTCTCAAGCTGCCAAGGATATACGCCCCCACCCGCCCCCGAGCAAACCCCTTACACAATTTCACATACCCCCTACAAAGCTTTACCGATCCCCCCGCCCCGCCCCCGTAGCATGGCACGGTTCATTATTGGGGAAGCACCATGCCAAAGAACCCTTTCGCCACCCTGGGCCTGTTGCTCGGCGCCCTGCTGCTGAGCGGCTGCGATGGCCCGTCGGCTCCAGAGGACGCCGCGCCACTGGCGACTGTGGCGGTCGAGACCATCGAGGCCCGACCACTGTCCATCAGCAGCGAACTGAGCGGGCGCATCGCCGCGCCGCGGATCGCCGAGGTGCGCGCACGGGTGCCCGGCGTGGTCTTGCAGCGCGTCTTTCGCGAAGGCAGCGATGTGAAGAAAGGCGACGTGCTGTTCCGCATCGACCCGGCGCCGCTCAAGGCTGACCTGGGCAGCGCCGAAGCCGCGCTGCGCAAGGCCGAGGCCAATGCGTTCCAGGCCCGCTTGCAGGAACAGCGCTACGCGCGCTTGACCGAAGACAACGCCATCAGCGCCCAGGACTACGACAATGCCCGCGCCGCAGCACGCCAGACCGCCGCTGACGTCGCAGCCAACAAGGCCGCCGTGGAGCGGGCGCGGCTGAACCTGGGCTATGCCACGGTGACCGCGCCGATTGCCGGGCGCATCGGCCGCGCCCTGGTGACTGAAGGCGCTCTGGTAGGGCAGAACGAAACCACGCCACTGGCGCTGATCCAGCAATTGGACCCGATCCACGCCGACCTCACCCAATCGACCCGTGAGCTCAACGAACTGCGTCGGGCCCTGCGCTCCGGCCAGTTGCAACAGGTCGGCCAGGGCCAGGCCAAGGCGACGCTGATTCAGGATGACGGCAGCCTCTATCCGCTGCCGGGCAAGCTGCTGTTCACCGACATCAGCGTCGATCCGGGCACCGGCCAGATCACCCTGCGCAGCGAATTTCCCAACCCGGATCTGGATTTGCTGCCGGGCAGTTTCGTGCGTGTACGCCTGGAGCAGGCCGTAGACCGCCAAGGCATCAGCGTGCCGCAACGGGCCATCCAGCGCGACAGCGCGGGCATCGCCCAAGTGTTGCTGGTAGACGCCCAGCAACAAATCAGCCTGCAAGCGGTGGAACTGGGCCCCGTGCATGACGACCGCTGGATCGTCACTCACGGCCTCAAGCCCGGTGACCGCATCGTCGTAGAAGGTCTGCAACACGCCCGTCCCGGTGAAAAAGTCCGGATCGACGACGCTCCACTCGCCCAGGCACCGGCCCAGTAACCAGGAAACGTCCTATGCCGCAGTTCTTTATCGACCGCCCGGTGTTCGCCTGGGTGGTTGCGTTGTTCATTCTCCTGGCCGGTGCCCTTGCCATTCCAAAGCTGCCAGTGGCGCAGTACCCGGACGTCGCGCCGCCGCAGATCGAGATCTCCGCCACCTACCCGGGCGCTTCGGCGCAGACCGTGGACGAAAGCGTGGTCAGCCTGATCGAGGAAGAGCTCAACGGTGCCGACCACCTGCTGTACTTCGGCTCCCAGAGCAGCCTCGGCAGCGCCACGATCACCGCGACCTTTCAACCTGGTACGAATCCGGAACTGGCTCAGGTCGATGTGCAGAACCGCCTCAAGGCCGTGGAGTCGCGCCTGCCCCAGTCAGTCACCCAGCAAGGCTTGCAGGTGGAAAAGGTCTCGGCCGGTTTCCTGTTGCTGATCACCCTCACCTCCAGCGACGGCAAGCTCGACGACGTGGCCCTCAGCGATTACCTGGCGCGTAACGTGATGAACGAGATCAAGCGCCTGGATGGCGTCGGCAAGGCGCAGTTGTACGGTGCCGAGCGGGCGATGCGGATCTGGGTCGATCCGCAGAAACTGTTGAGCTTCAACCTGACGCCGGCGGACGTCAACGCGGCCATCGTCGCCCAGAACGCCCAGGTGTCGGCGGGCAGTATCGGCGACCTGCCGAGCCGTACCACCCAGGAAATCACCGCGACGATCATGGTCAAGGGGCAGCTGTCGACGCCTGAGGAATTTGCCGACATTGTGCTCAAGGCCAATCCCGACGGCTCCACCGTGCGCATCGGCGATGTGGCTCGGGTCGAAATCGGCAGCCAGGAATATCAATTCTCCACCCGCCTCAACGGCAAGCCCTCCACCGCTGTGGGCGTGCAATTGTCGCCGGGGGCCAATGCCCTGAACACCGCCACGCTGGTGCGGGCCAAAATGGACGAGCTGGCGCGGTATTTCCCGGCCGGCGTGCAATACAAGATCCCGTACGACACCTCGCCCTTCGTCAAGGTCTCGATCACCAAGGTGGTCTACACCCTCGGCGAGGCGATGCTGCTGGTGTTCGCGGTGATGTTTCTGTTCCTGCAGAACATCCGCTACACCCTGATCCCGACGCTGGTGGTGCCGGTGGCGCTGATGGGCACCTTTGCCACCATGCTGGCTCTGGGTTTTTCCATCAACGTGCTGACCATGTTCGGCATGGTGCTGGCCATCGGCATCCTGGTGGACGATGCCATCGTCGTGGTGGAAAACGTCGAGCGGATCATGGCCAGCGAAGGCCTGACGCCCAAGCAAGCCACACGCAAGGCGATGCGCCAGATCACCGGTGCGATCATCGGCATTACGCTGGTGCTGGTGGCGGTGTTCATCCCGATGGCGTTCATGCAAGGCTCGGTGGGCGTGATCTACCGGCAGTTCTCGCTGTCCATGGCGACCTCGATCCTGTTTTCAGCCTTCCTCGCGCTGACCTTGACCCCAGCCCTTTGCGCGACCTTGCTCAAGCCCATCAGCCAGGGCGAGCACCACGCCAAGGGCGGATTCTTCGGCTGGTTCAACCGACGTTTCGAGCAACTGGGTGATCGCTATCAGGGCTGGGTGACCTATGCGCTCAAGCGTACCGGGCGCTACCTGTTGATCTACGGCGTGCTGCTGGTGGGCATGGGCCTGTTGTTCAGTCGCCTGCCCTCCTCGTTCCTGCCGGTGGAGGACCAGGGCTATACCATCACTGACATCCAGCTGCCGCCCGGCGCCAGCAAGAACCGCACGGTGCAGGTGGTCGAGCAGATCGAGGCGCACAACGCCGGCGAACCGGGCGTGGGTGACAGCACGGTGATCCTGGGCTTCAGTTTTTCCGGCAGCGGGCAGAACGCCGCGCTGGCCTTTACCACGCTCAAGGACTGGGCGGAGCGTGGCAGCGACGACTCGGCCGGCTCGATTGCCGAGCGCGCCAACATGGCCTTCGGCAACATCAAGGATGCCATGGTCTTCGCGGTGCTGCCGCCGCCGGTGGATGGCCTGGGTACTTCCAGTGGCTTCGAGTTCCGCTTGCAGGATCGTGGCGGCCTCGGCCACGCCACGCTGATGCAGGCCCGCGACGAACTGCTCGCAGCTGCGGAAAAAAGCCCGGTGCTGGCGAACGTCCGCGAGAGCGCCCTGGCCGAAGCACCGCAAGTGCAGTTGGAGGTGGATCGCAAACAGGCCAACGCGTTGGGCGTGTCCTTTGCCGATGTCGGCAATGTGCTGGCGACGGCGGTCGGTTCGGCCTACATCAACGACTTCCCCAATCAGGGGCGGATGCAACGGGTGGTGGTCCAGGCCGAGGGTGACCAGCGTAGCCAGGTCGAGGATCTGCTGAAGATCCATGTGCGCAACGACGCCGGGAAAATGGTCCCGCTGTCGGCGTTTGTCCGAGCCAAGTGGACCCAGGGCCCGGCGCAATTGACTCGCTACAATGGCTACCCGGCCATCGCCATTTCCGGCGAACCGGCGCCCGGCCACAGCACTGGCGAGGCCATGGCCGAGATCGAGCGGCTGGTAGCCCTCGGTCCGCTCGGCCTGGGCCAGGAATGGACCGGGCTGTCCTTGCAGGAACGCCTGTCCGGCAGCCAGGCACCGATCCTGCTCGGTTTGTCGTTGCTGGTGGTGTTCCTGTGCCTGGCGGCGCTGTACGAGAGCTGGTCCATCCCCACATCGGTGTTGCTGGTGGTCCCGCTGGGCGTGCTTGGCGCAGTACTGGCGGTGTCGTTGCGCGGCATGCCCAACGATGTGTTCTTCAAGGTCGGGCTGGTGACCATCATTGGCCTGTCGGCGAAGAACGCGATCCTGATCATCGAATTCGCCAAGAGCCTCTACGATGAAGGCCACGACCTGATCGACGCCACGCTCCAGGCCGCACGCCTGCGCCTGCGGCCGATCATCATGACGTCCCTGGCCTTCATCCTTGGCGTGGTGCCGCTGGCAATCGCGACGGGAGCCAGTTCGGCAAGCCAGCAGGCCATCGGGACGGGGGTGATTGGCGGGATGATCAGCGCTACCTTGGCGGTCATATTTGTGCCGGTGTTTTTCGTTGGGGTGATGAGGCTGGTGGGTAGGTCCGGTGCCAGGTCAGTCGATCCTGAGGCTGACTGATGCACCGCTGTCGCGAGCAGGCTCGCTCCCACAGGGGGCCGGTGGTGTGCTCAAGTCTTGCAGGCATGCCTGAAGCGCTGTGGGAGCGGAGAAAGCTCGACTCCCACAGCCGGTGAGGCTGTTCACAAATCCTGCGTTCGTCACAAATCCCCTGTGGGAGCGAGCCTGCTCGCGATGAGGCCATCGAGCCCCCACATCGCCCCTCAGGCCCGCCGCTCCTGCAACAAGCCCTCCGCGCACGAGACGATCCGCTGGCAGGCATCCGCCAGTTTCAGCTGATCGACCACCAACCCGATGCGGATATGCCCCGCCGCACTGGGACCAAAGGCTTCGCCGGCCAGCACCGACACGCCATAACCCTCCAGCAGGTGTTCGGCAAAGGCCTGTGCGTCGAGGCCGGTCGGGCGCACGTCCACCATCACGAACATCCCGCCATCGGGCCGCACCGGCTTGAGCCCGGAGCACTCACCCAGCGCGGCACACACCAGGTCCCGGCGCCGACGGTACTCTTCGCACATATGCGCCACCTCGGGCAGATCCGTATCCAACGCCACCTGCGCCGCACGTTGCACGAAATCCGGCAAACCGAACAGCATGCACAGCGACAGGTTCGCCAGATGTCCGGCCAGCGATTGCGGCCCGATCACCCAGCCGATCCGCCAACCGGTCATGGCATGGGACTTGGACAGGCTGTTGATGGTCGCGGTGCGCTCGGCCATGCCCGGCAGGCTGGCCGGACTGATGTGCTCGCCTTCGTACAGCAGGTCGCTGTAGACCTCGTCGCTGATCATCCACAAATCATGTTCGATGCATAGCCGCGCCAACCCTTGCCAGGTTGGCAACGGCAGACTGGCACCGGACGGATTGTTCGGGCTGTTGAGCAACATCGCCCGGGTGCGCGAGGTGATCAGCCGCGCCACATCCGCCGGCTCGACCCGAAAGCCGTTTTCCGGGCGCACCGGCACTGGCACCACCTTCGCTCCACAGGCACCGAACACGGCTTCGTAGGTGACATACATCGGCTCGGCGACGATCACTTCGTCGCCGGGATCGAGCAGGCATTGCGCAACCGCGAATACCCCGCACTGTGCCCCCGGCAGCACCGTCACGTGACTGGCCTCGACCCATTGGCCGCATCGCTCGCGGTGGCGCCGGGCAATGCTCTGGCGCAGCCCGTGCAGGCCGCGAACGTCGGAATAATGCGTCTCCCCGGCCCGCAAACTGCCCACCGCCGCATCGACGATGGCCCGCGGCGTGTCGAAATCCGGATCGCCCACCGACAACAGCAGCACGTCCATGCCCTGCTCGCGCATGGCCAGTGCCCGGTCGTGAATCTGCCAGGCGGCGGCGCCATCGCCGGTGATGCGTTGGGTCAAGGCTGAAAAGCGCATGTACGTCTCCTGATTGCGCGGGGTCCAGCCTCAACCCTATCTCAAATCACAAACCGCGCCACCATCGCATTCAAACCCACCGCCAGACGCGACAGCTCATGAGTGGCGTCGCTGGTCTGCTGCGCGCCACTGGCCGACTGGGTGGCGAGGTCACGGATGTTGACCAAGTTGCGGTCCACCTCGCGGGAAACCTGGGCCTGTTCCTCCGAAGCGCTGGCGATCACCAGGTTGCGTTCATTGATCTGGTGGATCGACTGGGTAATCTGCTCCAAGGCCACGCCGGCGGCCCGAGCCAACTCCAGGGTACTCTGGGTACGCTGGTTGCTTTGCTGCATCGATTGCACGGCCTCGCCGGTGCCGTTCTGGATGCCGGCAACCATTTTTTCGATTTCCTGGGTCGATTGCGCAGTACGGTGGGCCAACGCCCGGACCTCGTCGGCCACCACCGCGAAACCGCGCCCGGCCTCGCCAGCGCGGGCGGCTTCGATGGCGGCGTTGAGCGCCAGCAGGTTGGTCTGTTCGGCGATGGCGCGAATCACGTCCAGCACCTTGCCAATGTCTCGCCCCTGGACCGCCAGGCCTTCGATCATCGAAGCGGTGGCTTGCACGTCATGGGTCATGGTCTGGATCGCATCGACGGTTTCCACTACACGGGTGCGGCCTTCGCGAGCCGCCTGGGTCGACTGGTTCGAGGCCTCGGAAGTGGACACGGCATTGCGGGCCACCTCTTCCACCGCCGCGGTCATTTCGTTGACGGCGGTGGCGGCCTGTTCGATTTCGTTGTGCTGCTGTTGCAGGCCCCGTGAGGATTCCTGGGTCACCGCGCTGAGCTCTTCGGCTGCTGCCCCCAACTGAGTGGCAGAACCGGCAATCTGTTCGATGGTCTTGCGCAGGCTGGCTTGCATATCGGCCAGCGCCTTGAGCAAGCGGCCGGGTTCGTCCTTGCCGTCATCGGTGATGACCTGGACCAGGTTGCCGCCGGCAATGGTGCGAGCGGCCTCCAGCGCGCGGTTGAGGGGGGTGACGATGCTGCGGGTCAGCAGCAAGGCCAATGCCACGGTGGCCAGGGCGGCAATGACCGAGACGATAACGATGCCGGTGATGGCGCTGTCGTAGTGTTCGCCGGCATTGGCCGCTGCCTCGCCCGCGCCGTCCACATTGATCGCGATGAGCTTGTTGAGCTGCTCACCCATCAGATCGGTGCCTTCCTTGATTTTGGTGTTGATGTGGGCACGCAGCTCGTCGACCTTGTTCTGGCGCGACAGGTCGAGCATGTCCCGCTGGGCCTGCAGGTACTTTTCCAGGGTGGCGGAAAAGGTCTTATACAGTTCGGCCTCTTGCGCAGTGGTTGGCAACGCGGCGTAGCTGCTGTTGGCCTTGTTCAATTTTTCCGTCAGCACGCCAATGCGGGTCTCGGCTTCGGCAAGGCTGGCCGGGTCGCGGTTGACCAGGATCCGGAACGAGAGGATACGCATGCGCAGCACGTTTTCCATCACATTGGCGAGGTAGCCGATGCTGGGCACCTGAGTGTGTTCCATGTCCACCGAGGCCTGGCGGATGACCGACATGCGATTGGCGGCGAACACGCCGAGGAGGATCACCAGCAGGGCGATGACGGTGAAGCCGAGAAAGGCTCGGGGCGCGATGTTCAGGCTACGTAGGGACATGGGAGACCTCGGGCGTTGGGGTCGAGCATCCATGCAGGAAGGCGCGTTGGTTGAAATATTTGTTTGTGCGCTTAACCCGTTATCGGCTGGGCTTCACGTTTTTGCAGGGGGCTCTAAAAATATATTTCACAGACGTTTTTTGTGGCGAGGGAGCTTGCTCCCGCTGGACTGCGCAGCAGTCCCATCCTTGCGGTCGCTGCGCAACCAAGCGGGAGCAAGCTCCCTCGCCACGGGGATTTGCGCCAGGCGGGCTATTGCGCCGCGATCCGCCAGAGCCGGGCAATATCCCGGGCGCGCTCGGCTAGCAGACGTGGGGCCTCGGCGCAGGCGTCTTGCAAGGTCATCGGCCCGCTGGTCAAGGCAAAGGCCGCGTCGATGCCGTGTTCATACAGTGCGTTATAGCCCTCTCCCAGCGTGCCGGCGATGACCACCACCGGTACGCCGTGCTCACGGGCAATGCGGGCCACGCCAAAGGGAGTCTTGCCACGCAGGGTCTGGGCGTCGAAACGGCCCTCACCGGTGATCACCAGGTCGGCGCCGTTGATCGCTTCGGCCAGGCCGGTCAGTTGTGCAACCACATCGACGCCGGTGCGAAATTGCGCCCCCAGGAAAGCCTTGGCCGCGAAGCCCAGGCCACCGGCGGCGCCACTGCCCGGTTCGTCGCGGACATCCTTGTTCAACGCCTGGGCACAATGTTCGGCAAAGTGGCCCAAGGCCTGATCCAGTTGCCGCACCTGCTCGACCGAAGCACCTTTCTGCGGACCGAAGACCGCGGAGGCACCGTGGGGCCCGCACAGCGGGTTATCGACATCGGCGGCGATCTCGAAACTGACCTGGGCCAGGCGCGGGTCAAGGCCACTCAGGTCGATGCGCGACAGTTTTGCCAGGGCCAGGCCGCCGGGTGGCAGCGGGTTGTCCTGTTCATCGAGCAACGCCACGCCGAGCGCCTGCATTGCACCGGCTCCGCCGTCGTTGGTGGCGCTGCCGCCGATGGCCAGGATCACCCGCCCGGCGCCCGCGTCCAACGCGGCGCGAATCAGCTCACCCGTGCCGTAGGTGCTGCTGATGCAAGCATCCCGCTGCCCCGGCGGCACCAACTGCAAACCGCTGGCCTCGGCCATTTCGATGATCGCGGTGCGACTCTCGGACAACCAGCCCCAGCGCGCCTCGACGGCGACACCCAGCGGACCTTGGACCCGGTTGCGTCGCCACTGGCCGTTGCAGGCAGCCAGTACCGATTCCACCGTCCCTTCCCCGCCGTCAGCCATCGGGCACTTGACCAACCGCGCATCGGGCCAGACCTGGGCCAGCCCCCGGGCAATCGCATCGGCCACGCCCTGGGCGCTGAGGCTGTCCTTGAACGAGTCGGGGGCGATGATTATCTTCATTTTATTCTCCGGTTCCGATGCACAGCATGCTGCCAGCTGACCGCCACCGTGACGCCGGTCTGCCGCACAAAAGACTGGGGGGATTATTGTTCAATTTTACAAAGGGTGGGTTCGGTCGCGGGAGTCGTTGTGCTGCCGAAGGCCTCATCGCGAGCAGCCTCGCTCCCACAGGGGAACTGTTGTGAACTCCGGTCCTGCGTGCAACGCCGATCCACTGTGGGAGCGAGCCTGCTCGCGATAGCGGTATGGCTGGCACTCCCCGGTTGAATGGACCTCCGCCGTCGCGAGCAGGCTCGCCCCCACAGGGTCATAGCGGTGGGCTTTCGGTTTGCGGCAACAACTGCACCCCCAGGTACAACGCCAGCATTCCATCCAGCCGCAACGGGTCGACGCCGCTGAGTTCGGCGATGCGTTCCATGCGATAACGCAGGCTGTTGCGATGGATACCCAGGGCTTCGGCGCAGGCCTGGCTCTGGCCGTCGTGGTCGCACCAGCAGCGCAGGGTCGCGAGCAACTGGCCGTTGCTGTCCTTGGCGATGACCTTGCGCAACGGTGTCAGCAGTTCATCGAGGGCATCGTCGCTGCGATGGCGCCAGAGCAGCACCGGCAAGCGATAACGGCTGAGGGCCAGCAGCCGTGATTGCGGCAATACATCGCGTCCGTAGGCCAGCAGGTCGGCCACCCGCCGATAGCACCGGCGCAGCCCCGCCAGTCCCTCAGCCTGCCCACCTACCGCTATGCGCAGAATGCTCCAACCCAACCCATCGAGCTTGCTCAGCAACCGCTCGTTCTCCACCGAAGCGCTGACCGGCCGGCACCAGAGCAACGAGGATTTCGACGAGGTCAGGCACCAGCTGTCCGGGTAGCGGGACATCAACCAGGCGCTCAAGGTCTCGACGGTCTGCCCTGGTCCGTGTTCCAGGCCCAGTTCGAACAGATACGGCACCCGCGACAATTGTGGCTTGAGGCCCATCTGCCGCGCTTCGTCCAACAGCCGCGGCGAGTCACCGGCATCGCCCAGCAACAACGCCAGCAAATCATCGCAGCGCTGGCGGCGCCATTGCTGCTCGGCCTGCTGGTTGCGCTGAGCCAGCAGCATCTCGGCGGTCATGCGCACCAGTTCGGCGTAGGTGCGCAGCTGCTCAGGCTGGCCGGTGATGCCCAACACGCCGATCAGCCTTTGATCGAGCATCAGCGGCAGATTGATTCCCGGTTGCACGCCCTTGAGGTGCTGCGCCGTGTGTTCGTCGATCTCCACCACCCGACCGTTGGCCAGCACCAGTTGCGCGCCCTCATGCCGGGTATTGACCCGTTCACGCTCGCCACTGCCGAGGATCAGGCCCTGGTTGTCCATGACGTTGACGTTAAACGGCAGGATCGCCATCGCCCGGTCGACGATGTCCTGCGCCAGGTCGTGATCGAGTTCGAACATCAGCGGGTTCCTTGCAGCGGCGTTGATGGTTATTTTTGAGCGTCATGCCCGAACGTTGGTCAGACGCACAGGCTCTTCGACCAAACCCTGTGCGCCGGCACAAAGACACGGACCCTTGGGCTGGCCGAGACTCAAGGGGCGGTCAACGTTACCCCCTGGCTCGCAAAAATCATAATAAAGAGAGACCCGCCATGTCCCAGAGCGCAACAGCCCTCCTGGCTACTCCCGACGAAAAAAGCAGCGTCTACAGACGCATCACCCTGCGTCTGATCCCCTTCATCTTCATCTGCTACCTGTTCAACTACCTTGACCGGGTCAACGTTGGCTTCGCCAAGTTGCAGATGCTCGATGCGCTGAAGTTCAGCGAAACCGTGTACGGCCTCGGTGCCGGGATATTCTTCATCGGCTACGTGCTGTGCGGCGTACCGAGCAACCTGGCCCTGAACAAGTTCGGCCCACGGCGCTGGATCGCGCTGATGATGATCACCTGGGGCACATTGTCGACCTGCCTGCTGTTCGTCACCACGCCCACCGGGTTCTACACCCTGCGGCTGCTCACCGGCGCAGCCGAGGCCGGGTTCTTCCCGGGCGTGGTGTTGTACCTCTCGCAATGGTTTCCGACGTTTCGCCGGGGCCGGATCATGGCGCTGTTCATGTCCGCCATTCCGGTCTCGGGCCTGTTGGGCAGCCCGTTTTCCGGCTGGATCCTCAACCACTTCGGCGCGGGCCAGGGCGGCCTGGCGGGCTGGCAGTGGATGTTCCTGCTGCAAGGCCTGCCGACGGTGCTGCTTGGGGCGCTGGCGTTTTTCCTGCTCAGCGACACCTTCGCCAACGCCAAGTGGCTGACCGACCACGAACGCGCCGTGCTCACCGCCGACCATGCCGAAGACTTGGCGAACAAACCGAAGACCAGCAGCGATTCCTTGCTTGCGGTGTTCAGGAACCCGGCGATCTGGGCGTTTGGCCTGGTGTATTTCTGTATCCAGAGCGGCGTGTACGCGATCAACTTCTGGCTGCCGTCGATCATCAAGAGCCTGGGCTTTGCCGATAACCTGGTGATCGGCTGGCTGAGCGCAATTCCATACCTGTTGGCGGCGCTGTTCATGTTGCTGGTGGGCCGCTCGGCGGACCTGCGCAAGGAGCGTCGCTGGCACTTGGTAGTGCCGATGCTGATGGGCGCGGCCGGGCTGCTGATCGCGGTCAATTTCGCCAGCACCCCGAGCGTCGCGATTATCGGCCTGTCCATCGCCACCATGGGCGCCCTCACCGGCCTGCCGATGTTCTGGCCGGTGCCCACCGCCCTGCTCAGCGCCGGCGCCGCAGCCGGCGGCTTGGCGCTGATCAATTCCATGGGACAGATGGCCGGTTTTCTCAGTCCGTACCTGGTGGGCTGGGTCAAGGATGCCAGCGGTTCTACCGACGCCGCGCTGTACGTACTGGCCGGGGTGATCGTGGCCGGCAGCCTGCTGGCGTTGCGCATGACGCGTACCCTAAGGGCCTGACGCCGATTCCCTATGGAAAGCTTTTTGTGGGTGCGAGCTTGCTCGCGATAGCGTTCGACCAGTCGGTATCAATGTCGGTTGACCTGCCGTCATCGCGAGCAAGCTCGCTCCCACAGGGATTAAGGGTGTTTGATAAATCTGTTTGATCCATGCGGTGGTTCTGGGGTTTGATTGGCCTTTCCCCTCGATGAAAAGGATCTTGTCATGAGCTACCGCACGCTAGGCCATTCCGGGTTGCACGTCTCGACACTGACCCTGGGCACGATGATGTTTGGCGAACAGACCAGCACCGAGGAATCGCTGCGGATCATCGACAAGGCCTGGGACCAGGGCATCAATTTCATCGACACCGCGGACGTCTACACCGGTGGTCGCTCCGAAGAAATCGTCGGCGAGGCCATCGCCCGCCATCGTCACGAATGGGTGCTCGCCACCAAGGTCGGCTTCGGCCCGCCGGACGGCATGCCCAACCGCAGCGGCCTGAGCCGCAAGCATCTGTTCAACGGCATCGAGGCCAGCCTGACGCGCTTGGGCACCGATTACCTGGACATCTATTACCTGCACCGCGAAGACCACAGCACCCCATTGCACGTGACCGTGTCGGCCATCGGCGATCTGATTCGCCAGGGCAAGATCCGCTACTGGGGCTTGTCGAACTACCGTGGCTGGCGCATCGCCGAGGTGATCCGGATCGCCGACAGCCTGGGCATCGACCGGCCGGTGATCAGCCAACCGTTGTACAACATCGTCAACCGCCAGGCCGAAACCGAGCAGATCACTGCCGCGCAGAACTATGGCCTCGGCGTGGTGCCCTTCAGCCCCCTCGCCCGTGGCGTGCTCAGCGGCAAGTACGCGCCCGACGTCGCACCGGATGCCAACAGCCGCGCCGGACGGCAGGACAAGCGCATCCTGGAAACCGAATGGCGGGTCGAGTCGCTGCGCATCGCCCAGCAGATCCAGCAGTACACCCAGGGTCGGGGCGTGGGCATCGTCGAATTCGCCATCGCCTGGGTCCTGAACAACAGCGCCGTGACTTCGGCCATCGTCGGCCCGCGCACCGAGCAACAGTGGGACACTTATACCAAAGCGCAGGCGGTGGAGATCACGGCGCAGGATGAAGCTTTCATCGATTCGCTGGTGACACCGGGACACGCCTCGACGCCAGGGTTCAATGATGTGAGCCACTTCGTGCCGGGACGCGTGCCGCGTACGTCATAAGCCTCATTGAAGTGCAAATCCTGTGGTGAGGGAGCTTGCTTCCGCCGGGTCGCGTAGCGGACCTCATTGGCGGCCGCTTCGCAGCCGAGCGGGAGCAAGCTCCCTCGCCACAGGTAATACCTTGCCCCATCGTGCATCAACCCTGCTAATAAGAGGCCTCAGTGTCCAAAGGCATCGCTCTATCAGTCTCGGCCTCTGCGCTGTTCGCTGTCATGTACTACTACACCTCGCTGCTTTCACCGCTGACCGGCGTGGAAATCTTTGGCTGGCGCATGCTGTTGACCATGCCCTGCATGACCGTGTTCATGCTGGTGACCCGCGAATGGAAACTCGTCACCCAGCTACTCGGGCGCCTGCTCGCCACGCCTTGGCTGTTGCTCGCGGCGATCGCTTCGTCGGCGCTGATGGGCGCGCAACTGTGGCTGTTCATGTGGGCGCCGCTCAATGGCTATAGCCTGGATGTATCGCTGGGGTATTTCCTGCTGCCGCTGTCGATGGTCCTGACCGGGCGCATCGTCTACCGCGAACGCCTGTCATACCTGCAAAAGATCGCAGTGTTCCTCGCCACCCTGGGGGTATTCAACGAGCTGTACCAGGTCGGGGGTTTTTCCTGGGCAACCTTGCTGGTGGTGATCGGTTACCCGATCTATTTCATCCTGCGCAAACGCATCAAGACCGACAACCTGGGCGGGCTCTGGCTCGACATGATGCTGATGCTGCCGGTGGCGCTCTGGTTCGTGCAGAGCGGCGAACAAGGTTTCAATGTATTCGACCAGCACCCATGGCTGGCGCTGCTGATCCCGTTGCTCGGGGTGATCAGTGCTTCGGCGCTGGTGTCCTACATCATCGCCAGCCGTCTGCTGCCGTTCAGTCTGTTCGGGTTGTTGAGTTATGTCGAACCGGTGTTGCTGCTGGGTGTGGCGCTGTTGCTGGGTGAAAGCATCAAGGCCGGCGAGTGGTTGACCTGCATCCCGATCTGGCTGGCCGTGGCGGTATTGGTGTTCGAAGGGTTCAAGCACCTGATGCGGCAACAGCGCCGCACCTGAACAGCACCCTTTCCCCTGTGGGAGCGAGCAGGCTCGCTCCCACAGGGTCTTGAAAACGTCGGCAATAAAAAGCCCGCCCGGCATCACTGCCGGGCGGGCTTTTTCATCATTCGACGATCACTCGGTGGTGAGCACACCCCGACGCACCTGATCGCGCTCGATGGATTCGAACAGCGCCTTGAAGTTGCCTTCGCCAAAACCATCGTCACCCTTGCGCTGGATGAACTCGAAGAACACCGGTCCCATCAGGGTCTCCGAGAAGATCTGCAGCAGCAATCGCTTGTCGCCCTGCTCGGAAGCGCCGTCCAGCAGGATGCCGCGCGATTGCAGCTCGGCCACTGGTTCACCGTGGTTCGGCAGGCGGCCTTCGAGCATTTCGTAGTAGGTGTCTGGCGGGGCGGTCATGAAGCGCATGCCGATCTTCTTCAACGCGTCCCAAGTCTTGACCAGGTCATCGGTGAGAAAGGCCACGTGCTGGATGCCTTCGCCGTTGAACTGCATCAGGAACTCTTCGATCTGCCCGGCGCCCTTGGACGACTCCTCATTGAGCGGGATGCGGATCATGCCATCCGGGGCGGTCATGGCCTTGGACGTCAGGCCGGTGTATTCGCCCTTGATGTCGAAGTAACGGATCTCGCGGAAGTTGAACAGCTTCTCGTAGAAGCCCGCCCAGTAGGCCATGCGGCCGCGGTACACGTTGTGGGTCAGGTGGTCGATGATTTTCAGGCCGGCACCCACCGGGTGGCGGTCGACGCCTTCGAGGAACACGAAATCGATGTCATAGATCGAGCTGCCCTCACCAAAGCGGTCGATCAGGTACAGCGGCGCGCCGCCGATGCCTTTGATCGCCGGCAGGTTCAACTCCATCGGACCGGTCTCGATGTGGATCGGTTGCGCGCCGAGTTCCAGGGCACGCTTGTAGGCCCGCTGCGAATCCTTGACTCGGAACGCCATGCCGCAGACCGACGGACCGTGCTCGGCGGCAAAGTACGAAGCCACGCTGTGGGGCTCGTTGTTGAGAATCAGGTTGATCGCGCCCTGGCGATACAGGTGCACGTCCTTGGAGCGGTGGGTCGCCACCTTGGTGAAGCCCATGATCTCGAAGATCGGCTCCAGGGTATTAGGGGTCGGGGATGCGAATTCGATGAATTCAAAGCCCATCAGGCCCATGGGATTTTCGTATAGATCTGCCATGTCGGCGCCTCATCATGCGTATCAATTAACAGGAAACGTTAGTTGCTGGCGATGCTGGAGGCACAGGGTGGCGCGCAGGAAATACCGCGAACGCTGCGGGCGAGGTAATCGCCGTAGATCAGTTGAAACCCAAGTATCTTCATTGTCGACCCAAGGCTCTTGCGGGCGAGGCTTCTGCTGCCAGAAGACGTTATTCTTATATGCGTAAATCGATTCTACACAGCGTAACCGGATTTGTCCGCCTTCTGTATCAAACCGCCCTTCCTGGGGCCCGCGCAAGAGGTTTGTTGCAGAGGAAAATACCCGTCAGGATCAGCCCGCCGCCCACGCACATCAGCGCGGTGAACCGTTCGTCCAATAACAGTGCCCCCAGCAATACCGCTGTCAGTGGATTGAGCGCGATGAACACCCCGGAACGCGTCGCGCCAATCCGGCGGATGCCGTCGTACCAGGCGATGTAGGCCAGGGCCGAACCGAGCACGCCGAGATACCCCAGGCTCAGCCACTGCCGCAGGTCCAGGCCGCGCAATGCTTCGACGCGCACCTCACCCGAGACCGCGCAGGCCAGCCACAACATCAAGGTGCCCAGCAGGATCGACCAGGTCACCGTCTGCAAGGGGCCAAGGCTTGCGTTCAGGCCTTTGGAAAACAGCGAATAGATGCCCCAGCCCAGCACGCATCCGAATATCAACAGATCGCCGATCCAACTCTGCGGGGCATCGTGCAACAGGGATGGGTCGCGACTGACGATCACCAGCCCCGCCCCGCCAATGCACAGCACGATGCCCGCCACTTTCAGCCGGCCCAGGCGCTCCTTGAACAGACACCAGGATGCCAGCCCGATCACCGCCGGGTTCAGCGCCACGATCAATGAGGCCCGTGACGCGCTGATGTGCTGCAGACCGTAGAAGAAACACAGGTTGTAGAAAAAGATGCCGAAGAACCCCAGCGCGGCCAGTTGCAAGCCCTGCTTCAGGCTGGGCCTGACCAGGGGAATCCTGACCATGGTCAGGAACAACAGCAGCGCGAGGCTGGCCAGCAGGAACCGCAGGCTGGCGGCGAACAACGGCGTCAGGGCGTCGGCCAGCATCCTGCCGGCCACGAAGGTCCCGCCCCAGATCATGGTGACCATGGCGAGCTTCAGGTAGACCGGCAGGTCGGATGGGGTTGGTGCGGTTTGTTCCAAAGCGTTCATGGTTCACCTGAAGGTCAATGGGACGTGGCGAGGGAGCTTGCTCCCGCTGGACCGCGCAGCGGGCCCGACAATCGAGGGGCTACTTCGCACCCAGCGGGAGCAAGCTCCCCTGCCACGGTATCGCGTAGGGTTGGGTTGGCGTATTGTTTGCCTCATGATCATTCATCGTAAAATGAGCAAACACTCATGACCCTGACCCAACTGGAAATCTTTTCCCTGGTCGCCGAGCTACGCGGGTTCACCGCCGCGGCAACGCGACTGGGCATCGGCCAGTCGGCGGTATCCCATGCCATCAGGTCCCTGGAGCAGGAGCTCGGCGTCGAGTTGCTTCGCCGGCATCAGGCCCAGGTGGAGCTCAGCGACATCGGTGAACGCCTGCTGCTGCGGGCCAGGGCCATGCTCGGATTGGCCAACACCTTGCGCCAGGAAGCCGCCGATGCCCGGGGCATGCGCCGTGGCACCTTGCGCATCGGCTCGTTCGGGCCGACGTCGTCGATGAAACTGCTACCCGCCATCCTGCAACGCTACCGCGCCCTGCATCCAGGCATCGAAGTGCACATCGACGAAGGACCGGACAGGCAGGTGGTCCAATGGCTGGATGAACGGCGGATTGACGTTGGCTTCGTGGTATTGCCCGAGGACCGTTTCGATACGTTCGCACTGATGGAAGACCAAATGGTCGCCCTGTTGCCCGAACGTCATCCCCTCGCAGACCAGGCCAGTTTGAGCCTCGCGGAACTGTGCAACGACCCTTTCGTGCTCACCGAGGCCGGATCGTCGGAACTGGTCACGCGCCTGTTCAACGCCGCCAGGCTCACACCCAACGTGCGCTATCGTTGCTCACAATTGCTCAGCACACTGGATGTGGTCCGACGCGGCGAAGCGGTGAGCGTCGTTTCCGAGGGTTCGCTGCCGGAAAATGATCATCCGGGCTTCATCACCCGGCCCTTGGCGCCGCCGGTGCCGCGCCAGATTGGCCTCGCGGTGCTGGACAGCCGTCAGGCCTCCCCCGCCACCCGAGCGTTTATTGAACTGGCCTGCCAGTCAAAGCGCTGAACTTTCCAGCGAGTTTTCTACTTGTTCTACCGCAATAGCGGTTCGTACTTCATACAGCTGCTGATCCGCACTAATGGCAATTACCCGTCGCCGGCCAATTGACGATCACAGCTGCGCTGTTAAGAACAGTCGCTGTTGTTACATAACGCAAAAGTTACGATTTACACTTTTCGCTTTAACTACTACAATTTTTTTACCTGTGCTGGATAGCAGGTGATTCATTATCACCGAGTCGCTTCAAGGCGCTTGGCTTATTGCTTTGTTAGCGGTGATATCAGCCAAATAATCTGATTGGAGTAACGATTTTGTCCAGACTCGCTGAATTTCGCGCAGCCGAAAAGGCCCTTCAAGAACAGCTCAAGCAGCTGGAATCGTTGAAGAATGATGCCGGGCTCAAGAAAGAAATCGAATTCGAAGAAAAGCTGCTGGGCCTGATGAAAAGCTACGGCAAGAGCCTGCGCGACATCGTCGCGATCCTCGAGCCGACCCCGTCCAAGGCTGGCCAGCAGTCGGGCAAGCCTGTCAAAACCCGCCGCGCGCGCGTGGTGAAGGTCTACCAGAACCCGCACACCGGTGAATTGATCGAGACCAAGGGCGGCAACCACCGCGGCCTCAAAGCCTGGAAAGAACAATACGGCGCGAAGACTGTTGATTCCTGGCTGCGCGGCTGAGCCGACGTCACTTCGATGAAACAAAAGCCCTGACTGGATCAGGGCTTTTTTATGGGCTGAACTTCAGGATTAGTCCGAAGGTATTACGCCGAAGGCCTTAAAGTTTCAGGCTGTTTCGTACCGACTGTATTTCATTCTGGCTTTCAACATACACCTGTGCCTGTCCGGCATAGGACAGCACGTAGGCCTTGCCGCCATTTAGTGCCGCGACCAGTGTCTGCGACAGAACATGCCTTCCGTTTTGCGTGATCGTGCAAGTGGTTTCCAGTGCAGTTACCCCGCCCAACATGGATGCATGAATCTTATTGCAGACACTCTGGTAACCGCTCTGGAAAAAATCCTTCTGGATTGATTTACGCATCTCCAGCAACACACCTTGCAAGTTGACCTGGTGATCGGGCTCGACCGTTGTCGTCGTCAGTTCCATGACCATCAGCGCGTTGCCCGCCGGGTCGTTCTTGGTCGCGCGCTGGCGCTGGGTCGCTGTCGCTGGCGTCGAGACCGACACGCCGGAAGGCAGCGCCTCGACGAACCAACCCTGCGGCCAGGCAACCTGCGGCTCATCTGCCCAGGCGCCAACACTGGCGACTGCGGCAAACGACGAGACAAACAGCCAAAGGAACGGTCGAATCATTGCACGGGCACTCAAGGATGAATCGTAAAGTCTGAAGCCCCGGGCAGCACCAGGCAATAGCCACACACGGTTTGGCGATGCCGCGCCCCTTGCGTATCATGGGCGCAGCTGCAAGGAAGCCGTTTACGCAAGCCCAGGAACCGTCGCACTTGGCTGCGACGCCGTTTGCCCCACTTATTTTCCGGAGGGCCCATGAGCCTGCACGAACTCGACACTGTCCCTGGCGTCACTGCTCAACCTGATGCTGCAACCGCGCAATTCGTCTTCAACCACACCATGTTGCGGGTCAAGGACATCAACCGGTCCCTGGACTTCTACACTCGCGTGCTGGGTTTTTCTCTGGTGGAAAAACGCGACTTCCCGGAAGCCGAATTCAGCCTGTATTTCCTGGCCCTGGTGGACAAGAAGCAGATCCCGGCGGATGCAGCAGCTCGTACCGAATGGATGAAATCGATCCCGGGCATCCTCGAATTGACCCACAACCACGGGACTGAAAGCGATCCGGCGTTTGCCTACCACAACGGCAACACCGACCCACGCGGATTCGGTCACATCTGCATCTCCGTACCGGATGTCGTCGCCGCCTGCGAGCGCTTTGAAGCGCTGGGCTGCGATTTCCAGAAACGCCTGAGCGACGGACGCATGAAGAGCCTGGCCTTCATCAAGGACCCGGATGGCTACTGGGTCGAAATCATCCAGCCTGCGCCGCTCTAAGCAGCGCTGGATTCCACCATTGTGGGAGCGAGCTTGCTCGCGATGGTTTCAGATCAGTCATATCGATATCAACTGACAGACCGCTATCGCGAGCAAGCTCGCTCCCACAGGGTCCGCGTCTTGTCTCGGTCTCAGGAACGCCACCTATCCACTGTGGGAGCGAGCCTGCTCGCGATGAGGCCCGGTCAGGCAACTGGTCATTGCCTGACCCCCGTCTCTTCTACACATCTCC
>NZ_JBKGGX010000038.1:0-41865 GCF_052041925.1 Pseudomonas sp. SMN5
GCCTCAAGCCGTCAACCCAAGGCGCTCATGCCACTGAGCAATGGACTCCTCAGGGTAAACCTCGAACTGCTGGTCACGCGGATGCGCCTCGACCTCGACCCACGGCGCCTTGGAGCCGAGCATCAGGTGGGTGTGCTCCGGCGGTACCGGCAGTGGTGTGTCGATGGCTGAGGCAAATGGGTGGATCAGCTCCGGCCATTCGGGGCTGAACAACCACAACCCCGAGCCGCACACTGAACAGAAATGCCGTTCGGCGCTGCTGCGGTGGGCGCGTTTCTCACCTTCTTCCTTGAGCCGCGCATGATAGATCGAGATGTGCTTGCGACCGCGTACTTTCAGGCTCGTGGCATCGCCCCCGAGGTTGATCGCAAAACCGCCGCCGCCCTGAGTCTTGCGACAGATCGAGCAGTAGCAGCGCTGGTAAGGGTAGGGGTGGACACAGGTGAGGCTGAACGATACCGCGCCGCAGTGGCAGGATCCTTCTAAGTGCATGGGGGCCTCCGGTTGGCAAGGGTTGGGCTCAGGAGAGCCTGGACGTACAGCGTTTGCAATCAGTGAAATCATCTGCGACAGCACTGGCCGCTTCGCGAGCAAGCCCGCTCCCACACCGTCCACTGACTGGCACGGAATATCTGCCTGACACAAAGCCCTGTGGGAGCGGGCTTGCCCGCGAAGAGGCCGGCACGGCCACCTCCGCAAGGGGGCGATGAACGATCACGCCGTACCGCGGGCAGGCACCCGCCACAGATACCACGCCGCCACCGTCCGATGCGGACTCCAGGCCAGGCCGATATCGATCATCTGCCGGCGGCTGGGCTGCTGCTCCAGTCCCTTGAGCCGACGATAACCTTCGCGTACGCCAAAATCATCGACCGGCAAAATGTCCGGTCGTTCCAGGCTGTAGATCAACAGCATCTCCACCGTCCAGCGGCCGACCCCGCGCAAGGTGACCAGGCGCTCGATCAACTGCTCATCCTCCATGGCCAGGGCGCTGGCGTAGTCCGGTACCACGCCGTCCAGCGCCGCTTGGGCGATGCCTTGAATGGTTGCAATCTTGCTGGCGGAGAATCCGCAGCCGCGCAACAACTCGAAATCCGTCGCCAGGATCTGTTCCGGCCTGGGAAAGTCCTGCTCGGGAAACAGTGCCAATAGCCTGCCGAAAATCGCATCGCCGGCCTTGGCGTGCAATTGCTGATAAGCGATGGAGCGCACCAGCACTTCGTAGGGATCACGGGCCGGCTTGGGTCGCAGCAGGCACGGGCCGACCGTTTCGACGTGGCGTTGCCAGTCTTCATCGAGGCTTGCCAGGAAGACACTGGCATCGTGGTACGGCACGGGCATTGGCTCTTCGCTCTGCGGGTCGATCAAAACGCCAGGGGCAGGGAAACCTGCACGGCGGCTTTTTCCAGCCGCAACAAGAACGCTTTGCGCGGTTGCCCGCCACCATAACCGGTCAGCGCGCCATCGGCACCGATCACCCGATGGCAGGGGACGACAATCGCCAGGCGATTCTGGCCGTTGGCCAGCCCGACGGCGCGACTGGCGCCGGGGCTGCCCAGGGCACTGGCGATCGTGCCGTAGCTTCGGGTTTCGCCATAGGGAATCGCTTGCAACTGCGCCCAGACCCTTACGGCAAAGGCACTGCCGGGCATGTGCAGCGGGACGGTGAACGCGGTGAGCTTGCCGGCGAAGTAGTCGGCCAGCTCGGTTTCGATCCGCTGCAAGTGCGCGTTGTGCCCCGGCGCGACGGTGTAGCCATAGCGCTGCTGCAACTCTTCGATCTCTCGGGTCAGTGCCGGGCGGTCGAGAAATTCCAGCAGTACCAGGCCGCGCTGCTCGGCCATGGCCAGCATGGGTCCCAGGGGCGTGGTCAGGCGCGTAAACAACAAGGGTTCGCTGAGGGCGGCCCGGCCCGGGGTGATGTGGAACGATTTTACGAAGGCGTCACGAAAGCCGCTCAGGGATTCGTAGCCGGAATCGAACGCCGCGTGGTCGATGGAGCTCCCTTGCTTGATGCCGCCCAGGGCGATACCCAGGCGGCGCGTGCGCAGGTACGCATGGAAGGTCATGCCGAAATGCTGCTTGAACCAGCGCCGCAACTTCAGCGGTTCGATGCCTTGTTCCAGCAGCAGGGCGTCGGTCCAGCGTTGCTCCGGCTCGGCGTCCACGGCCTTGAGCAGCGTCTGGATCCAGTCCGGGGCGATGGCGGCGGCGTCCAGCGGCTTGCAGCGCAGGCAGGCGCGGTAGCCGGCCGACATCGCTTCATCGGCATGGGCGAAGAACTCGACGTTCTCCGGTTTCGGCTTGCGCGCCGTGCAACTGGGGCGGCAGAAAATACCGGTGGTCTTGACCGCCGTGAAGAACACCCCCTCGTAGGCGGTGTCTCGTTCGAGCATGGCGCGGACCATCTCGGCGTGGGGTGGGAGCAGCGAGTCTTGTAGGTTCATGGGTTGAGCATAAGGCTGGGGCCGGGACGGCTCCACCGGAAAATCGACAGTGAATTTTATTCCCTGCGGTTGTAGAGGAACCGCCTCCTGTGGGAGCAAAGCTTGCTCGCGATGCAGGCAGCGCGGTTCACATGAGGCGCGGATGACTTCGTCGCGAGCAAGCTTTTATTGCCACTGATGTAGGCAGTTTTCTTCAATACCTTCGGCCTCGGGCCACTTACCTTGGTCGCTACCTCACGTACATTGAAAGAAGGTATGCAATGAATCTGATTTTTTCCATGGCGGCATTTGCCCTGGTCGCCTCGATCACACCGGGGCCGGTCAACATCGTGGCACTCAGTTCCGGGGCGCGCTACGGGTTTCGCGCGACGCTGCGCCATGTGGGCGGCGCGACCCTGGGGTTTGTCCTGCTGTTGGTGCTGATGGGCCTCGGATTGCATGAAGTGTTGCAACGCTGGCCCGGCCTTACGCGAGTGGTGCAACTGGGGGGCGTCGGGTTTCTGCTGTTCATGGCCTGGAAACTGGCGATGGACAACGGCCATCTGGGTAGCGGCGAGGAGGGACGGGCGCCCTCGATGTTCTACGGCGCGCTGATGCAATGGCTCAATCCCAAGGCCTGGCTGGCCTGCGTGGCGGGGATGGGCGCCTTCGTCGCCGATGGCGAGGCGCGGCTGGTCTGGCAGTTCGCGGCGATCTATCTGGTGATCTGCTATGTCTCGGTGGGGTGCTGGGCCTATGCCGGAAGCTTTCTGCGCAGTTGGCTGGGTAATCCGTCGACCATGCGCCTGTTCAACCGGGCGATGGCGGCGTTGTTGGTGGTGAGTGCGGTTTATCTGGTATTGCCTTGACAAACCCGCTTCTGTGGCGAGGCTTCTGTGGCGAGGGAGCTTGCTCCCGCTGGGTTGCGAAGCAACCCCCCCCGCTTTTTAATCCCTGCACAATCAACGCGCCTGCTGCGCAGTCGAGCGGGAGCAAGCTCCCTCGCCACAAGCAAGCTCCCTCACCACAAGCAAGCTCCCTCGCCACGGGTATCTGTCTGGCCCGGAAATCGCTGCGTCAGCCGCGATATTGCCCCGGCGTCGCTGCCAGGTGCTGCTTGAACGCCCGCTGGAAATGCGCCTGGTCGGCGAAGCCGCTGTCCAGCGCCACGTCGGCGATCAGCTTGCCTTCGCGCAGTTGGTGGCGGGCGAACTGGATCCGGCGATTGACCAGGAAGGCGTGGGGCGTCATGCCGTAATGGCGCTTGAAGGCGCGGCTCAGGTACGACGGTGAAAGTTGCGCGGCGGCGCAGATGTCCTCGAGCTTCAAGGCTTCGGTGCAATGGTCATGGATGAACTGCGCGGCCCGCATCAATCCCGGATGGCTGCCCCGGTCCGGACGTCCGGCGGGGTTGAGTCGCTGTTGCAGGTCGCTGAAAAACGCCTCGGCGGCGGCCTGTTTGTGGCGCGGGTCGAGCCGTTCGTCCACCAGCCGTTCATACAGCTCCTGCAAGGCGCCGAACAGCTCGGCATCGCGGCTGTGGGTCGTGGCAAAGGCCTGGAAGTCCAGGGTTTCGTCGAAGCCGATACGGCGTTGCAAGTCACGCAGCCACTGGGTATCGACGTACAGCATCACGTACGACCAGGGTTGATCGTCGATCGGATTGCAGGCATGGACATCGCCGGGGTTCATCAGCACCACTGTGCCGGCCTCGACCTGGAAGTGGGAGCGCTCGTGGACATAAGTGCTGCGCCCGGCGGTGATCGCCCCGATGGAGAAGTGATCATGGGCGTGGCGCCCATAGCAGACTTTGCGCCCGTCGGCGATTGCCCGGGCCTCGATGAAGGGCAGGGCCGCGTCGCGCCAGAAACGTGGGGCAGCGTCATGGGAGGCGTGCTTCATCGGTCAAGGTCCTCGTCTTGGATCGTGCTTCAGTGTATTAGCCCTCGTCGGCAAATGCCCGTTGGATTTTGTCGTTTGAAGTGCGACGGGTCTGGACTAGACTCCAGCAGTCCGCCCTCACAGGAGTTGTCGATGCTCGCGCCTGGTAAACCTGAAAATGAAGCCACTCGGCTCAACAGCCTGCACTCGCTCAAGCTGCTCGATACCGCGCCCGAAGAACGGTTCGATCGCCTGACGCGGCTTGCCCGGCGTCTGTTCAATGTGCCGATTGCCTTAGTGACCCTGGTGGACGCCAACCGTCAGTGGTTCAAGTCCAACGCGGGCCTGGACGCCAGCGAGTCCGGGCGCGATGTTTCATTCTGTGGGCATGCCATCCTGCAGGATCAGATCATGGAAGTGTGCGACGCTCGGCAGGATGAGCGGTTTCACGACAACCCGTTTGTCACGGACAGTCCGGGTATCCGCTTCTATGCCGGGCAGCCGTTGGGGCTCGCTGACGGCAGCAAACTCGGAACGCTGTGCCTGATCGATACCCGGCCACGCAAACTTGACGACGAGGAACGCGAACTGCTGCGCGACCTGGCGCGCATGGCCGAGGAAGAAATGATCGCTGTGCAGATGGCGAGCATGGACGAACTGACTCTGCTGTCCAATCGGCGCGGCTTCAGGACGCTGGCCCAACATGCGCTGAACGTGTGCACACGCCTGTCCCGCCCGGCGACGCTGCTGTTTTTCGATCTCAATGATTTCAAGCCCATCAACGACAGGTTCGGCCACGCCGAAGGCGATGCGGCGTTGAAAACCTTCGCCGACGTGCTGCGCATCGCTTTTCGCGAAAGCGACGTAATTGGCCGCTTGGGCGGCGATGAGTTCGTGGCGCTGCTCACGGGGTCGTCTCATGTGGAGACGACCGCGATCATGGCCCGCCTGCGAGAAATCCTCGACGAGCGCAACGCAACGTTGCAGCGCGGCTATGACATCCGCTTCAGCGTGGGCCAGATCGAATACGACCCATCGCGCCATGAGTCCATCGACAACCTCCTGGCCGATGCAGATGCGGCGATGTATGCACAAAAGCAGGCGGCACGCCGGTAAAAAAGTGGGGCGTGCCCACGACGGCGGCATATTCAGATCGATGCAAGCCGATCCACCGCTATCGCGAGCAAGCTCGCTCCCACAGGATCTGAGGCGTGCACACAATTTTCAGCCAAACAAAATCCCCTGTGGGAGCGGGCTTGCCCGCGAAGGCTGAGGCACATTCAACATTTTTGCTGACTGACACACCGCTATCGCGAGCAAGCTCGCTCCCACAGGGAATCTGCGATGTAGTCAAATAATCAGGCATAAAAAACGCCGCTTGCCCTGTCCAGGTCAAGCGGCGTTTCTACGCAGCGGTGCGCTGAAGATTACTCTTCGATGTTGCCCATGGCGGTGGTGTTGAAGCCGCCGTCCACGTACATGATTTCACCGCTGATGCCCGACGCCAGGTCGGAGCACAGGAAGGCGCCGGCGTTGCCGACTTCTTCGATGGTGACGTTGCGACGCAGTGGGGTTTGCGCCTCGTTGGCGGCCAGCATCTTGCGGAAGTTCTTGATGCCGGAAGCGGCGAGAGTGCGGATCGGACCTGCCGATACGGCGTTGACGCGAGTGCCTTCCGGGCCCAGGGAGCCGGCCAGGTAGCGTACGCCGGCTTCCAGGGAGGCCTTGGCCATGCCCATCACGTTGTAGTTCGGCATGGTGCGCTCGGCGCCCAGGTACGACAGGGTCAGCAGGCTGCCGTTGCGGCCTTTCATCATTTCGCGACCGGCCTTGGCCAGCGCCACGAAGCTGTAGGCGCTGATGTCATGGGCGATGCGGAAACCTTCACGGGTGGTGGCTTCGGTGAAGTCGCCGTCCAGTTGGTCGCCAGGGGCGAAGCCCACGGAGTGCACGATGCAGTCCAGGCCATCCCACTTCTTGCTCAGTTCTTCGAAGACCTTGGCGATTTCTTCATCGCTGGCCACGTCGCACGGGAAGCACAGCTCAGGGCTCGAACCCCAGCCTTGCGCGAACTCTTCGACACGACCCTTGAGTTTGTCGTTCTGATAAGTGAAGGCAAGCTCAGCGCCCTCGCGATGCATGGCGGCAGCGATGCCGGATGCGATGGACAGCTTGCTGGCGACACCGACGATCAGTACGCGCTTACCGGCGAGAAAACCCATGTGTTGCTCCTCTTTCAGGTTATTCGGCAGTCGTTGGGGCCAGGAAGGCGGCCTCCAGCAACTGCTGTGTATAGGGGTGCTGCGGCGCGGCGAATATGCCGCGGGCATCACCTTGTTCGACCACTTGGCCATGCTTGACCACCATCAGTTGGTGGCTCAGCGCTTTGACGACAGCCAGGTCATGGCTGATAAACAGATACGTCAGGTTGTACTTGGTTTGCAGCGACCGTAACAGCTCCACCACCTGGCGTTGCACGGTACGGTCCAGGGCCGACGTCGGTTCGTCCAGCAGAATCAACGCCGGCTTGAGCACCAGGGCCCGGGCAATGGCGATACGCTGCCGTTGCCCTCCGGAAAATTCATGGGGGTAGCGGTTCCGGGTTTCCGGATCCAGGCCTACCTCCTTCAGTGCCTCGATAATCGCTTGTTCCCGCTCGGCTTCGGTGCCGATCCCGTGGATCCGCAGGCCTTCGCCGACAATCTGGCTCACGCACATCCGCGGGCTCAGGCTGCCAAACGGATCTTGAAACACCACTTGCATTTCCCGGCGCAGCGGTCGGACCTGTTGCTGCGTCAGGCCGTCCAGCGCCTGGCCCTCGAAGCGGATCGCGCCCTGGCTGCCGATCAACCGCAGGATCGCCAGCCCCAGGGTCGACTTGCCGGAACCGCTCTCGCCGACGATGCCCAGGGTCTGGCCCTGGGGCAGGCTGAAGCGGATACCGTCCACGGCCTTGATGTAGTCTACCGTACGTTTGAACAGGCCTTTCTTGACCGGAAACCAGACTTTCAGGTCCTCGACCTCCAGCAATGGCGGCCCGATCACATTGTCTGCCGGGGTGCCGCTGGGCTCGGCGCCCAGCAGTTCCCGAGTGTACGGATGCTGCGGTGCGCGGAACAATTGTTCGCACGATGCCTGTTCGACGATGCAACCGCGCTGCATGACACATACGCGATGCGCAATTCTTCGCACCAGGTTCAAATCGTGGCTGATCAGCAGCAACGACATGCCCAATCGTGCCTGCAATTGCTTGAGCAATTCGAGGATTTTCAGCTGGACGGTGACGTCCAGGGCCGTGGTCGGCTCGTCGGCGATCAACAGTTCCGGCTCGTTGGCCAGGGCCATGGCGATCATCACCCGTTGGCGCTGGCCGCCAGACAGCTCGTGGGGCAGCGCCTTGAGGCGCTTGTGCGGCTCGGGGATGCCCACCAGCTCCAGCAATTCGAGGGTGCGACGGGTCGCGACCTTGCCGGTCAGGCCCTTGTGGATGCCAAGCACTTCATTGATCTGCTTTTCAATGCAATGCAGTGGATTGAGCGAGGTCATCGGCTCCTGGAAAATCATCGCGATCCGGTTGCCGCGGATGTGGCGGATGGTTTTCTCCTTCAGCCCCAGCAGATCTTGGCCGGCGTACTGGATGCTTCCGCTGGGATGATGGGCCAGCGGGTAGGGCAGCAAGCGCAGGATCGAGTGGGCGGTGACCGATTTGCCCGAGCCGCTTTCCCCCACCAGGGCCAGGGTTTCGCCGCGCTTGATGTCGAAACTGACGCCTTCGACCACCCGTTGGCGCCGTTCGCCGACAATGAATTCCACCGCCAGGTCGCGGACTTCGATCAGATTATCCTGGTTCATTTCACTTCCTCGGATCGAAGGCATCGCGAGCGGACTCGCCGATGAACACCAGCAGGCTCAGCATCAGGGCCAGCACGGCGAATGCACTGATGCCCAGCCACGGCGCCTGGAGATTGGATTTGCCCTGAGCCACCAGCTCGCCCAGGGACGGCGCGCCGGGTGGCAGGCCGAAGCCGAGGAAGTCCAGGGCGGTGAGGGTGCCGATGGCGCCCGTGAGGATGAACGGCATGAAGGTCAGGGTCGACACCATGGCGTTGGGCAGGATGTGGCGGAACATGATCGCGCCGTTCTGCATGCCCAGCGCCCGTGCGGCGCGCACATACTCCAGGTTGCGCCCGCGCAGGAACTCGGCGCGGACCACGTCCACCAGGCTCATCCAGGAAAACAGCAGCATGATGCCCAGCAGCCACCAGAAGTTCGGCTGCACGAAACTGGCGAGGATGATCAGCAGGTAGAGCACCGGCAGCCCCGACCAGATCTCCAGGAAACGCTGGCCGGCCAGATCCACCCAGCCGCCATAGAAGCCCTGCAACGCGCCGGCGATCACGCCGATGATCGAACTGAGCAGCGTCAGTGTCAGGGCGAACAGCACCGAGATGCGGAAGCCATAGATCACCCGGGCCAGCACGTCGCGGCCCTGGTCGTCGGTGCCCAGCCAGTTCATCGCCGAAGGTGGTGCCGGGGCCGGGACCTTCAGGTCGTAATTGATGCTCTGGTAGCTGAACGGGATCGGCGCCCACAACACCCAGGCGTCCTTGGCGGCCAGTAGTTCACGGATGTACGGGCTCTTGTAGTTGGCTTCCAGGGGGAATTCGCCGCCGAAGGTGGTTTCCGGGTAGCGCTTGAGGGCCGGAAAGTACCAGCCATTGTCGTAGTGCACCACCAGCGGCTTATCGTTGGCGATCAGTTCGGCGCCCAGGCTCAGCCCGAACAGGATCAGGAACAGCCACAGCGACCACCAGCCACGCTTGTTGGCCTTGAACAGTTCGAAGCGCCGACGATTGAGCGGGGACAGGTTCATCTCAGTGCTCCCGGCTTTCGAAGTCGATGCGTGGATCGACGAAGGTGTAGGTCAGGTCACCGATCAGCTTCACCACCAACCCCAGCAAGGTAAAGATGAACAGCGTGCCGAACACCACCGGGTAGTCACGGTTGATGGCCGCTTCGAAACTCATCAGCCCCAGGCCGTCAAGGGAGAAGATCACTTCCACCAGCAAGGATCCGGTAAAGAAAATCCCGATGAACGCCGAAGGAAAACCCGCGATTACCAGCAGCATGGCATTGCGGAACACATGGCCATAGAGCACTCGGCGGCGGGTCAGGCCCTTGGCCTTGGCGGTAACGACGTACTGCTTGTTGATTTCGTCGAGGAAGCTGTTTTTGGTCAACAGGGTCATGGTCGCGAAGTTACCGATCACCAGGGCGGTCACGGGCAGCGCCAAGTGCCAGAAATAATCGAGGATCTTGCCGCCCAGCGACAGTTCATCGAAGTTGTTGGAGGTCAGCCCGCGCAACGGGAACCAGTCGAAGTAACTGCCGCCGGCAAATACCACGATCAGCAGAATGGCGAACAGGAACGAGGGGATCGCATAACCCACGATGATCGCCGAACTGGTCCAGACGTCGAAGTGACTACCGTGGCGCGTGGCCTTGGCGATCCCCAGCGGGATCGACACCAGGTACATGATCAGCGTGCTCCACAGCCCGAGGGAGATCGACACCGGCATCTTTTCCTTGATCAGGTCGATGACCTTGGCGTCGCGGAAGAAGCTGTCGCCGAAATCCAGGTGGGCATAATTCTTGATCATGATCCACAGGCGTTCAGGGGCCGGCTTGTCGAAGCCGTACATCCGTTCGATTTCCTTGACCAGCGCCGGGTCCAGACCCTGCGCGCCACGGTAGGAGGAACCGGCTACCGAGACTTCCGCACCGCCGCCGGCGATACGGCTGGTGGCGCCTTCGAACCCTTCGAGCTTGGCAATCATCTGTTCGACCGGTCCACCCGGCGCGGCCTGGATGATCAGGAAGTTGATCACCAGGATGCCGAACAGGGTCGGAACGATCAGCAGCAGTCGCCGGATAATGTAAGCCAGCATCGGTTTACTCCACGCTCGCCGGAGCAGCGTTGTTCTGTTTTTCGATCACTTGTTCCACTTCTTCGGCAGGCTTGGTGTCCGGCTTGACCCACCAGGTGGTGGTGCCGATGTCATAGGTCGGCGTGACTTTCGGATGACCGATGTGGTTCCAGTAAGCCACGCGCCAGGTCTTGATGTGCCAGTTGGGGATCACGTAATAGCCCCATTGCAGCACCCGGTCCAGCGCCCTGGCATGGGCCACCAGGCTCTTGCGCGAATCGGCGTTGATCAGTTGCTCCACCAGTTGGTCCACCGCCGGATCCTTCAGGCCCATCGTATTGCGGCTGCCAGGCTTGTCGGCGGCGGCCGACATCCAGAATTCACGCTGTTCGTTGCCCGGTGAGCTGGACTGCGGGAAGCTGCCCACCACCAGGTCGAAATCCCGCGAGCGCACGCGGTTGATGTATTGGGACACGTCCACCCGGCGGATCACCAGGTCGATGCCCAGGTCGCTCAGGTTGCGCTTGAACGGCAGCAGCACCCGTTCGAACTCGGTCTGGGCCAGCAGGAACTCCAGCACCACCGGCTTGCCCTGGGCGTCGACCATCTTGTCGTCGACGATGCGCCAGCCGGCTTCCTGCAGCAGTTGGTAGGCCTTGCGCTGCTGGTCGCGGATCATGCCGCTGCCATCACACACCGACGGTTGGAACGCCTCGGTGAAGACCTGCTCGGGAATTTTGCCGCGCAGCGGTTCGAGAATCTTCAATTCGTCTTCGCCGGGCAGGCCGGTGGCCGCCATTTCCGAGTTTTCAAAATAACTGCGGGTGCGTGCATAGGCACTGTTGAACAGTTGCTTGTTGGTCCACTCGAAGTCCAGCAGCAGGCTCAGGGCCTTGCGCACCCGCACGTCCTGGAACACCGGGCGGCGCAGGTTGAAGACAAAGCCCTGCATGCCAGTGGGGTTGCCGTTGGGGATCTGCTCTTTGATCAGCCGGCCTTCCGTGACGGCGGGGATGTTGTAGGCGTTGGCCCAGTTCTTGGCGGTCATCTCCAGCCAGAAATCGAACTGCCCGGCTTTCAGGGCTTCGACCGCGACGGTGTTGTCGCGGTAGTAATCGGTGGTCAGCACGTCGAAGTTGTAGAAGCCGCGGTTGACCGGCAAGTCCTTGCCCCAGTAGTCCTTCACGCGTTCATAACGGATCGAGCGCCCGGCCTTCACTTCGGCCACCCGGTACGGGCCGCTGCCCAGAGGGATTTCCAGATTGCCCTTGTTGAAATCGCGATCCGCCCACCAGTGCTTGGGCAATACCGGCAGTTGGCCAAGGATCAGCGGCAGTTCACGGTTGTTCGTATGCTTGAACTTGAACAGAACCTTGAGCGGGTCTTCGGCGATGACCTCGGCGACGTCGTTGTAGTAGCCGCGAAACATCGGCGCGCCGTCCTTGGTCAGCGTCTGGAAGCTGAAAACCACGTCTTCGGCGCGCACCGGATGACCGTCGTTGAAGCGTGCTTCGGGCCGCAGGTAGAAGCGCACCCAGGCGTTGTCCGGGGCCTTTTCGATTTTTTCGGCGACCAGGCCGTACTCGGTGAAGGGTTCGTCCAGGCCTTGCTTGGCCAGGGTGTCGTAGATCAGGCCGATGTCATCGGCCGGCACACCTTTGCTGATGAATGGGTTGAGGCTGTCGAAGCCGCCAAAGCCGCCCTGGCGGAAGATCCCGCCCTTGGGCGCGTCGGGGTTCACGTAGTCGAAGTGTTTGAAGTCGGCCGGGTACTTCGGCGGTTCGTTGTACAGCGTCACGGCGTGCTGCGGCGCGGCACAGGCCAGCCCGGCGAACAGCAGGCCGCCGGCCTGTAGAAGCAGGGCGCGAAAAGGCTTCATTGATCTTTCTCCGAAGATTTCAGCCACCACGCGCTCAGGCCCAAGGTATAGGGCGGCGTGGTGACGAAGGCGAACCGGTTATGGTACGCGAGGCGATGATAGTTGATATACCAGTTGGGAATGCAGTAGTGCTGCCACAGCAGCACGCGGTCCAGGGCCTTGCCGGCGGCGACCTGTTCGTCGCGGGTCTGGGCGGCCATGAGTTTTTCCAGAAGGTGATCGACTACCGGGTTGGCGATCCCGGCGTAGTTCTTGCTGCCCTTGACCCCGACTTGGCTGGAGTGAAAGTACTGCCATTGTTCAAGGCCCGGGCTGAGGGTCTGGTTCAAGGTCAACAGAATCATGTCGAAGTCGAACTGGTCCAGCCGCTGTTTGTACTGGGCCCGGTCCACGGTGCGCAGTCGGGCCTGGATGCCGATGCTGGCGAGGTTCTCGACGTACGGTTGCAGGATCCGCTCCAGGTTCGGGTTCACCAGCAGGATCTCGAAACTCAGGGGCTGGCTGTTCGCGTTCAGCAGGCGCTGCCCGTTGAGGGTCCAGCCGGCCTCCTTCAATAGTCCCAGCGCCTTGCGCAAGGTTTCCCGCGGAATGCCGCGCCCCTCGGTCTGGGGCAGCCCGAAGGGCTCGGTGAGCAGGCGCGGCGGCAGTTGCTCGCGGTAGGGCTTGAGCAGTAGCCATTCATGCCCCACGGGAACGCCGGTGGCGGAGAACTCGCTGTTGGGGTAGTAACTGAGGGTGCGTTTGTAGGCACTGCTGAACAGCGTGCGGTTGGTCCACTCGAAATCGAACATCAGCCCCAGGGCTTCTCGCACCTTGACGTTGGCAAAGGTATTGCGCCGGGTGTTCATGAACAGGCCCTGGGTCTGGGTCGGGATCTGATGGGGAATCTGCGCCTTGATCACATCGCCGCGCTGGACCGCCGGGAAGTCATAGCCGTTGGCCCAGTTCTTGGCCTGATGCTCGATGTAGATGTCGAACTCACCGGCCTTGAAGGCTTCGAACGCGACGTCGCTGTCGCGGTAGAACTCGACCTCCATGCGGTCGACGTTGTATTTGCCGCGATTGACCGGCAGGTCCTTGCCCCAGTAATCCTTGACCCGTTCGAACACCAGCTGGCGCCCCGGTTGCACCTTGGTGATGCGGTACGGACCACTGCCCAGGGGCGGCTCGAAGGTGGTGACCTTGAAGTCGCGGTCTTTCCAATAGTGTTGGGGCAACACCGGCAACTCACCCAGGCGCAGGATCAGCAGCGGGTTGCCGGCGCGCTTGAAGACAAAACGGATTTTCAGCGGGTTGAGGATGTCGACCCGTAGCACCTCCTGCAGGTTGGTGCGGTATTGCGGATGGCCTTCCTTGAGCAGCGTGCGGTAGGAGAAGGCCACGTCGTACGCGGTAATCGGTACGCCATCATGGAACCGTGCCTCGGGCCGCAGATTGAATACCACCCAACTGCGATCCTCGCTGTACTCCACCGACCGGGCGATCAGGCCGTAGCTCGACGTCGGCTCGTCACCGGACGGCGCATACTGGCCGGTGCCGACCATCAGCGGTTCGTTCAGCTCGTTGATGCCATATTGCAGGAAGTTCGGTGTGGATACCGGGCTGCTGCCCTTGAAGGTATAGGGGTTGAGCGTATCGAAGGTGCCGAATGCCATGACCCGCAAGGTACCGCCCTTGGGCGCCTGCGGGTTGACCCAGTCGAAGTGGGTAAATCTGGCCGGGTACTTGAGCGTACCGAACTGCGCGTAGCCATGGCTTTCGCTGATGGTTGCGCTGGCGGGATAGCTCAAGGCCAGGCTGATCAGGAACAGGAGGAGGGGACGTATCAAGTCTGAGATCCGATCCAGGCGGCTTGGGCTTTTATGGCCTGTACAGTAACAGCTTGTATCGGCAGGAAAAAGGCGGGGGTGGAGGGGCGTCAGTTGAACGGCACCGCCGGGCACCGGACCTGTGGCGAGGGAGCTTGCTCCCGCTGGGTTGCGAAGCAGCCCCCGAAGCAGTGGCTTGATCTATCAGGTTCACCGAGGCGGCTGATTTGGGGCTGCTGCGCAGCCCAGCGGGAGCAAGCTCCCTCGCCACAGGGAGGCTGTCAGCGCTTAGTGCGGGGAGTAGACCGTAAGCATTTGCCCAGGCTTGAGGGCCTTGCCCATCCTTGGATTCCAGCGCTTGAGGTGTTGCATCTCGACGTTGAAGCGCTTGGCCACTACGTACAGCGAGTCGCCTTGCTGGACCTTGTATTGGGTTTGCTTGGTTTTTCCGTTCTTGCTGTTGGCGGCGACCACGGTGTTGATGCGCTTGCCAGTGCTCTTTGCCGCCTTGGTGGCCTTGGCGTCCTGCATCACCAGGGTCTGGCCGACCTTGAGCCTCTTGCCGCTGAGTTTGTTCCAGCGTTGCAGGTCCTTGGTCTGGACGTTGTTGGCCTTGGCGATCTGGGCCAGATTGTCGCCGCGCTTGACCCGGTAGGTGCGGCGTACGCCTTCCACTTCGCTGTCGTCGGCGGTTTCGAAGACTGGTTTGAGCGAGCGTTGGCTGATCAGCTCTTCCGGGCGCATGGTCGACAGGCTGGCGGACAGCAGTTGCGCCTTGGAGGTGGGCACCAGCAGGTGCTGGGGACCGTCGATGGTGGTGCGTTGCTTGAAGGCCGGATTGAGCTGGAACAGCTCGTCTTCATCGATGTTCGCCACCGCCGCGACCTTGGACAGGTCCATGCGCTGGTTGATCTCGACGACCTGGAAGTACGGCTCGTTGGCAATCGGGTTGAGGTTCACGCCATAGGCATCCGGGGACAGCACGACCTGGGACAGCGCCAGCAGCTTGGGCACGTAGGCCTGGGTTTCGGCCGGCAGCGGCAGGTTCCAGTAGTCGGTGGGCAGGCCGAGCTTCTCGTTGCGTTCGATGGCCCGGCTGACCGTGCCTTCGCCGGCATTGTAGGCGGCCAGCGCCAGCAGCCAGTCACCGTTGAACATGTCGTGCAGACGCGTCAGGTAATCCATGGCGGCCGTGGTGGAAGCGGTGATGTCGCGACGCCCGTCATAGAAGCGGGTCTGGCGCAGGTTGAAATAGCGCCCGGTTGACGGGATGAACTGCCACAGCCCCACGGCGTTGGCACGGGAATAGGCCATCGGGTTGTAGGCGCTTTCGATCACCGGCAGCAGCGCCAGCTCCAGCGGCATGTTGCGCTCTTCCAGGCGTTCGACGATGTAATGCATGTACAGGCTGCCGCGTTCACCGGCGCCTTCCAGAAAGGACGGGTTGCTGGCGAACCACAGGCGTTGCTGCTCGATACGTGGGTTGACCCCGGCGGTTTCCTGCAACTGGAAGCCCTGGCGCATGCGCTCCCAGATGTCCTGAGGCGCTTGGGGGCTGGGCTTTTCGCTGAGCCAGACAGGCTTCTGCTTGGCACGGGCGGCCATGTTCTTCGGCACTTGCGCCGTATCGGTCTGGGGCAGCTGGCCGCTGCTCTGGCAGCCCGCCAGTGTGGCGGACACAGCCACCGCGATGGCTTGAGCCAGGCGGGTCAAAGTGTCGGACTGGGCGGACCTGCGTATAGATGACGACATTGGCTGGAAGTAAGTTCCGGGCAAAAATGTCGGCCGATTCTAGAAAGCGCACCCCAACAGGTCAACCATTCAGAATTTTTGTATCAACCGGTAGGTCCCTTAGAACTTATCTTTCCAAGCTCTCAAGGCTGCAAAAACCTCACTCGGCGTCTGGTTTCGCTGGCCGTTCCGTTCGTCTGCTTTTTGTTTAACAGATGTTTCAGTCACCCTCAGGAACGGATTGGTGAGTTTTTCCAACGCCAGGGTCGAGGGCAGGGTGATGACGCCTTCGTCGCGTTGCCGGCTGACTTTTTCCAGGCGGGCGGCGATGTTCTGGTTGTCCGGTTCTACCGCCGCGGCGAATTTAAGGTTGCCGAGGGTATATTCGTGGGTGCAGTAGACCAGCGTATCCTCGGGCAAGGCGGCGAGACGGCTGAGGGAGTGGTGCATCTGTTCGGGCGTGCCCTCGAACAGCCGGCCGCATCCGGCGGCGAACAGCGTATCGCCACAGAACAGCAGGCCATGATGGTAGTAGGCGATATGCCCTAGCGTGTGGCCGGGCACGGCGTAGACATCGAAGTCCCAGCCGAGCACGTTGACCTTGTCATTGTCGTGCAGTGCCCTGTCCCGTGCCGGGATGTTCTCGCTGGCCGGGCCGTGGACCGTGGCCTGTGTGGCGTCTTTCAGCGCCTGGACGCCGCCGACATGATCATGATGATGGTGAGTGACCAGGATATCGCTCAGGACCCAGCCCGGATGGGCGTCGAGCCAGGCTCGCACTGGCGTGGCGTCACCCGGGTCGACCACGGCGCAGCGCTGGGTGGAGTGATCCTGTAACAACCAGATGTAGTTATCGGTGAACGCGGGCAGGGCACTGATCTGTATCATCGCGGAATTCGCCAAGCGGTAAACAAAGGCGCATCTTAGAACTTCCTGGCGCGTTGGAGAATGCAATGACCGATGAAGCGTTCGCTCAGGCTGATCCTGACTGGCTGGCGTTGATCAGCGCCGCCCGTGAATGGCTGTCCGGCCCGGTCGGGCAGTTTTTGCTGGAAGAGGAACGACGCATGCTCGAAGACGAGCTGGGTCGGTTCTTCGGCGGCTATCTTGTGCACTATGGGCCTTCGGCACAGACCCCGCCGTCAGCGCCGCAGGTCCAGCGCAACGTACGGCTGGGAGCGCCGTTGCCCGGGGTGGAAATCGTCTGCGAGGAGCAGGCCTGGCCGCTGAGCGAGCATGCCGCCGATGTGGTGGTGATGCAGCATGGCCTGGATTTCTGCCTGTCCCCCCATGGCTTGCTGCGTGAGGCCGCCAGCAGCGTGCGCCCCGGTGGGCACTTGCTGATCATCGGTCTTAACCCCTGGAGCAGTTGGGGGCTGCGGCACGTGTTCGCCCAGGATGCCTTGCGCCAGGCCCGTTGTATCTCGGCTTCCAGGGTGGGCGACTGGCTCAACCTGCTGGGCTTCGCGCTGGAGAAACGCCGCTTCGGGTGCTATCGTCCGCCGCTTGCGTCACCCAAGTGGCAGGCCCGCCTGGCTGGCTGGGAGCGCAAGGCCGGTGACTGGCAACTGTCCGGCGGCGGCTTCTATCTATTGGTGGCGCGCAAGATCGCGGTCGGGCTGCGCCCGGTGCGTCAGGTTCGACGCGAGCCGATGGGTAAGTTGATCCCCTTGCCGATGGCCAAGGTCAACCGGCGCCACATCGAGCCTTAACCCTTTTTCTGATGGTCTGGCCGGCAATTCGGTTGCAGGCGGTTTCGGGCCTGGCCGGCAGGCCTTTGCATTTTTCCTGGATAGATTGGCATGAGCGATAGCGTAGAACTCTTCACTGACGGCGCCTGCAAGGGCAACCCTGGTCCGGGCGGCTGGGGTGCGTTGCTGGTGTGCAAGGGCGTGGAGAAAGAACTCTGGGGCGGCGAGGCCAACACCACCAACAATCGCATGGAACTGATGGGCGCCATCCGCGGCCTGGAAGAACTCAAGCGGCCCTGCGACGTGTTGCTGGTCACCGACTCGCAATACGTGATGAAGGGAATCAACGAGTGGATGGCGAACTGGAAGAAGCGCGGTTGGAAAACCGCCGCGAAGGAGCCGGTCAAAAACGCCGACCTGTGGATGCTGCTGGACGAGCAGGTCAACCGCCACAACGTGACCTGGAAATGGGTGCGCGGCCACATCGGCCACCACGGCAACGAACGGGCCGACCAGTTGGCCAATCGTGGGGTGGATGAGGTGCGCGGTTACAAGCAGAGCTGACCGCGAGCGTGGCACCACGCCGGCCTTCGCCCGGCTGGCGTGGTTCAAGGTCTGCCCAACTGCTTCAGAAACCTGTGGATTGGATGGAAGCGCTCGTTTTTGGATTCCAGGATGCGAATGGTTTTCCAGCCGGGCCTTGTTCGGAGAGGGTAATACGACGCCCTATGTCATAGCCCAACGCCCGATGACCGTTGACCTGCGTTCTGGGGTAATTGATATCTTTGGTCGCGACCTGGGGGAAGCGATCACATTCGCCCAGCCACTGGTGCTTGCAGGCAGACAATCCCTGCTTGTAAAGCCAGATCGCTTCGCAGGAAAAGTCATTGTCGCCATCGCAGTTCGCCAACCTGTCGCTCCAGTCCGGGTTCGGTGGCATTGCCTCTTCTTGGGTCGACAACTTGACGTACAGGACCCGGATCCGGTTTTCAGCTGTGCATCCCTGGTCAGGGCAGATGTCGAAACGGAAGAACGGGTCGGATTTGACGAAGTTAAACCCGATATCCTTCCGAGTGAAAGTTTCGCAGGCGTCTGAGTCCAGAAATCTATCAGGGACGGTAGCACTGCCCTCCACCTTGTAGAACTTCAATCCCTCTTCCTTGCCCAGATGGCAGCGCAGGCGCTGTAATGCATCAAACACGGCCATGCGTTGGTCTCCCTTGCTGGTCGCCTCGTGCTCTGCATCAATCGTAATGATGTTTTTGACTCGTCTTTTAACCAAGGCGTAAAGCCCAAGGTTTTCCGAATGTCCACCATCACTCAGGTACACCGAGTCACGTGTTTCGTCATATCTACGGTTAGTTGCAAAATAAAAGGGAAACGGCAGTACTTTGTGCCAGGCTCGAGTGGCCGGCTCGACCCTCGGATTTGCCACGTACCGACCCAGGGACAAGTTCAAGGCGTCGGCGAATGCGTCTACCGGGACGTACACCAAAGGCAGGTCGGATAGCTTGAGGGAGTCGACTGCGGCCCCTGACATCATGACGGCTTCGGAGAGTTTCGGCGCTTCAGCGGGATAACAAGGTACCCCATAGGTACGGCGGTTTGTTTTGTCTTGATAATCACAGTAGCCAAACGCGGTATTGCCATAGGCCAGGGGGGAAAACTCATAGACGACGCTTGCCAGGTCAGAATTGAAACCCGCGAAATCAGCGGTGCGTAGCCATTCCACTTTCCCGCCATAGGCCGCCGTCGTGTTGACGATAAAGAAGGGTATTTCGCCCCGCTTGGCCGCGCCAGCCAGTTCGCTATAGCTGGGTGACGCGTTTTCTAAAGTCGAATGCCAGTCAGTCGGGTAGGCGCCAAAGGTTCGGTCGATTCCTTTCTTGTAGGCTGATTCCCACGGGTTCACGTTGACCTGCCAGCGAAAGATGCCGTTCGCGATGATATTGAGTGGAACGGACGGGACCCAGAGTGCGGTACGCCCCGTCATCTCGCCGATGTAGCTACTCTGGTCGATAAAAGCACCGTAGTAGGAGTCCTGCGTCCTGGTAATCAGATAGCTGTTGTTTTCTATGTAAGTCTGGAAGCGTCGGCTTGTTTGATCGGCATGGTGAGGCCGGGCCATGGGTTCGATGTCGGGGTTGTCTCTTACGGCTTTATAGACGTAGTAGCTTTTGAACAACTCGTCGGTGGCAGCCGCCGGCGTCTGGTAGTGTTTTGCGCCATAGAGCTGGTGAGTGAGCCATAAGTTGGCGTAACTGCCTCCTGATACGGAAGAAACAATATCTACCTGGTCGAGTAGACCCTGTTTCTGCAGCCCAGCCAGAACGCCAATTGAAAATGTAGCGGAGCGCATCCCGCCCCCGGAAAGCGACAGTCCAAGTTCCGGACGGTAGCCGGTAAGTTCTTGTCCTGTACAGCTATCATTGCTGGCACCGGATTGCGCATGAAGTTGTTGGCGATACGAGCGCAGGTGGCAATTTTCGGCGGCTCTCAAGGTAGCACTTCTTTCCTCATAGCGTGCCGGATCGGGTTGTTCGCCGTCGGTTCGACCGAGGTCAGGCCGGTCATCGAGTGATGCACAACCGGACAGTAATGCAAGGGTGAGCGTTGCCAGTTTTGCTCCGCCGCAGCCGGGTATTTTTTCATGGGGTCGAGAGATGAGACACATTTCACGCTCCTTATGGTAACTGGCGTTGAGCAACGACCAGTGGCATGAGGCTAGCATTTCACTGGCTTAGTGCCATTGCTCACCTGTACTCATTTGTAATAGCCGGATCCGGGGAAATTCCATCACGACTGGACCGTGTTAACATCCGCCCCTTTGCAAGCATGCCCCCGTTGAGAGCTGAGCACTGATGGCCAACAGATCTGTTGTACTGGATACCGAAACCACCGGCATGCCGGTGACCGATGGTCACCGGATTATCGAAATCGGTTGCGTCGAGCTGATCGGTCGGCGCCTTACCGGTCGCCATTTCCACGTCTACCTGCAACCGGACCGCGAAAGCGACGAGGGCGCTATCGGCGTCCACGGCATCACCAACGAATTTCTGGTGGGCAAGCCGCGTTTCGCCGAGGTGGCCGATGAGTTCTTCGAGTTCATCCAGGGCGCGCAGTTGATCATCCACAACGCGGCGTTCGACGTGGGGTTCATCAACAACGAATTCGCCTTGCTGGGCCAGCATGACCGGGCCGACATCACCCGGCACTGCACCATCCTCGATACCTTGATGATGGCCCGGGAGCGGCACCCTGGGCAGCGCAACAGCCTCGATGCCTTGTGCAAACGCTATGGCGTCGACAACTCCGGCCGCGAACTGCACGGCGCCTTGCTCGACTCCGAGATCCTCGCCGACGTCTACCTGACCATGACCGGCGGCCAGACCAGCCTATCCCTGGCCGGTAACGCCTCGGACGGTGCCGGTGAAGGGGCCGGCAGCCAGGTCACGCAAATCCGCCGTTTGCCTGCGGACCGTCAACCGTCGCGGATCATCCGCGCCAGCGAAAGCGACCTGGCCGAACACGCCGCACGTCTGGAGGCCATCGCCAAGTCGGCGGGTGCTCCGGCATTGTGGACGCAGTTGGTCGAGAATCAGGCAGCGAGCTGATTCATCCGGGGAGTGGCGAACCTCTGGCGAGGGAGCTTGCTCCCGCTGGACTGCGACGCAAACCTCTTTGGCGGTCGCGGCGCCCGAGCGGGAGCAAGCTCCCTCGCCACATGATTGAGTGAAGCCTTGAGTAAACCGCCGTGGCGATCGTTCATTTCACTCGCCACAATCGCCACGACCTTCTAACCTGAGGTAAAACGCAGGCTATTGGATCCAATTCGATGTCTGAAGATTTGCACAGCACGGGCAATGGATGGCAATGCGCCGTTGGTTGCTTCAAGGAATGAGGACCTTCTCCTGTATGCAGCCGGTCATGAATCCCAAGCACCCCGGGTTGTCGGTGCGCGTTGTCGATGATGGCTTTGCAGCCTACATCTGGGGCAGTGATTTCAGTTTCGAGGTCAGCGAATACGGTACGGCGCAGATCGGCCGGCCCGTGAGCCAATGGCCGGTGACGCCCATCGTTCCTTACAGCAAGTGCTACGGCATCGACCCGGAGGAGTTCAGCAGCTTCCGCGATGCGCCGGACAGTGAGATTTTCATGGCCTATCTCGACGACCAGCCGGTCGGGCACCTGGTCGTCAGCACCAACTGGAACGGCTTTGCCCACATCGACGAACTGGCGGTACACGCCCCGGCGCGTCGTCATGGGGTGGCCAAGGCATTGCTCGATGTCGCGCATTTCTGGAGTCGCAAGAAAAAACTGCCGGGCGTGATGCTGGAAACCCAGAACAACAACCTGGGAGCCTGCCGGCTCTACGAGCGCTGCGGGTACGTGCTGGGCGGCATCGACCACCTGCGCTATCGCGGCATCGACCGGCATACCGCCGAGGTGGCGTTGTTCTGGTACCGGTTGTTCGACGATCCGCTGGGCATGTCGATCAGTGGCCCAGCAGGGCCTCGGCTTGTTCCGTAATTCGTTCGAGCAGTGTTTGCAGGGCGGGTGAGGGCGTCGTGCCATTCAGGGTCAGCGCATAGAGGCTGATGGGGACGGCAGGTGATACCGGACAGACGTCCAGGCCGCCGCCCTTGGCGCCGGAAGCGGTGAACGGGTCGACGATCGCCAGGCCTTCGCCGGCTTCGACCATGGCGCGCATCATCTGGTGGGTCTGCACGCGGATCTGGATCACCGGCGCCGGGCGCAGTGCTCCCAGTTTATGTTCGAACGCCGGGCTCAGCGGATCATGCCCATCGAGTCCCACCAGCGGCTGGCCCGCCAGATCCTGAAGCGAAACGTATTTCTGTCGCGGTTGCAGCCAGCCATGGGGCGCGAGCAATTGCAGTTTGCCCTGGGCGATCATCCGGCACTGAATGTCGGGATGTTCGGGGTCATGCAGGCTCAGGCCGAGGTCGCTTGCTCGCAATAACAGGCTTCGGACGATTTCGCGGGTCGGCTGGCTGAGCAGGGTGCAAGGCGCGTCCGGGTGACGTCGGCGCAGGGCGGCGATGCTCTGGGGCAACAATTGCTGGGCCAGCGGCGGAGTGCAGATGATGCGCAGGGGCGGTGCCTGGTGATGTTTCAGGCTGCTGGCCAAGCGCTGCACCGGTTCCAGGGTATCGTACAGCCGCGTGATGCCGTCGCGCAGTTCAAGGGTTTCCCGGGTTGCCTGCAAGCGCCCCCGCACACTGGCAAACAGCATGAAGCCCAGTTGCGTCTCGGCGTCGCGAAGGATCGCCTCGACTTCCGTCGTCGGCAATTGCAGCCACTGCGCTGCAGTGCCGAGGTGGCCGGTTTGCAGCAGCGCCTGGATCACTTCGATGTGGCGTAAACGCATGCAAGAAGTCCATGTTCGGCGGGTGTGCCATTGAATGGCCGAATCCTAACCCAAGTCCGGGCATGACTTCTGCTCATAAGAGCAATTATGAAGCGATCAGCGTTTCAGGTTCGCGCGTCAGTTCGATGCCCGATTGCACCAGCAGGAATCGGTCCTCGTCGAGTTTGTTGACCCGATCGCCGATGGCCAGCTTATAGGTAGTGACAGGCTCCTTGCCGTTGCCGTCGGGCGACGGGGTCGATTCCTGGAACTCATGCACCGAGTAGACGCGACCTTCGGCGTCCCGTGCATGAAATTGTCCGACAAGTACTGCTGCCATTGCTTAGAACCTCTGGAAATAGATCACTCGATTTGCGGTTCTGTAGACCTTGGTCAAGCGCGGGAAGTTTTCCTACAAGAAAAAAATAGTCGAAGAGGCCGATTTCCGTCGCTCCACTGGTCCAATTGTCACGCCGATCATCTATAACTACAGGCTCCTTTGAATCGACAGTCGAGAAGCCTCTCATGAGTAATGTTTATAAAGTGGCCGTTCTGGTGGGCAGCCTGCGCAAGGCATCGATCAATCGCAAGATCGCCCTGGCACTGGCCGACCTGGCTCCCGCCAACCTGCAGTTGAGCATCGTCGAAATCGGTGAGTTGCCACTCTATAACGAAGACATCGATGTGACGCCGCCGGCGCCCTACACCACGTTCCGCCAGCAGGTGGGTGCGGCGGATGCGTTGCTGTTTGTCACGCCTGAGTACAACCGCTCGGTGCCGGCACCATTGAAAAACGCCATTGACGTCGGCTCGCGCCCGTATGGCCAGAGCTGCTTCAGTGGCAAGCCGGGCGCGGTGATCAGCGCTTCGCCGGGCGCCATCGGTGGTTTCGGCGCCAACCATCATCTGCGCCAATCCCTGGTGTTTCTCGACGTGCCTTGCATGCAACAGCCCGAAGGCTACCTGAGCGGCGCCGGGACGGCATTTGACGAGGCGGGCAACCTGTCGGAGTCGTTGAAGCCGTTCTTGCAGAAATTCATTGATGCTTATGGTCGGTGGGTGGAACAGCATAAAAAGGCCTGATTGGCCGCCAGACCCCGTGGCGAGGGAGCTTGCTCCCGCTGGCCTGCGCAGCAGGCCCCTTCTTTGGCGGTCGCTACGCCTGAAGCGTCGGACCGACCGAGGGGGAGCCAGCTCCCTCGCCACAAGAGCACGTTGCGTGACCAATCCAGGCTTTACCGAATATTCGGATTTCCATATATTCGCCCTTCGTTCACCCAGGCTCTTCATTGCCATGCCCGATTCCCACAATCCCGTCGAAGTCTTCAAGGCGCTGGCCGACGACACGCGCACGCGTATTGCGCTGCTGGTGGCGCGTGAAGGTGAATTGTGCGTCTGCGAACTCACCGCCGCGCTGGAACTGAGCCAGCCGAAGATCTCCCGGCACCTGGCCCAGTTACGCAACGCCGGTCTGCTCAGTGACAGGCGTCAGGGGCAGTGGATTTATTACCGTCTGCATCCACAGCTACCGTCCTGGGTCCGCTCTTCGCTGGAACAGGCGCTGGCGGCGAATGCGGGCTGGATGGAGGCGGATGTACAGCGCCTGGGCGCGATGACTGACCGTCCGGTGGCCCGTTGCTGCTGACTATCTCCTACCCATTGCTCTTTCAAGGCTGTTGCGCATGCTCATCGCGTCATTGATTTTCCTGCTGACCATTACCCTGGTGATCTGGCAACCCAAAGGGCTCGGCGTTGGCTGGAGCGCTACGTTCGGCGCGCTGCTGGCATTGTTGTGCGGGGTGGTGCATCTCGCGGACATCCCGCTGGTGTGGCAGATCATCTGGAATGCCACCGGCACTTTTGTCGCACTGATCATCATCAGCCTGTTGCTGGACGAGGCGGGGTTCTTCGCTTGGGCGGCCCTGCATGTGGCTCGCTGGGGGCGGGGCAGCGGGCGCAAGCTGTTCGGGTTCATGGTGTTGTTGGGAGCGTTGGTATCGGCACTGTTTGCCAATGACGGCGCGGCGTTGATCCTGACACCCATTGTGATTTCGATGCTGCTGGCGCTGCGCTTTTCCCCGGCGGCGACCCTGGCGTTCGTGATGGGCGCCGGTTTCATCGCCGACACTGCGAGCCTGCCACTGGTGGTGTCGAACCTGGTGAACATTGTCTCGGCGGACTTCTTCGGCATCGGCTTCAGCCGCTACGCGGCGGTCATGGTGCCGGTGAACCTGGTCAGCGTCGCGGCCAGCCTGGCGATCCTGTTGTGGTTCTTTCGCCGGGACATCCCCCGTGACTACGACCCGCAGCAACTGGACGAACCGGCCAGTGCGATCCACGACAAGGCCACCTTCATGGCCGGCTGGGCCGTGTTGGGGATTCTGCTGCTGGGCTGCTTTGCCCTGGAGCCGCTGGGGATTCCCATCAGCGCGATTTCGGCAGTCTGTGCGGTGCTGCTGCTGGGTGTCGCCGCTCGTGGACACAAAATCTCCACCCGCAAGGCGATGAAGGAAGCGCCGTGGCAGATCGTGATCTTCTCTCTGGGCATGTACCTGGTGGTCTATGGCCTGCGCAACGCCGGGCTGACCGGGTACCTGGCGCACTGGCTCGACAGCTTCGCCGGATACGGCGTGTGGGGTGCGGCGATGGGCACCGGGCTTTTGACCGCTTTGCTCTCCTCGGCGATGAACAACCTGCCGACGGTCCTGGTCGGCGCCTTGTCCATCGACGCCAGCCAGGCCACTGGAGCGGTGAAGGAGGCGATGATCTATGCCAACGTCATCGGCAGCGACCTGGGTCCGAAAATCACCCCCATTGGCAGCCTGGCAACCTTGCTCTGGCTGCACGTGCTGGAGCGCAAGGATATTCGGATTGGCTGGGGTTATTACTTCAAGGTCGGGATTGTGTTGACGGTGCCGGTGTTGTTGGTGACGTTGGCGGCGTTGGCTTTGCGGTTGTCTTTCTAGACTCAGGTGGCTTAATCGCGAGCAGGCTCGCTCCCACAGGGATTTGAGGTGCACGCCAAATCCGCGAACACCGCAGAACCAATGTGGGAGCGAGCCTACTCGCGATGAGGTCGCTCCAGACACAGCAATACTCAGCTATTACCCGGCACATCCGGCCAACGATCCGCCACCAGGAACACCCGCTCGGCCTCTTCCCACTCGCCGCCAGAGTTTTCAGTCAGGCGCACCATCAACTGCGCCGGCGCCATCGGATCCAGCTCACTCAACCAAGCCGCCAATTGCGCAACGCTCCAGGTCTGGTCGGCCGGATAGTGGGCCGGCGCCAGCCAGGCGGCGCGGGGCAGGGGTTGCCAGCGCCCCGGCGGGCGCTGGGTGACGAACGCCGGCCAATCCCGTTGATGCAACCAACGGCCGCGCAGGTGCCGGGGATGGGCGCCCGCCGGCGGTTCGGCGTTGCCGGGCCAGGGGTAGAGCAGGTATCCACCCAGCCATAGCTCGGAACGAAACACCTCGCTGCCCGCGCATTCGATGCCCAGTGCCGCCAGCGCTTCGCGGCTTTCCGGGCGGGTCGAGATCGGCAGCTGGTGCTCGCGCAGGTGCGCCAGTTTACGGTCCAGGCGGTCATGGCTACCCGGGCCCAGCCATTGCGCGGGGTCCTGGCCGTTACCGCCCTGAGGGCCCAGGTACAACTTGATCGCCAGTTCCAGGTGATGGACGCCATCGCCGTCGCGCAGCAGCAGGTCCAGCTCACCCAGGGTATGGCCCTGGTGGCGGATCGGCAGGTTCGCGGCGATCAGTTCGATGCCCGGCGCATGTTGCGCGGCAAACTGCCACAGCCGCTCGTAATACAGACCCAGGCGCCGCGTCCGCCCCTGGGACAGGCACTGCAGCAAGGGGTAGCTGTCGCGGTCCAGTTGCCGCAGCCAATGCTCCAGCCGATCCGGCTCGCGCACCCAGTCGCTGCCGGTCAGCGGATGGCGTTGCGGCCATGGCGTATCGATGAGCATCGGTGGGGCCAGCAGCGCCCACGCCAGGTCCCGCACTTCGGGATGGCGCAGGCGGCGGGGCAGGTCGAGTAAATCGGGGAACAGGATCATTTTGCGAGCATAGCCGCTACGGTGAAGGCTTAAAGAATTTTGTCTACGGAGCGCTTTCGCCCATAATCGGGTTTTTCGCCCGCCGCAGACCCTCGCAGGAGCCCCATGGAGCAATTTCGCAATATCGGCATCATCGGTCGCCTGGGCAGTTCGCAGGTGTTGGACACCGTTCGCCGCCTCAAGCGGTTCCTGCTGGAACGGCACCTGCACGTGATCCTGGAAGACACCATCGCCGAAGTCCTGCCCGGCCACGGCCTGCAAACCTCGTCGCGCAAGATGCTCGGCGAAGTCTGCGACATGGTGATCGTGGTTGGCGGCGACGGTAGCCTGCTGGGTGCCGCCCGGGCGCTGGCGCGGCACAATATTCCGGTCCTGGGGATCAACCGGGGCAGCCTCGGTTTCCTGACCGACATCCGTCCCGACGAGCTGGAAGTCAAGGTCGCCGAGGTACTGGACGGCCATTACCTGGTGGAAAACCGTTTCCTGCTGCAAGCCGAGGTACGCCGTCACGCCGAGGCCATCGGCCAGGGCGATGCCCTCAACGATGTGGTGCTGCACCCTGGCAAGTCCACGCGGATGATCGAGTTCGAGCTGTACATCGACGGCCAGTTCGTCTGCAGCCAGAAGGCCGACGGCCTGATCGTCGCCACGCCCACCGGTTCCACGGCCTACGCGCTGTCCGCCGGCGGGCCGATCATGCATCCCAAGCTCGACGCTATTGTGATTGTGCCCATGTACCCCCATACCTTGTCTGGGCGACCCATCGTGGTCGATGGCAACAGTGAGCTGAAAATCGTCGTGTCCAAGGATATGCAGATCTACCCGCAAGTGTCCTGTGACGGCCAGAACCATTTCACCTGCGCGCCGGGTGACACCATCACCGTCAGCAAGAAAGCGCAGAAACTGCGCCTGATCCATCCGCTGGATCACAACTACTACGAAGTCTGCCGGACCAAGCTCGGTTGGGGCAGCCGGCTGGGAGGCAGGGGCGACTGATGCTCGATCCTGCGCGCAGTTACGATCTGATCGGCGATGTGCACGGATGCGCCCTGACCCTGGAACGCCTGTTGGACCGACTCGGTTACCACAAGCACGGCGGGGTCTGGCGGCATCCGTCGCGCATGGCCGTGTTCCTGGGAGACATCATCGACCGTGGCCCGCGGATCCGCGAGGCGCTGCACATCGTCCATGACATGGTCGTGGCCGGGCAGGCCCTGTGCATCATGGGCAACCACGAGTTCAACGCCTTGGGCTGGAGCACTCCGGCGCTGCCCGGCAGCGGCCAGCGCTATGTGCGCGAGCACACGCCGCGCCACGCCCGGCTGCTCAACGAAACCCTGACCCAGTTCGAGCAGCACCCCGGTGACTGGCAGGACTTCCTCAAGTGGTTCTATGAGCTGCCGCTGTTCGTCGACGCCGGCCGTTTCCGGGTGGTGCATGCCTGTTGGGACGCCGGCCTGATCGAGCCGTTGCGTGGACTGTTCCCGGACGGCTGCGTCGACGAACATTTCCTCCAGGCCTCGGCGCAATCGGGCAGCTTCGCCTGCACGGTGTTCGACCGTCTGCTGCGTGGCACCGACATGCGCCTGCCCCACGGCATGACCCTGACCGGTGGCGACGGCCTGACCCGGGCGTTTTTCCGCACTAAGTTCTGGGAAGACAACCCGCAGACCTACGGCGATATCGTGTTCCAGCCCGATGCCTTGCCTGAGCCGGTGGCCCGCACGCCACTGACCCCGGAAGAAAAGAACAACCTGCTGCGCTACGGCGTCGACGAACCGATGCTGTTTGTCGGCCATTACTGGCGCAGCGGCAAACCGGCGCCGATCCGTCCGAACCTGGCCTGCCTGGATTACAGCGCGGTGCTCTACGGCAAGCTGGCGGCCTATCGACTGGACCAGGAAACCCGCCTGGACCCGCATAAATTCGTCTGGGTCGATGTCGAGCGCCCGGAGGTGATGCGATGAGCGTTGTCGCCGTCCTGCGTTTGCCCTTGGCCGAAGACTTGAGCGGCTTCGTCAAGCTGCTGCAACGCATGCAGGTGCCGCACCGCGTCAGCGAAGAGGCCGGCGAACAGGTACTCTGGGTGCCGGATGAAGTCGGCGACGATGTGCGCGCCTTGTATGCGCGTTTTCCGGCGGGCGATCCCGACCGACAGCTGGACCTGCCGGTTATCGGCAACACGTCGCGGCGCCCGGGTTTCGTCGAACAACTGACCCGCAGCCCGGTGACCGCGCTGGTGTTGCTGTTGAGCCTGATCGTCGGTGCGGTGACCCTGCTGGGTGAAAATCTTGAAACCCTGCGCTGGCTGACGTTCCTGGAGTTTCGTGTTGTCGGCGAGTACATCCAGTTCACCCCCCTGGCCGACAGCCTGGCGGCGGGGCAGTGGTGGCGCCTGGTGACACCGATGCTGGTGCACTTCGGCTTCCTGCACATTGCGATGAACGGCATGTGGTACTGGGAGCTGGGCCGGCGGATCGAAGCGCGCCAGGGCGGTATCAACCTGCTGGGGCTGACGCTGCTGTTCAGTCTCGTGTCCAATTTCGTCCAGTATGTTGTCAGCGGGGCCACGCTGTTCGGCGGCTTGTCCGGTGTGCTCTATGGCCTGCTGGGGCATTGCTGGATCTATCAACTGCTGGCGCCGACCCCGGCCTATCACTTGCCCCGCGGGGTGCTGGTGATGATGCTGGTCTGGCTGCTGTTGTGCCTGTCCGGGCTGGTCTCGCTGATCGGTTTCGGTGAAATCGCCAACGGCGCCCATGTCGGCGGGCTGCTCGTCGGTTGCTTCACGGGATTGTTGGGCGGGCTGTTTGCTCGCCGTAAAATGGCCCGACAATGATCCTGTGGCGAGGGAGCTTGCTCCCGCTTGGGTGCGCAGCACCCACTAGGAGGGCCGCTACGCAGCCCAGCGCGAGCAAGCTCGCTCGCCACGAATGACCAATAGCCCACTTAATCTTTATTGTCACTAAACGAACGCGCGGAGAACCCATGTCCTCGTTCAACGAAATGATCCAGAACATCACCCCCGACATCTACCGCAGCCTGAAGCTGGCGGTGGAAATCGGTAAATGGGCCGATGGCAACAGACTCACCGCCGAGCAGCGCGAGTTGTCGTTGCAGGCGATGATCGCCTGGGAAATCCAGAACCTGCCCGAAGAAGAGCGCACCGGCTACATGGGCCCGCAAGAGTGCCAGTCGAAGTCCACCGAAGTGCCGAACATCCTGTTCAAGTCGGACGCCATCCATTGATCGAGATTGGCCGCGGTGCAATCAGCAAGATGTCGGCGCGCCTTGACGGGCCGACCGTTCAATACGCCTTTCGCCTGGGTGATACGGAGGTGCCGGTCAACCCATTGATCGGCAGTACAGTGCGCCTGGAGTTTCTCGGTGCGATCCATTGCACCCACTGCGGGCGCCGGACCAAGACCAGTTTCAGCCAGGGTTACTGCTACCCATGCATGACCAGCTTGGCCCAGTGCGACCTGTGCATCATGAGCCCCGAGCGCTGCCATTTCGAGGCCGGCACTTGCCGCGATCCGGCCTGGGGCGAGCAGTTCTGCATGACCGATCACGTGGTGTACCTGGCCAATTCCTCGGGCGTGAAGGTCGGCATCACCCGCGCCACGCAGCTGCCGACCCGCTGGCTGGATCAGGGTGCCAGCCAGGCGTTGCCGATCCTGCGAGTCGCGACCCGGCAGCAGTCGGGGTTCGTCGAGGACCTGTTTCGCAGCCAGGTGGCGGACAAGACCAACTGGCGCGCCTTGCTCAAGGGCGATGCCGCCGCCGTCGACCTGCCACAGATCCGCGATTCGCTGTTTGAAAGCTGTGCCCAGGGATTGCAGGGCTTGCAGGAACGATTCGGTCTACAGGCGATCCAGACCATAGCGGACGTCGAACCGGTCGAGATCCGTTATCCGGTGCAGCAGTACCCGGCCAAGATCGTCAGCTTCAACCTGGACAAGAACCCGATTGCCGGAGGCACGCTGCTGGGGATCAAGGGCCAGTACCTGATTTTCGACACCGGCGTGATCAACATTCGTAAATACACGGCCTACCAGCTCGCCGTGCATCAGTAGAAGGACTCGACCCATGCGCACCGAACAACCGAAGATGATTTACCTGAAGGACTATCAGGCCCCCGAGTACCTGATCGACGAGACGCACCTGACCTTCGAGTTGTTCGAGGACCACAGCCTGGTCCATGCGCAACTGGTGATGCGCCGCAACCCCGAGCGCGGCGCCGGGCTGCCGCCGCTGGTGCTCGACGGCCAGCACCTGGAGCTGATCTCGGTCAAGCTCGATGATTCCGACCTCGGTGCCGGCGATTATCAACTGGATGACAGCCACCTGACCCTGCACCCCAAGGCGCAGGCTTTCACGGTCGACACCAGCGTGCGGATCCACCCGGAAACCAACACCGCCCTGGAAGGCCTGTACAAATCCGGCGGGATGTTCTGCACCCAGTGCGAGGCCGAGGGTTTCCGCAAGATCACCTATTACCTCGACCGCCCGGACGTGATGAGCAAGTTCACCACCACCGTGGTGGCCGAGCAGCACAGTTATCCGGTGCTGCTGTCCAACGGCAACCCGATTGCCAGTGGTCCCGGCGAAGATGGCCGGCACTGGGCGACCTGGGAAGATCCATTCAAGAAGCCCGCTTACCTGTTTGCCCTGGTGGCCGGCGACCTGTGGTGCGTCGAAGACACCTTCACCACCATGAGCCAGCGTACCGTGGCGTTGCGCATCTACGTCGAGCCGGAAAACATCGACAAATGCCAGCACGCCATGACCAGCCTGAAGAAGTCGATGCGCTGGGACGAAGAGGTGTACGGCCGTGAGTACGACCTGGACATCTTCATGATCGTCGCGGTCAACGACTTCAACATGGGCGCGATGGAGAACAAGGGCCTCAACATCTTCAACTCCAGCGCTGTGCTGGCTCGCGCCGAAACCGCCACCGACGCCGCGCACCAGCGGGTCGAGGCGATCGTCGCCCATGAGTACTTCCACAACTGGTCGGGCAACCGCGTGACCTGCCGCGATTGGTTCCAGCTGTCGCTCAAGGAAGGTTTTACGGTGTTCCGCGACGCCGGCTTCTCGGCTGACATGAACTCCGCCACCGTCAAGCGCATCCAGGACGTGGCGTACCTGCGCACCCATCAGTTCGCCGAAGACGCCGGCCCCATGGCCCACCCGGTGCGCCCGGACAGTTTCATCGAGATCTCCAACTTCTACACCCTGACCGTGTACGAAAAAGGCTCGGAAGTGGTCGGCATGCTCCACACGCTGTTGGGGGCCGACGGCTTCCGCAAGGGTAGCGACCTGTACTTCCAGCGTCATGACGGTCAGGCCGTGACTTGCGACGATTTCATCAAGGCCATGGAGGATGCCAACGGCGTCGACCTGACGCAGTTCAAACGCTGGTACAGCCAGGCCGGCACGCCACGGTTGGTGGTGAGCGAGTCCTACGACGCCGCCGCCAGGACTTATAGCCTGACCTTCAGCCAGAGCTGCCCGCCGACCCCGGACAAGGCGGAAAAACTGCCGTTCGTGATTCCCGTGGAGCTGGGCTTGCTGGACAGCAGTGGCGCGGAAATTCCCCTGCGCCTGAGCGGCGAAGCGGCGGCCAGCGGCACCTCCCGCGTGATTTCGGTGACCGAAGCCGAGCAGACGTTCACCTTTGTCGACATCGCTGAAAAGCCCTTGCCATCGCTGCTACGCGGCTTCTCGGCGCCGGTCAAGCTGAGCTTCCCGTACAACCGCGACCAGTTGATGTTCCTGATGCAGCACGACAGCGATGGCTTCAATCGCTGGGATGCCGGCCAGCAATTGTCGGTGCAGGTGTTGCAGGAATTGATCGCCCAGCACCAGAAGGGCGCCAGCCTGTCGCTGGACCCGCGTCTGGTTACCGCATTGCGCACGGTGCTGTCGGACGAATCCCTGGACCAGGCCATGGTCGCGGAAATGCTCTCGCTGCCAAGCGAAGCCTATCTGACGGAAATCAGCGAAGTGGCCGACGTCGAGGCGATCCATGCCGCTCGCGAGTTCGCTCGCCAGCAGTTGGCCGACAACCTGTTCGAAGCCTTGTGGCTGCGCTATGAAGCCAACCGCGACCTGTCGAAACGCACGCCGTATGTGGCCGAGGCCGAACACTTTGCCCGTCGCGCCTTGCAGAACATCGCGCTGTCGTACCTGATGCTCACCGACAAACCAGAAGTGCTCAGTGCCACCCTGGAGCAATTCGACACCGCGGACAACATGACCGAACGCCTGACGGCGCTGGCGGTGTTGGTCAACTCGCCCTTTGAAACCGAGAAGGCCCGTGCCCTGGAAGTGTTCGCGGAAAACTTCAAGGGCAACCCGCTGGTCATGGACCAATGGTTCAGCGTCCAGGCCGGCAGCCCGCTGCCGGGCGGTCTGGCGCGGGTCAAGGCGTTGATGGAACACCCGGCGTTCAACATCAAGAACCCGAACAAGGTGCGGGCGCTGATCGGTGCATTCGCCGGACAGAACCTGATCAACTTCCACGCCGCCGACGGTTCGGGTTATCGCTTCCTGGCCGATCTCGTCATCCAGCTCAACGGCTTCAACCCGCAGATCGCCTCGCGGCAACTGGCGCCGCTGACCCGCTGGCGCAAATACGACAGCGCCCGCCAGGCGTTGATGAAGGCCGAGCTCGAACGCATCCTGGCGTCGGGTGGGTTGTCCAGCGACGTGTTTGAGGTAGTGAGCAAGAGTTTGGCGTGAGCTTGATGCCGCGGTCTGCCTGGCGGACCGCGGTGCACGCCGCTTTCGCGAGCAAGCCCGCTCCCACAGGTCTTGCTGGTGCATGCCAAGGCGGCGTACACCCCAAATCCCTTGTGGGAGCGGGCCTGCCCGCGAAAGCGGTGTATCTGTCATGAAGGTGTTGAATGTGCCGCTGTCTTCGCGGACAAGCCCGCTCCCACAGTAGATTTCCAGCGAACACCTGTGCTGTGAGGCTTTCGACTTGGTCGACGAGGCTCATGAGCAATCCGGGCTAAAAGCTCCTTTTTGAAAAGTTAAGTTCTTTTCCAGAGCCATGAATGGCCAGTGCCCCTAGGCCAGCACCCGCCGTATAGTGCCTGGCAAGTAGAATGTTCAGGCTGAGGGCATTGACCAAGGCTTCTTCATTTCCTGGCGCGGGCTCCTCTGTTTCCTTAATGAATTCAGTGCTTGAGAATCTTAGGTCATCATGGAACGTAACACTGGCAGAATATTTATTGCTATGACCAATGCTCCCCATTACTTTGTAATTTATAAACGTTGCACCCTTGTATTTATTGGTGAAATTGAATGCTGGTAGATTCATGTCCCAGGAATATCCTGTTCCTTCCAGTAGCTTGACTACAGTAGGGACGTCCATGGCGTAGCTGTTATAGGGCTCGACATCAAATCCTTTTTCATCATTAACATTTTCAGGGGGGATCATGACACTCGCTCCTCTTGTGATTGCTAATGCAATATTTTGTCATTCACTGTTCCATCTGGAGAGTGTCGATTAAGAAAGGAAAGCGGGCTACTGTCAGAAGTAGCAGGGTTTTATATTGATTTTGAATAGAGCAAATAGGCTGTCGTTGTAATGGCCGTGCCATCACCCCACCGAATACCCCATCATTCACTCCCCGCGCAGCCCTCCTGGTTAACAAAAGATAACGTGGCGTCGATTGTCAGACCTTTCGAAAGCCCGATAGGATAGGTCAGCTTCCGAAGTGGCTCTAGATTGCAGGTTTCAGGACTATGCTCCAGAACAGGCAACGCACGAAGCCTAACAATAAGAAATGGGGGAAAGGTCTATGAGTGAGCCTGTCATGGCTGTGGGCCGCTGCCGCCCGCCGGTGCTGCGCAGAGTTGCGTTGCTGGCTTCAGCGCTCTCGCTGCTGGGCTCTGCCGTATTGTCGGCACCGGTGCTGGCCGTTGCGGCGTCAACGTCCGATGTCATTTATTCGGTCGAATCGGCCAAGGCCAGCAAGACCCTGATGCTCGATGTGGTCCATGCTGGCCAGCGCCTTGTGGCGGTGGGCGATCGGGGGCACGTTGTCTACTCGGACGACCAGGGCCGCTCCTGGACCCAGGCCAAGGTGCCGACCCGGCAACTGCTCACCGCTGTGTTCTTTGTCGATGACAAACACGGTTGGGCCGTGGGCCACGACTCCCAGATCCTCGCCAGCGAAGACGGCGGCAGCACCTGGACCAAGCAGTTCGAAGACCTGACCCGTGAAGCACCGTTGCTGGATGTCTGGTTCAAGGACGCCAACAACGGCTTCGCCGTGGGTGCCTACGGAGCGTTGGTGGAAACCACCGACGGCGGCAAGCACTGGGAAGACGCCAGCGAGCGCCTCGATAACGAAGACCAGTTCCACCTCAATGCAATCGCCGCCGTGAAAGATGCCGGGCTGTTCATTGTCGGCGAGTCCGGCAGCATGTTCCGCTCCAGCGATTGGGGCCAGACCTGGGAAAAACTCGAAGGCCCGTACGAAGGTTCGTTGTTCGGCGTCATCGGCACCGCCCAGCCTTCCACGCTGCTGGCCTACGGCTTGCGTGGCAATCTCTACCGCTCGACCGACTTCGGCAGCACCTGGGAGCAGGTGGAGCTCAAGGCTGCCCGGGGCGCCTTGGAGTTCGGCCTGGCCGGGGCCACGTTGCTGGAGGACGGGTCCATCGTGATTGTCGGCAATGGCGGCAGCGTGGTGCGCAGCACCGACGACGGCGTGACGTTCAGCGTGTTCAACCGCCCGGACCGGATTTCGGTGGCGGCGGTCACGGCGGCGGGCAACGGCAATCTGATCCTGGCGGGGCAGGGCGGCGTACGCGCCACCACGGCCACCGGCGCTGAACTGAGCAAATGAGTCAGGCCTGCACAACGGGCATAAAAACAACAAGGCGGACCCCATGAGCAGTCATCACCAAGACAAGGCGACCTTCCTCGAGCGCCTGATATTCAACAACCGCCCGGCAGTGATCGTCATTTGCCTGTTGGTCAGCCTCTTCCTCTTCTGGCAGGCCACGCTGATCCGGCCGTCCACCAGCTTCGAAAAAATGATCCCGCTCAAGCATCCTTTCATCGAGAAGATGCTCGAACACCGCAACGACCTGGCGAACCTGGGCAATACCGTGCGGATCTCGGTGGAAGCCACCGATGGCGATATTTTCTCCAAGGAATACATGGAGACCCTGCGCCAGATCCACGACGAGGTGTTCTACATTTCCGGCGTCGACCGTTCCGGCCTCAAGTCGCTGTGGAGCCCGAGCGTGCGCTGGACCGAGGTGACCGAAGAGGGCTTCGCCGGCGGCGAGGTGATCCCCCAGAGCTACAACGGCTCGGCCGACAGCCTCGACCTGCTGCGCAACAACGTGCTCAAGTCCGGCCAGGTCGGGCGCCTGGTGGCTAACGATTTCAAGTCGAGCATCATCGACATCCCGTTGCTGGAGTCCTATCCGGACCCGCAGGACCAGGGCAAACTGCTCGCCCTCGATTACCGCAAGTTTTCCCACGAGCTTGAAGACAAGATCCGCAACAAGTTCGAAGCCCAGAACCCGAACGTGCAGATTCACATCGTCGGCTTCGCCAAGAAGGTCGGCGACCTGATCGATGGCCTGGTCATGGTGGTGATGTTCTTCGGCGTGGCCTTCGTCATCACTCTGATCCTGCTGTACTGGTTCACTCACTGCATGCGCAGCACCATCGCGGTATTGAGCACCACCCTGGTGGCGGTGATCTGGCAATTGGGATTGATGCACGCCGCCGGTTTCGGCTTGGACCCGTACTCGATGCTGGTGCCGTTCCTGATCTTCGCCATCGGCATTTCCCACGGCGTGCAGAAGATCAACGGCATCGCCTTGCAGTCCAGCGAGGCCGACAATGCCCTGACCGCCGCGCGGCGGACTTTCCGCCAGCTGTTCCTGCCGGGGATGATCGCGATCCTGGCGGACGCCGTCGGCTTCATCACCTTGCTGATCATCGACATCGGCGTGATCCGCGAACTGGCCATCGGTGCGTCCATCGGCGTGGCGGTGATCGTGTTCACCAACCTGATCCTGTTGCCGGTGGCGATTTCTTACGTCGGTATCAGCAAGCGCGCCGTCGAGCGCAGCAAGAAGGACGCGAACCGCGAGCATCCGTTCTGGCGCGGGTTGTCCAACTTCGCAAGTGCCAAGGTCGCGCCGGTGTCCATTGTCTTGGCGCTGATCGCCTTCGGTGGCGGCCTGTGGTACAGCCAGAACCTGAAGATCGGCGACCTGGACCAGGGCGCGCCGGAACTGCGCCCGGATTCGCGCTACAACCAGGACAACAATTTCATCATCAGCAATTACTCCACCAGTTCCGATGTGCTGGTGGTGATGGTCAAGACCAAGGCCGAAGGTTGCTCGCGCTACGAAGCCATGGCGCCCATCGATGAACTGATGTGGAAGATGCAGAACACCGAGGGCGTGCAGTCGGCGATCTCTCTGGTGACCGTGTCCAAGCAAATGATCAAGGGCATGAACGAGGGCAACCTGAAATGGGAAACCCTCTCGCGCAACCCTGACGTATTGAACAACTCCATTGCCCGGGCCGATGGCCTGTACAACAACAGTTGTTCCCTGGCACCGGTGCTGGTGTTCCTCAACGACCACAAGGCCGAGACCCTGGACCGCGCCGTCACGGCGGTGCAGGCGTTCGCCAAGGAAAACAACCGCGACGGCCTGGAGTTCATCCTGGCCGCCGGTAACGCCGGCATCGAAGCGGCCACCAACGAAGTGATCAAGCAGTCGGAACTGACGATCCTGATCCTGGTGTACATCTGCGTGGCGACCATGTGCATGATCACCTTCCGTTCCTGGGCGGCGACCTTGTGCATCGTGCTGCCGCTGGTACTGACCTCGGTACTGGGCAACGCCCTGATGGCGTTCATGGGCATCGGCGTAAAAGTCGCGACCCTGCCGGTGGTGGCGCTGGGGGTGGGGATTGGCGTGGACTATGGGATCTATATCTACAGTCGCCTGGAAAGCTTCCTGCGGGCCGGGTTGCCGTTGCAGGAAGCGTATTACCAGACGCTGAAGTCCACTGGTAAAGCCGTGCTGTTCACCGGCCTGTGCCTGGCCATCGGCGTGTGCACCTGGATCTTCTCGGCCATCAAGTTCCAGGCCGACATGGGGCTGATGCTGACGTTCATGCTGCTGTGGAACATGTTCGGTGCGCTGTGGCTGCTGCCGGCGCTGGCGCGGTTCCTGATCAAGCCGGAAAAACTCGCTGGGCAGAAGGGCAATTCGTTGTTTGCCCATTGATGGATCAAGGCTGGCGCAGACCCCTGTGGCGAGGGAGCTTGCTCCCGCTGGGCTGCGCAGCAGCCCCAAAAGCCTTCGGCCCCAGGTCACCAGATCCATCGGGTTGACTGTTAAAGGGGCCGCTGCGCAGCCCAGCGGGAGCAAGCTCCCTCGCCACGGTTGTTGGCAGTGTTCGGCGATCAAGGCGCCAACGGCAAGAACCGGCTCTGGGCCAACGACTTGCTGATCTGCCCTCGATGCACATTCACCACCGCGTAGGGGCTGGTGGCTTTGGCCAGCAGTGAGTGGTAGTGCTCCTTGCGTTGCTCCTTGGTCTTGAGGTGCGCGACGCTGAAGTTGTCCTTCGGTGTGTCGGCCGCGGCGTAATGAAAATGCGCGTACCAGATCGGGAAGCCGTCACGGTCGTTGATGGCGTATTCCTGGAGGAAATCCTTGCGGGCCCCTTGCAGGGCCGTGCGATCTCCGAGTCGGGCCACCTGTATCAGATTTTTCTCGAACAGAAACCGCAGGTTGCCGTCGGTGGGTGGCAGTTTCAGGCTCAGTTCGATACGCAGGTCGCTGCCCTTGGTCGCCAGTTGGTTGGCGGCGCCTGCCAGTTGTCGGCCCAGCTCCTCGTTGGCCGGGGTGCGGGAGGCTGGCGATGCGGCGAGTGCCCGGTCGAGTTCTTCGGAAAGCGTGCGGAAGTGACTCGCCTCATTGTTCAGGATTTCCTCGATTTCCTGAGGATGACGGCAGTGGGTCTTGTAGCTTTCGGCCCGGCTCATGCGCTTGTCCAGATCGTCGAGCAGTTCTCGCCCATTGGCCCGGATCGCCTTGATCGATCGCGTCTGGGGCACCGAGGTCGGGCGGCGTACATCGACCACGTCCCAGACATCCTCATGACGCGAATAGGTGGCGAGTACTTGGTTGTTGGCTTCGGAGCGCATTTCGACGACTTCGATGGGCAGGCTCGTGCCGGCGGGTTTCAGGTCGCCGATAAGAACGCCATTGTGGCGGGTCCTGATCAGTTTTTTCTGCTGCAGCCCGGCGCCTGTCCGGGGGCGTTTCGGCACACGCTTGCGCGGTTTTGCCTCGGGTTTGATTTCTGCGGCGAGCTTCCTGGAGACCTCCTGGTAAAGACCCTCGACCATTTTGACCAGCCTGTCGAAATAGGATTCGTGGATGTCGTCCAGGTAAAGAGCCTTCGTCCCCTTCAACGTATCCAGGGTCTTGCCGTAATGCTCGGTCAGGCTGGTCAGTACCTCGAGTTTTTCCGCCGGGGATACGTCGTATGTTTGCAGGTCCCAATGGGAGCGCATGTGCTCCATCAATGGCATGAGAATGCGAAGCAGGCGTTCGGGCAGGGCGGATTGGCGGTTTCTCACCGCCAGCACGGGCAGCGTGGAGAGTTGCATGGTTTTGCTGCCGATGGCGTTCTTCTCATCCAGGGGACGGTTGCTGGTCAGGCGTTCGAATGCGCGTGCGCCCGACGCATCGAGGTTCGATAGCTGCTCGAGATAATTGTCCTTGAGTTCCAACCAGTGGATCGCCCGGTCGTTGATGTCGCTCTTGGCGTCGAGATACTTCATGTAGGCTTCGTAGTCACGGGCGACAATTTCCCTGATGTCGGCATGCTCTCCAAACTGCGGATGGGCTCGCTGGATGGCGACCCGTTCCTTTTCGGTGATCAGAACCGCCTTGCGGGCATTGTTGATCACGTTTTCCATGAGCACATGCATGTAGCCCGACGGGAAGCTGACGCCCAGGCTGGCGCGTTCGGCCGCGCTGTTCACCAGTGTCAGGTACATCTCGGTCTGTTCGTTGAGCAGGTCATAGAAAATCTGGCGTTTGGCCGCCCGTTGGTCCTCGGTGTACTGGGCGCCTTCCTCGGTCCGGGTCATGACTTGCTGGGCCACGTCCAAGGCTTTTTGTCGGTCGGCGTCTTGCGCCTCCAACCGTTTGGATTCATCCATCAACTGCTTGGCCCGCTCCAGGTTGATACGCCGCTGTGCCTCCACCCGCTTGGGCGGTGAACCGCCGAGCAGGCGCAGGCGCAGATCCAGGTGCCAATGGCCCTGGGCATCGACGCGCAGCGGCGGGCCGTTCCTGTCGGCGTCGAGCGCAGCGAGTGGGTCGACGATGGTTGCACTGCCATCGTATTCGGGGGTGACCCGATAGAAGGCCCCTTCGACCTGGGCATGCCATTTGCTGTCGATCACGTACAGGCCTTTGAACGGGCCGTTTTCAATGGGGTCGGGTAGGGTCTTGGGGGACGGCACCCGCAAACGTTGCAATCGCGCCTGTTGTTGCGGTGTCGGTTGGCCGCTGGCCCTGGCGAAACTGAAGTCCAGGCGCCGACTGGCGGCCTCGGCGTGGGCATCCGGCACGGCCACGGTGCCCTCCACGAAGGTAGGCGCCGCCGGTTCGGGCCATTGTTCGGCAATGGCGCGCGGCGCGGGCGAACGCATGGCCTCCTGCTGCACCGATTCGGGCAGCGCGGCACGCGCCACAGGCCCATGGCCGGCAGGCAGTTGGCTCACCAGCAGGGCCAGATTGACGAGCAGGTCGACCGCGGCAAACTCCCGGGCCACCGGGTCTGCGCTGATCAGCGCCGGGATGTCCTGTTGGGCGCTGGCCATCAGGTTCCAGAGCCAGACGGTGGTCATGGCCGGGCCGCGCAGCAAAGGAAACAGCAAGGTGTTGAACAACAGGCCGCCGCCTTCAAGCAACACTGCCCAGCGGCTTTCGCGGTTCGACACCGAATCCCGGTCGGCCTGGGTCACCAGAGCCTGGGCGTTGCAGCCATAGAGATACTGCATGAGCTCACCGTGGTGCAGCGATTGCAGCAATTCGCCATGGGCGTCGTCGAGGGCGAGGGTCGCGGGGGCGGGCTTGTCCGGAACGCTGAATTCGTCACCGCTGAAGAACCGCACGATGTGAGGCTCCAGGAACCCACCGTTGGCGTAGATCGGGCGGGCGGCGTCGGGCAGCCAGGTCAGGATGCTGTCTTGCAGGGCCCCGGAAGCGGCAATGGCTTGCATCAGCGCCTCGCGGGTCGGGAACTCCCGTAGCGAGGGCGCGTAGAATGGCCGATACAACAGGTGCGGGCCGGTGGCGATGTCCTGCGCCTCGATGACGAACATATTGGCCACGGTGTCGGGCTGGGCCTGGGCCTTGCGCAACACCGCCAAGTGGCGAATGACCACCGGACGACCGTTGACCCGTTGGCTCGCCGCGTCGGGTTGGAGAACGGCTGCCAGCAGGCGCAGGCCCTGGGCGGTCATGCCATTCTCCCGGGCCAGCTTCTGTTTCAATGCTTCCAGCATCAGTTGCGCCGGGAGCTGTTCGGCGAAGATCCGTTCCCGCTCCTTCGCCCTGAGAGAGTCGTCGAGCAGATGCTGGCGCAGATAGCGAGGATAGGTCGCCCCGATGTCGACCTGTTCGATCAGTTGGGTGACAAAGGCTGGCGTCAGCCAGGTCGGCAGCGCGTGGCCCAGGCGATGGCTGAGGCTGAAGGTGCCACTGGGACGGCCGACGAGGTTGTGGATAGCCAGTTCGGTCAGGCTCATCTGCCGTTTTTCGCTGAGGCCGATAGTGCCGGGATAACCCGCCGAAACACTGAACGTCAGCACCACGTCGTCAGGCTGGAGTTGGCTCGCTGGTAGCGGGTCAGGGCTGCGGTCGTTGGCCTTTTCCAGGCGTTCGAGCAGGGCGTGGGTGGTAAAGGCCCGAATGTCGTCGATGCCGCCGAGAAAAGTCTGGCCCTGGTGACGTCGCTTGGGGTTGGTGCGGGCCAGAAGGTAGTGCTGCTGTTTCTTCTACCCCT
>NZ_JBKGGX010000039.1:0-35205 GCF_052041925.1 Pseudomonas sp. SMN5
CCCCCCCCCCCCCCCCCCCCCCCCCCCCCCCCCCCCCCCCCCCCCCCCCCCCCCCCCACGACAAGTGATAAACCTTGAGTGAACAGCATTGCGTCACCGAGCGGGGCTTTTTTCGCGCGTTTTTTCTCGGAAGAAATGGCCTCAGCGAAAATATTTTTCATCTTTTTTCAACGACCGGTTTCTTTCACGTTTCTTTCACAAGCGGCCACGTAGTCTGAACTCATCCGTTAGAAAGCAGTACCTGCCCGTTTCCCCAGCGGGCTTTTTTTTGCCTGTCATAAAATAATTCCCGTATCCGCTGTCCAATCGGCATGGCCTGGCCGTTTGGCGTAAACTCGCGCCCGCGCGCAGCGGCCGTCTTTCCGATGCGGCATTCTTGAGGTTTTTATCATGCGTTTGACGTTGTCCACTCTTGTCCTTGGGTTGCTGGTCGCACAAGGCGCAATGGCTGCCGGTGACGGGACTGCTGCGGTTGGCGGTGGCCTGGGCGGTGTGTTGGGGAATGTGGTCGGCCAGCAGCTAGGCGGCAGCACCGGCGCAGCGATTGGCGCGGGTGTCGGCGGCGCGGCCGGCAGCGCGGTAGGGGCTCGCAAGGGCAGCCGTACTGAAGCGGCCATCGGCGGTGGTCTGGGTTCGGCCGGCGGTTCAATTGTCGGAAACCGCCTGGGTGGCTCGACCGGTTCTACCATCGGTGCGGGCATCGGCGGCGCGGCCGGTGGTGCGTTGGGTAGCAATCTGTCGGATGACGATGACAGGCATTCAGGTGGCAAGAAGCACAAGCATAAGCGCAAGCATCGTTAAGCGGATGCTTGCCTGAATAGATCCGGCCTGGTGCCCAATGCTGTTCACTTAATGATGTCGCCGCCCCGTGGCGAGGGAGCTTGCTCGCGCTGGAGCGCGCATCGGTCCCGCGCTTTTGGGGCTGCTGTGCAGCCCAGCGGGAGCAAGCTCGCTCGCCACGACCAGTGATAAATCTCAAGTAAGCAGCATTAGGCCTGGTGCCGGTTTTTTTGTTTTTCCGCTCAGGACCGAGATCACCGTTAGTGTGTTGGCGGTTCCCAGGCCTATGCGTTCCAAGACATTTCTTCGGAACGTTCACCGTTCTCCCGCCTCGAATTCATACATCCACCACAATCACGAGGTGTGTCATGACGCCTGAAACCGAAGGCAAGGAAGAAAAAGGCCCGACGGGTGTTCCGTTCGTCAATGACCCAGGTAATGAAGATCCCGGTTCGCTGATGGACGATGCGCAGGTACCTCTGATCGACGATGAAGACGCCGAGCTTGAGGATGAGTCCTACGAATGAGGTCGGGAATTCCCACTCAGGAGGTTGTAATGACTGCCGATTCGCCTGTCCCCAATGATGATGAAACCCCGGAATATCCATTGCCATCGCCCACCAACCCGCTGAGCCGAGACCAGTTGGCGCCCGACGATGAGGCCGGAACGGAGCAAGCCCCGAGTGATGATGACGATATCGAAGCCGCGCCGGATGACCCGGACATTGCCGGTGACGACGCGTCGGGTAAACCGAGCTGATCATCAGCGCCGCCTGTCGATCCACAGGCACCATCAGCGCGTCATGATTGCCACACGTCAGGTAGGTACCATGAAAAAGGAGATCCACCATGATGAAATCCAACGTGACAGCGCTGACGCTCGCCGGGATTCTTTCGGTCAGTTCCGTGGCTACTTTCGCACAGACTTCAGGCGGCAATGCCCCTGTGGATAAAGGCGGAATGCCGCCGTCGACACAAATGGACGCGGGAGGTACTTCGGACGTCGGCGGTAACGCCTTGCCCCCTGGCTCCGTGGGCGGCGGTAATGGAGGCGACGCCAGTGGCAGCAGCACCAGCCCGGGTACGGGGACGGGTTCGACCAGCGGTGGCAGCACGATGGGTGGTGCACCTGCCGGGGGCAGCACCAACGGCGGGACCGGCACCAGCGACAGCGGCGGTGCCGGAGGCTCGGGCGGTGGCTCCGGTTCTGGAGGCTCTGGCAGTTCGGGCCAATAAAATAACCGGACCGATCGATGTTACGAAGAGGGACTACGCTCCCTCTTCACATCGGATTGCATGACATCGGGATTTCTCATTGCCTGTTTCAGGGCGCTGTCGTTATTCTGCTGAATCCTTTAAGGCAAACATCCTGCGCGGGATTTCCCTGCATGGGGGTGTTGATGACGGATCCGATGCGATGAAACCACCGCACAAAGAGCTAGGCCCTATCAAAGCAGTGATTTTCGACATGGATGGGCTGCTGCTGGACACCGAGGGGATCTACACCGAGGTGACTTCCATCATCGCCGAGCGCTACGGGCGCACCTTCGATTGGAGCGTGAAGCAAAACATCATTGGTCGCGGTGCCGCAGACCTGGCCAATTACGTGGTCCAGGCGCTGGAACTGCCGATCACTCCGGAGCAGTTCCTGGAGATCCGCGAGCCGCTGATGCGCGAGCGTTTTCCCCGTGCGCTGGCGATGCCCGGCGCTCAGGAACTGGTACGGCACTTGAAGGCCAGCGGCATTCCGATTGCGGTGGGCACCAGCTCGTCGAGCCAATCGTTCGCCCTGAAAACCACCCTACACCGCGACTGGTTCGCGTTGTTCGACTTTATCGTGACGGCGGACGACCCGGAAGTTGGCGCAGCCAAACCGGCACCGGACATCTTCCTGACTGCTGCACGTCGTCTCGGCGTTGCGCCTCGCGATTGCCTGGTGTTCGAAGATTCGCCGTTCGGGGTCACGGCCGCGAAAGCGGCAGGCATGACCGCCATCGCGATTCCGGACCCGGCCATGGCCGATGAGAAATACGCCCACGCCGACGCGATCATCCGTTCGTTGAAGATGTTCCAGCCGGGTCTATGCGGCCTGCCAGAGCTGGAATGGGCCTGACAAAAAAGCGCGACACAACACAACGCCGGTCATGGTGATCCATGACCGGCGTTTTTTTATGCATGGATCAAGCGCCGAAACCACCGTCGATGGTCAGGCTGGCACCGGTGATGTAACCGGCTTCCGGGCCTGCCAGGTAGGCGACGAAACTGGCGATTTCATCCGCCTTGCCGTAGCGTCCGACGGCCATCAACGACATCAGGCTGGAGGCGAAGTCGCTGTCGGCCGGGTTCATGTCGGTGTCTACCGGGCCTGGCTGCACGTTATTGACGGTGATGCCCTGAGGGCCCAGGTCACGGGCCAGGCCTTTGGTCAGGCCCACCAGTGCGGCCTTGCTCATGGCGTAGGGGGCACCGCCAGCGAAGGGCATGCGGTCGGCGTTGGTGCTGCCGATGTTGATGACCCGACCGCCTTCAGCCATGTGCCGGGCAGCCGCCTGGGTGGCGATGAACACGCTGCGCACGTTGATGGCCAGGGTCTGGTCGAAATCTTCGAGCTTGAATTCGTTCAGCGGAGCCATTGCCAGCACGCCGGCGTTATTGACCAGGATGTCCAGCCGGCCGAAGGCTTCGACCGTGGCTTCCACCGCATTGCGGATCGCGTCAGCGTCGGCGCTGTCAGCCTTGATCGCCAGGGCCTTGCCACCGGCCGCAGTGATGGTGTTCTGCAGTTCTTCCGACTTGGCGGCCGAGCTGACGTAAGTGAAGGCCACTGCTGCGCCTTCGGCTGCCAGACGTTTGACGATGGCGGCGCCGATACCGCGTGAACCGCCCTGGATCAGGGCGACCTTACCGCTCAATGCTTGAGTACTCATGGGATTCTCCAAAACTGCCGAGGCGGGATGCCGCGGTTGATGGAGGCGAGTATCAGCAATTGTCGATCGGCTGAGTAGACGTCAGCTGATACAGTCTGTGTAAACCAAAAGTTTAGAGTGGCGCTTATGGAAACCTTCAGCAGTATCGAATGCTTTGTTCGCAGTGCCGAAGTCGGCAGCTTTGCCGAGGCCGCACGCCGCTTGAGCCTGACGCCTGCAGCCGTGGGTAAGAGCGTCGCCAAGCTCGAGGCGCGGCTGGGAGTGCGGCTGTTTCAACGCAGCACCCGCAGCCTGGCGCTGACCGAAGCCGGGCAACTGTTTCTGCGCGAAGTCGGCAGCAGCTTCAGCACCATCCAGAACGCGGTCGCCAATCTGGCGAGTGCCGGCGGGCAGCCTGCGGGCACGCTGAAGGTGAGCATGGGCACGGCATTTGGCCGGTTGTACGTAGTGCCTTTGCTGAGTGACTTCCTACAGCGCTACCCGGCGATCAGCCCGGATTGGCATTTCGATAACCGCCAGGTCGATCTGATCGGCCAAGGTTTCGATGCGGCCATCGGAGGCGGTTTCGAACTGCCTCAGGGCGTGGTGGCGCGCAAGCTGGCGGTGGCGCATCGGGTCCTGGTCGCCTCCCCGGACTACTTGCAAAACCATGCGCCGATCATCGAGCCGGAAGACCTGGCGCATCACCAGGGCATCCTGATCCGCTCACCGCAAACCGGGCGGATTCGCTCCTGGCAATTGACCAGTCGCACGCGCCAGCACAGTCCACTCATGCTCAAGGCGCGCATGACCATGAGCGACTCGGAAGCCGATTGCGCGGCGGCGGCCCAAGGGTTGGGCATTGGTCTGGTCAGCATGCCAGTGGCCGTGCCTTACCTCGACTCCGGCGCGTTGCTTCGGGTGCTGCCGGACTGGTACGTCGATGACGGCAACATCTCGATTTATTACGCCGAGCACAAGCTGCTGCCGGGCAAGACCCGGGCGTTTGTGGATTTCATCATCGAGCGGTTTGCGCAGCAGGGGTGGGGGGAGCGGTTCAGTGCGGTTTGAGCTTGGCTTCGGACCGAGTCGCGCCTATCGCGAGCAGGCTCGCTCCCACCCTGTTTTGTGGTGACTGTAATGTTGCGGTCACTGCAATCCCTTGTGGGAGCGAGCCTGCTCGCGATGAGTGCAACTCGGTCTTGAGCGAACAACTCACCGCCCAAACCGCCCCGGCCAGCCAATGATGGTCTTGGGCCGAGGCGTTGCATAAGTGCGCACCTTCGACGTCGACAACCCCAATCGCACCAGGGATTCGGCAATGGTAACCGCCGCAGTCACGCCATCCACCACCGGCACTCCGGTGCGTTGGCGGATCTGTTCATCGAGCCCGGCCATGCCGCCGCAGCCCAGGCAAATGACCTCGGCTCTGTCCTGGCTGACCGCCAACTCGGCCTGCTGCACCACCGCTTCAACCGCTCGCTGTGGATCCTGCTCAAGTTCCAGCACCGCCAGGCCACTGGCCCGCACCGAGGCGCAGCGGTCGAACAGGCCGGATAGTTTGAGGCGGTCCTCGATCAACGGTACGGTGCGATCCAGGGTCGTGACCACCGAATACGCATGGCCGAGGAACATCGCGGTGCTGGCGCCGGCATCGGTGATGTCCACCACCGGTACGTTCAGCAGTTCCTGCAAACCTTCGCGACCGTGCTCGCCGTAACCGGCCTGGATCACTGCGTCGAATGGCTGGTCGTAGGCCATCACTCGGTCCATCACCGCGATGGCCGCCAGGTAGCTTTCAAAATTGCCCTCGATGGAATCGGCACCGAAATGCGGCGTGAGCCCGACGATCTCGGTGCCAGGGGCCGCAACCGCCTGGGCCTGCCGGGCGATGGCCTGGGTGATGGATTCGGTGGTGTTGACGTTGACCACGAGAATTCGCATGAGCATTTTCCTTGATTCACAAAAGGTAAGCGGCCCGAACGCAGCGGGCCGCCTGAACAATCAATGGCTGACATTATCCACAGCGATGGATTCACCGCTGACGTCCTCGTAGAACGGCTGGCGCTTGGCGATGATCAGGTAGAGCAGCCCTGCAATCGACGCGCCGATCAGCCAGGAAAACGGGGAAACACTGTCGAAACCGGGCACCAGCGCGAGGATGATCGCGATCAGCGCCGCCGGAATGAACGCCGCCACCGCCCGCAGGTTTACCCCGTTACTATAAAAGTACGCACCGTTCGGGTCTTCGCTATACAACTGCGGCACGTTGATGCGGCCTTTTCGCAGCAGCCAGTAGTCGACCATGATCACGCCGTACAGCGGCCCGAGCAGCGCGCCGAGGCCGGACAGGAAGTACACGATCACCAGCGGGCTGTTGTAGAGGTTCCACGGCAGGATCAACACAGCGATGGCGGCGCTGATCAGCCCGGCGCGGCGGAAGTTCAGGTATTTGGGGGCCAGGTTGCTGAGCACGAAGGCCGGCGCGACGAAGTTGGCCATGATGTTCACCGCCACAGTGACGATCAGGAAGGCCAGGCAGCCGAGCACCAGAAAGAAGGTGTTGGGAATCGAGGCAATGACTTGGGTCGGGCTTTCGATGATTTGCCCGTTGATCTGGAACTGCGCGCCGCAGAGCAGGATGGTAATCCCGGCAAACACCAGAATGTTCACCGGCAGGCCCCAGAAATTTCCCACGACGATGGTCCGCCGGCACGGCGAAGAGCGGGCAAAGTCGCAAAAGTTAAGGATCAACGTGCCATAGATCGCCAGCCACAATGCGCCGCCGGCAAAAATGTTGCGCCACATCTCGCCCCCGGTCAGCGGCTCGCGGATCGACCAGGCGATGGTGGCGCCGGCCTGGGTGTACATCCACCCGGCGAGAGCGGCGACGGTGACCAGGATCACCGGCCCGGCAAACCCTTCATAACGGCGCACCGTTTCCATGCCGTAGGCCAGGATCACCAGTTGCACGAACCAGATCATCACGAAACACACCCAGCCCAGGCTCGACAGGCCTAGGATCGAGTTGTGGTCGTAATCGGCGAAGCCAGGGTGGATCGCCACCAGCAGCACCCGGAACACCACCGAGGCCAGGTAGGTCTGGATGCCGAACCAGGCAATCGCGATGACCGCGCGGATCAATGCAGGAATCTGCGCCCCGTGGATTCCGAAGCTGATCCGGCTGATCACTGGAAACGGTACGCCGGTCTTCTGCCCCATGTAGCCGGACAGGTTCATGAAGCCGTACACCAGCGCGGCGCCGATGCCCAGCGACAGCAAGATCTGCCAGCCGCCCAGGCCCAGCGCATACAAGCCGATGGCAAAGGAGTAGTTGGCGATGTTGTGTACGTCATTGGTCCACAGGGCAAAGATGCTGTAGCGGCCCCAGCGGCGGCCTTCGACCTTGGTCGGCGCTAGGTCCTTGTTATGCAACCTTGGGCTCAAGGCCAGGGAAACCGCGCCTTTGTCTTCGAGGGCAGTAGGAGAGGGAGGTAGATCCAGCGCAATGTTATTGGAGAGACTTGTACGCATTCCGGCAGGCTCCTGATTCTCGGCGCCGCGATGACTGTGCATGAGCGCCAGGCTCGGCAATCTTCGTCGTGGGGGGGCGAGCAACCATTGGTTACGGGGCATCTGCAGCCTGTACGGGATAGGGCGCTTCAGGCTTGCGGATCTAAAGTGTGTGTAGGTTTTATAAATGTTGTATACAAAACACTTGTCGACTCAAGCCAGATTTATGCCACTTACGGATCTATCCAGTTGCGCGATAATTTCGTTTTGTTATGAATTTCTGATAAGTGACTGAAAATCGGGGCATTAAAACTGACCGATTAAGCAGGTATTTTTTTGTCCGAACGCCAAGGAGAGCAGAAGGGACGGGCGGGGTGGGAAGGTCGATGTAACTTTAGGGGGCAATGAATAGGTAAGTGCACACAAAAATGACACTTATAGTGACATTTTTGTGTACAGGTGCGGTGGTCGCTTAGACAGTCTTGGATTTGGCAATGATGTTCCCGGCATGCAGCCCGCATTCTTTCTGCGTGGCTTCTTCCCACCACCAGCGACCTTCACGTTCGTGCTGGTTCGGCAGCACCGGGCGCGTGCAGGGCTCGCAGCCAATGCTGATGAAGCCGCGTTCGTGCAGGCTGTTATAGGGCAGCTCCAGCATGCGGATGTAGCCCCAGACTTCCTCGCTGGTCATTTGCGACAACGGGTTGAATTTGTACAGAGTGCGCTCGGGGGTAGAAAACGCCGTGTCGATTTCCAGTACAGCCACCTGGCTGCGGGTGCCGGGGCTTTGGTCGCGACGCTGGCCGGTGGCCCAGGCGCGTACGTCGGTGAGCTTGCGGCGCAGCGGCTCGATCTTGCGAATGCCACAGCACTCGCCGTGGCCATCCCTGTAAAAACTGAACAGGCCTTTTTCCTTCACGAACGGGTCCAGCTTCGTATGGTCCGGGGAGACCAGTTCGATATCGATCTTGTAGTGCTCGCGCACCTGATCGATGAAGCGGTAGGTTTCAGGATGCAGGCGACCGGTGTCGAGGCTGAACACCTTGACGTTCTTGTTCAGCTTCCAGGCCATGTCCACCAGCACCACGTCTTCGGCGCCGCTGAAGGACAGCCACAGGTCGTCGCCGAATTCGGCGAAGGCCAGCTTGAGGATGTCCTGGGGGGACTTGTTGGCATAGGTCGTGGCGAGTTCCACGACGTCAAACGATGGGCTCATCAGGGCGGTTTCCTACAGGTCGGTGGCGCTGGGCGCTCTATATGGGGCTGATGGTAACAAAAGCTGTCGGGGCTGGCGCGCTCCTGTGCGTTGCGCAGGTTCGGACGAATGGCTAGAGTCGGCGGGGCTTTTATTCGCTCAACCGATAAACATCAGAATAAGTGGGAGTGTCTTGTGGAAATTGCCTGTCTCGATCTGGAAGGTGTGCTGGTCCCGGAGATCTGGATCGCCTTCGCCGAAAAAACCGGGATTGAATCCCTCAGGGCGACCACTCGGGACATTCCCGACTATGACGTGCTGATGAAGCAGCGGCTGCGCATCCTCGATGAGCACGGCCTCAAGCTCTCCGATATCCAGGAAGTCATCGCCACGCTCAAGCCCCTGGAAGGCGCCATCGAATTCGTCGATTGGCTGCGCGAACGCTTCCAGGTGGTGATTCTATCCGACACCTTCTACGAATTTTCCCAACCGCTGATGCGCCAGCTGGGTTTCCCGACGTTGCTCTGCCATCGGCTGATTACCGATGACAGCGGGCGCGTCACTGGCTACCAACTGCGTCAGAAAGATCCCAAACGCCAGTCAGTCCTGGCCTTCAAGAGTCTGTATTACCGGGTGATTGCGGCGGGGGATTCCTACAACGACACCACGATGCTCGGCGAGGCCGATGCCGGAATTCTGTTCCATGCGCCGGAGAACGTGATCCGCGAATTCCCGCAATTCCCGGCGGTGCACAGCTTTGCCGAGTTGAAGCAGGAATTCATCAGGGCGTCGAAGCGGATGTTGAGCCTGTAAACCACATCCTCTGTGGGAGCGAGCCCGCTCGCGATAGCGGTGGTTCAGTCACGATGGATTTTGCTGACAAACCGCTATCGCGAGCAGGCTCGCTCCCACAAAGGGCCGGTTACAAGCTCTGCAATGTGTCCAGCAGCACCTTCACCTTGGTGATCGATTCCTGGTACTCCGCCTGCCAGTCCGAATCCGCGACAATCCCGCCGCCGCCCCAGCAACACACCTGCCCATCCTTGACCAGCAGACTGCGGATGGCGATGGAGCTGTCCATCTCGCCACGCACGTCCAGGTACAGCAGCGATCCGCAATACAGTCCGCGTCGGGTCGGTTCGAGTTCGTCGATGATCTGCATCGCGCGGATTTTCGGGGCGCCGGTGATCGAGCCGCCGGGGAAGCTGCCGGCGATCAGGTCCAGGGCATCTTTGTCCTCGGCCAGTTCGCCGGTCACGCTGCTGACCAGGTGGTGGACGTTCGGATAGCTTTCCAGGCTGAACAGTTCCGGCACACGCACCGAGCCGATACGGCAGGTGCGGCCCAGATCGTTGCGCAACAGGTCGACGATCATCAGGTTTTCCGCTCGGTCCTTGGAGCTGGCCAGCAGCTCGGTCGCGTGGGCGGCGTCTTCGACGGGCGTAGTGCCGCGGGGGCGGGTGCCTTTGATCGGTCGGGTTTCCACATGACCGTGGCTGACCTTGACGAAGCGTTCCGGCGACAGGCTCAGCACCGCACCGCCATCAGCCAGGCTCTGGAACCCGGAAAACGGCGTTGGGCAGGCTGTGCGCAGTGCCTGGTAGGCGGCCCAGGCATCGCCCCGGCACGGTGCGCGGAAGCGCTGGGCAAAGTTGACCTGATAACAATCGCCGGCCCGGATATACGCCTGGATGCGTTCGAAGGCCAGTCGATAGGCCTCGGCGCTGAGGTCGGGCGCCATCGGTCGTTCCAGGCTGAAGTCGTTGAGCGGCGGCGTCTGCGGCTGATTGAACAGCTCGATCAGTCTCTGGCGTTCGCGCTTGGCGCAATGGGGGTGGAACACCAACTGGCTGGTGGCTTCCTGGTGATCGCTGACCAGGGCCCAGTCGTACACGCCGAAACGGGCATCGGGCAGGTGCAGATCGTCGGTGGCGTGGGTCGGCAGGGCTTCCAGGTGTCGACCGAAGTCGTAGCTCAGGTAGCCGATCAGGCCGCCGGCGAAGGGCAATTGCACCGAAGCGGGCAGTTCCGCAGGGCCCAGCTGTGTCAGGTGGCTGCGCAAGCGTTGCAGGAAGTCGGCACCGCGTTCGTCCGGCAACACCGCCAGTTGCGCCAGGGGCCAGGCGCTTAGCAGGTCATAACGCCCGCGCTCGGCGCTCGGCCGGCCGCTGTCGAGCAGCACGCTGCCGGGGGCATGACGGATCGCCGCGAAGTACTCGGCGGGGTTGGCGCGGTAGGGCAGCGGATGTACGGAACAGGTTGGCATGGGCGAGGCGGGTCAGCCGTTCAGGCGGGGCAGCGATTGTAATCTCCTGTAGGATTTGCTCCTAGAGGGATGTCGGAGATGGGTACGTCTGGCGACAGAAATAGCAGTGTGGACGAACATTGTGGCGAGGGGATAAATCCCCTCGCCACAGATTGTGTATCAGCCACTAGAGCAGGTTAAAGAAGTCACCCTTCAACCGGCGGAATATGCCCGAACAACCCCTGGGCAAACGCCACGCGTTCTTCCACGGTTTCCACTACGCCCCGAGTCTTGAGGTCTTCGAGGCGGGCTTCCACGGCGTGGGTGCGCAGGGTCAGGCCGCAGTCGTTGGCGATCTGGATGTTCAGTCCCGGGCGGGCGTTCAGCTCCAGGATCAACGGGCCTTTTTCCTGGTCCAGCACCATGTCGACGCCGATGTAGCCCAGCCCGCACAGCTCATAGCAGCCGGCGGCCAGTTTCATGAAGCCGTCCCAGTAGGGCAGTTGCACGCCGTCCACGGCGTTGGTGGTGTCGGGGTGCTTGGTGATGATGTTGTTCAGCCAGGTGCCGCGCAGGGTCAGGCCGGTGGCGAGGTCGACGCCCACGCCGATGGCACCCTGGTGCAGGTTGGCCTTGCCGCCGGACTGGCGGGTCGGCAACCGCAGCATCGCCATCACCGGATAGCCCATCAGGACGATGATGCGGATATCCGGCACGCCTTCATAGCTGATGCTCTTGAAGATCTGGTCCGGCACCACGCGGTATTCGATCAGCGCCCGGTCGCGGTGGCCGCCCAAGGAATACAGGCCGGTGAGGATGCTGGAGATGTGGTGCTCGATCTCTTCGTGACTGATGATCTTGCCCGACACCGTGCGATAGCGGCCCTCGAAGCGGTCGGCAATCACGATGATGCCGTCGCCGCCCGCGCCCTGGGCCGGTTTGATCACGAAGTCGGTGCGTCCGCCGATGATCGAATCGAGTTTTTCGATTTCTTTTTCGGTGGAGATGATCCCGTACAGCTCCGGCACATGGATGCCGGCCTCGATGGCCCGCTCCTTGGTGATGATCTTGTCGTCGACGATCGGGTACAGGCTGCGCTTGTTGTACTTGAGCACGTAGTCGGCGTTACGCCGGTTGATGCCCATGATGCCCCGGGCCTCCAGGGCCTTCCAGGTCTTCCAGAAGCCGAACATTACGAGTCAGCCTTCAGAAAGGCCTTGAACCGTACCAGCTCGGTCAGGCGGTAGCCGCGATAGCGACCCATGGCCAACATGAAGCCCACCAGGATCAGCAGGATCGCCGGGAAGGTGAAGACGAAGTACACCAGCTCCGGCACGCTCATGATCAGGTGCGCCAGGGAGGCGGCGAACAGCGTGCCGATGGCGACTTTCATGGCATGGCCGGCGCCACGTTCTTCCCAGGTGATGGACAGGCGCTCGATGGTCATCGTCAGGATCACCATCGGGAACAGCGCCACCGACAGGCCGCGCTCCAGGCCCAGCTTATGGCTGAACAGGCTGATGGCCGCGATCAGCACCACTACGAATGTCAGCACCACCGACAGCCGTGGCAGCATCTGCAACTTGAGGTGCTCCAGGTACGAGCGCAGCGACAGGCCCAGGGTGGTGATCACCGTGAACAGGATAATCCCGAAGCCCAACTGGGTTTCGCGAAAGGCCAGGGCGATCAGCACCGGCGTAAACGTACCCAGGGTCTGCAAACCGATCAGGTTGCGCAGCACCAGGATCACCAGCACGCCAATCGGGATCATCACCATGATCATGAACGTCTGCTGGGTTTGCAGTGGCAGGCCGTAGAGCGAGTATTCGAGGAAGTTGGCGTCGGTGTTCTCGTCGGTCAGCTTGGCCAGGCGAATGGCGTTCATTTCACTGTTGTTCATGCTGAAGGTGACGGTGGCTTTCTTGCCGCCATCGACGGTGATCAGGTTTTCATCGCCGGTCCACCACAGCAGGCGGTCGGTGGGCAGGCCTTGTTCGCCGGTGTCCGGGTTGAAATACAGCCAGTCGGTGCCGTTGAAGCTGCGCAGCCACAGTTCGGGTGTCTGCGGTTGGTCGGCGACCAGGCGGATGGTGTGGACTTTCTCCACCGGCACGTGGGCGATGGACAGCACCAGTTCGACGATCCGGGCTTTGTTGCTCGACGACGGATCACCGGCCAGCAGCAGCTTGACGTTGTCGTCATTGAGATTGTTGACACGCTTGATGGCTTCGCTGATGAAGGTTTCCACGTCAGCCGAGTGCTGGCGGATCGGCGCGAGCAGCGCCTCGGCGGCGAGCTTCTCCGGGCCTTCTACAGCGATGCTGTCGCGGAATGTCGGGCCCTTGACCTTGGTTTTCTCGGCGCTGTAGCGCTTGGTCAGCACCAGGCGGTAATACAGCGTCTGGTTGCCCTTGGCCCGGCGTGCCGACCACGTCACCTTGCGGTTGCCATCGACCCGGTTCACCGCCACACCGTAGTTGTTGGAGATGAAGCTCTCGTTGAGGCTGACATAGTCGCGGCTCAGCGGCGGGACGAACATCTGGATCTTCACCGGATCCTTGGCGTTGGGCACGAACTCGACCTTGGCGTCGATGTTCCACAGGTCATCGGTGGCGTCTTCGGTCACCGGGATGCCGAGCACGAAAATCTGATAGGCCGTTACCGACAGGCCCAGCACCACCAGGATGGCGATCAGCACTTTCAAATGGAGGGTCAGGGAGCGCATTGGAATTACTCTGCGGTTTGAGCGGCATTGGCGCAGGCGGGTTTGCCGGCAGCGTATTTAAGACTGGGGTCGACCAGCGCATCGAAGCGCTTGAGCGCCTCGGAACCGATCAGCAACGGGTATTGGAAGGCGCTACGGTCGGTCAGGTTCACTTCAATGCTGCGCAGGGCCGAACCCATGCAGATATCCAGTTCGATGACCGGCCTGGCCGTGTACTTCTTGCCTTCTTCCGGGTCGTAGTCACCGGCGCGGCGCTTGATCTTGCTGACCCGGGCCAGCGGACGTTCGATAGGGTGCGAGTGGGCGGCGTCGATGGCCAGGAAGAAACGCACCCAGGATTCACCGTTGCGCTTGAAGCGCTTGATGTCGCGGGCGCTGAGCGAAGCGGTCTTGGCGCCGGTATCGAGCTTGGCGGCAACCTCCAGGTCGATGCCCTGCAAGGTCGCGTATTCGTTGAGGCCGTACACGGTTTTTTCACCCGCCGCGGCGAGGCCGGGCAGGCACATGAAATAAAGAACGGCAGATAAGGGCTTGAGTGTCATAGATCCTGGTGCACGGCGTTCCGTTTATCGGTTCAGGCCCTGGCATTACTGCACAAGCTCCTTCGGTAGCCTTCTCTATAAATAGAAGAGCAGTAAACAGCGGCGGCATTCTAGCACGGTGGTTTTCTGACGCCACCGCTGGCCGGAGGCTACGAGTCATCCCGGCGTCGCCTGGGCATGCTACCCATTATTAGACGATTGTCGACAATTTAGATTTTTGCTTTGACGTTTACCCTGCCATTGGTTAGTTTTTGCTTCATTGATTTTAAAGGTGTCGACAATATGCTCGATCAGCTCGATTCGCCGGTGGCGGCTCAAGATGACTCGGAGACACTCTCCGAGAACGTCTTCCGGCGGATCCAGGCGGCCATCGTCAAAGGTGAAATCGCCCCCGGCAGCAAGATTTCCGAGCCCGAGCTGGCCCGTACCTACGGCATCAGCCGCGGGCCGTTGCGCGAGGCGATCCATCGCCTGGAGGGTCAGCGCCTGCTGGTGCGCGTGCCCCACGTCGGTGCCCGAGTAGTGTCGCTCAACCACGCCGAGCTGCTGGAGCTCTACGAGATCCGCGAGTCCCTCGAAGGCATGGCCTGTCGCTTGGCGGCCGAGCGCATGACGCTCGAAGAAATCGACGAGTTGCGCCGGGTTCTGGAAACTCACGAGCGCGATGCGGCGTTCCAGGCCGGAGTCGGCTATTACCAGCAGGAAGGCGATTTCGACTTCCATTACCGGATCATCCAGGGCAGCGGCAATCGCACCCTGACCCAGATGCTCTGCGGCGAGCTGTATCAATTGGTGCGCATGTACCGCATCCAGTTTTCCACCACGCCCAACCGTCCGCGTCAGGCCTTTGCCGAGCACCACCGGATTCTCGATGCCATTGCCGACCGTGACGGTGAGCTGGCTGAGTTACTGATGCGCCGGCACATCGGCGCCTCCAAACGCAATATCGCGCGTCATTACCAGGACAGCGCCACCACTGAACGAGGTGAGTCATGAGTTCCAGCAACAGCACGCCAGGCCAGCGATTCCGCGATGCGGTCGCCAATGAGCATCCGCTGCAAGTGGTGGGCACGATCAACGCCAACCACGCACTGTTGGCCAAGCGCGCCGGTTTCAAGGCGATCTACCTGTCGGGCGGCGGCGTCGCCGCTGGTTCCCTCGGCGTGCCGGACCTGGGCATCACCGGCCTGGACGACGTGCTGACCGACGTGCGGCGGATCACCGACGTCTGCGACTTGCCATTGCTGGTGGACGTGGACACCGGTTTCGGCTCTTCGGCGTTCAACGTGGCCCGCACCGTCAAGTCGATGATCAAGTTCGGCGCGGCGGCGATTCACATCGAGGATCAGGTCGGCGCCAAGCGTTGCGGCCATCGCCCGAACAAGGAAATCGTGTCGCAGCAGGAAATGGTCGACCGCATCAAGGCCGCCGTCGATGCCCGCACCGACGACAGCTTCGTGATCATGGCGCGCACCGATGCCTTGGCCGTGGAAGGGCTGGACTCGGCCCTGGACCGCGCCGCCGCGTGCATCGAAGCCGGGGCCGACATGATTTTCCCCGAAGCCATTACCGAGCTTGAGATGTACAAGCTGTTCGCCAGCCGCGTGAAAGCGCCGATCCTCGCCAATATCACCGAGTTCGGCGCCACACCGTTGTATACCACCGAGCAGCTCGCCGGCGCCGATGTATCCCTGGTGCTGTACCCACTGTCGGCGTTCCGTGCCATGAACAAGGCGGCCGAGAACGTCTACACCGCGATCCGCCGCGACGGCACGCAACAGAACGTCATCGACACCATGCAGACACGCATGGAGCTTTACGATCGCATCGACTACCACACCTTCGAGCAGAAGCTCGACGCGCTGTTCGCCGCGAAGAAGTAAGGCGCAACCCTCTATAACTTGCCGATTCCCTACAAATTCAAGAACTGGAGACAGCAAATGGCCGAAGCAAAAGTACTCAGTGGCGCCGGGCTCCGTGGCCAGGTGGCCGGGCAAACCGCATTGTCCACCGTGGGCCAGTCCGGTGCCGGCCTGACCTATCGCGGCTATGACGTCCGCGACCTGGCGGCGCAAGCACAATTTGAAGAAGTGGCCTACCTGCTGCTGTACGGCGAGCTGCCGACCCAGGCGCAGCTGGATGCCTACACCGGCAAACTGCGCCAGTTGCGCGACCTGCCCCAGGCGCTCAAAGAAGTGCTGGAGCGCATTCCCGCCGACGCCCACCCGATGGATGTGATGCGCACCGGCTGCTCGTTCCTGGGTAACCTGGAGCCGGAGCAGGATTTCACCCAGCAGCATGACAAGACCGACCGCCTGCTCGCCGCGTTTCCGGCAATCATGTGCTACTGGTACCGTTTCAGCCACGAAGGCCAGCGAATCGAATGCGTCACCGACGAGCCGTCCATTGGTGGTCATTTTCTGCACCTGTTGCACGGCAAGAAGCCGAGCGAGTTGCACGTCAAGGTGATGAACGTGTCGCTGATCCTCTACGCCGAGCACGAATTCAACGCCTCAACCTTCACCGCACGGGTCTGTGCCTCGACCCTGTCGGACCTGTTTTCCTGCATCACCGCCGCCATCGGTTCGCTGCGTGGTCCGCTGCACGGCGGCGCCAACGAAGCGGCGATGGAAATGATCGAGCGCTTCGACTCGCCGGAAGCGGCGATCAAGGGCACCTTGGGCATGCTTGAGCGCAAGGACAAGATCATGGGCTTCGGCCACGCGATCTATAAGGACAACGACCCGCGCAACGAGGTGATCAAGGGTTGGTCGAAGAAGCTCGCCGCTGAAGTCGGCGACACGGTGCTGTTCCCGGTCTCCGAAGCCATCGACAAGACCATGTGGGAACAGAAGAAGCTGTTCCCCAACGCCGACTTCTACCATGCCTCGGCGTACCACTTCATGGGTATCCCGACCAAGCTGTTCACGCCGATCTTCGTCTGCTCGCGCCTGACCGGCTGGGCCGCCCACGTGTTCGAACAACGCGCCAACAACCGCATCATTCGCCCGAGCGCCGAATACACCGGCGTCGAACAGCGCAAGTTCGTGGCAATCGAACAACGCTGAGCTGGAGGGCGCTGACGCTGCAACTGAAGAAATCTAAAACCCCTTGTGGGAGCGGGCTTGCTCGCGAATGCGAACTGACATCCAACATTGATGCCGATTGATACACCGCCTTCGCGAGCAAGCCCGCTCCCACAGTGGACCGAGTTCACTTCGGTAGCTGCGCCAACCCTTCTGAAACCACCGTGACCCGAGTCCTGACGATGAACACAGAATTTCGCAAACCGCTGCCCGGCACTTCGCTGGATTATTTCGACGTTCGCGGGGCCGTGGAGGCCATCCGCCCTGGCGCCTATGACGGCCTGCCGTACACTTCCCGCGTGCTGGCGGAGAACCTGGTGCGTCGCTGCGACCCGGCCACGCTGAACGAATCGCTGCTGCAACTGATCGAGCGCAAGCGCGACCTGGACTTCCCGTGGTTCCCGGCCCGGGTGGTCTGCCATGACATCCTCGGCCAGACCGCACTGGTGGACCTGGCCGGCCTGCGTGACGCCATAGCCCAGCAGGGCGGCGACCCGGCTCAGGTCAATCCGGTGGTGCCGACCCAACTGATCGTCGATCACTCGTTGGCGGTGGAAAGCGGCGGTTTCGATCCTCAGGCGTTTGCCAAGAACCGCGCCATCGAAGACCGGCGCAACGAGGACCGTTTCCACTTCATCAACTGGACCAAGAAGGCCTTCAAGAATGTCGACGTGATTCCGCCGGGCAACGGGATCATGCACCAGATCAACCTGGAAAAAATGTCGCCGGTGATCCAGCAGCGCGATGGCGTGGCATTTCCCGACACCTGCGTCGGCACCGACAGTCACACCCCCCATGTCGATGCTCTGGGCGTGATCGCCATCGGCGTTGGCGGCCTGGAAGCCGAAAGCGTCATGCTCGGCCGCGCCTCGTGGATGCGCCTGCCGGAAATCATCGGCGTCGAACTGACCGGCAAGCTGCAACCGGGCATCACCGCCACCGACATGGTGCTGGCGCTGACCGAGTTCCTGCGCAAGCAAAAAGTCGTCGGTGCCTGGCTGGAGTTCTTCGGCGAAGGCGCCCGCGCCCTGACCCTGGGCGACCGCGCGACCATCTCCAACATGGCCCCGGAATACGGCGCCACCGCAGCGATGTTCCATATCGACCAGCAGACCATCGACTACCTGAAGCTCACCGGCCGTGAAGACGCCCAGGTGCAGTTGGTGGAAACCTACGCCAGGCAGGTGGGCCTGTGGGCTGACAGTCTGCAAGGCGCCCAATATGAGCGTGGCCTGACGTTCGATCTGTCCTCGGTGGTGCGCAACATGGCGGGCCCGAGCAACCCGCACGCCCGCGTTGCAGTTTCGGATCTGGCCGCCAAGGGGATCTCCGGTCAGTGGGACGAGGTGCCGGGGCAAATGCCCGACGGCGCCGTGATCATCGCCGCCATTACCAGTTGCACCAATACCAGCAACCCGCGCAACGTGATCGCCGCAGGCCTCTTGGCGCGAAACGCCAATCGCCTGGGCCTGGCCCGCAAGCCGTGGGTCAAGTCGTCGCTGGCGCCGGGTTCCAAAACCGTGGCGCTGTACCTGGACGAAGCCGGCTTGACGCCGGAGCTGGAGAAACTGGGCTTTGGCGTGGTGGCGTTTGCCTGCACCACCTGCAACGGCATGTCAGGCGCGCTGGACCCGGTGATCCAGCAGGAAATCATCGACCGCGACCTGTACGCCACCGCCGTGCTGTCGGGTAACCGCAACTTCGACGGGCGTATCCATCCGTACGCCAAGCAGGCATTTTTGGCCTCGCCGCCATTGGTCGTGGCCTACGCCATCGCCGGGACCATCCGCTTCGACATCGAGAAAGATGTGTTGGGCGTGGTGGACGGTCGGGAAATCCGCCTCAAGGACATCTGGCCGAGCGACGAAGAAATTGAAGCCGTGGTCAAGGCTTCGGTGAAACCGGAGCAGTTCCGCCAGGTGTACATCCCGATGTTCGCCATTCAGGAAGACACCGGACCGAAAGTCACACCGCTGTACGACTGGCGCCCACAAAGCACCTACATCCGTCGCCCGCCGTATTGGGAAGGCGCATTGGCCGGTGCGCGCCCGCTCAAGGGCATGCGTCCGCTGGCGGTGCTGCCGGACAACATCACCACCGATCACCTGTCGCCTTCCAACGCCATCATGCTCGACAGCGCCGCCGGCGAATACCTGGCGAAAATGGGCCTGCCGGAAGAGGACTTCAACTCCTACGCCACGCACCGGGGCGATCACCTGACCGCTCAGCGTGCCACTTTCGCCAACCCGAAACTGTTCAACGAAATGGTCCAGGAAAACGGCAAGGTCAAGCAGGGTTCGCTGGCGCGGGTCGAGCCGGAAGGCAAGGTGATGCGTATGTGGGAAGCCATCGAAACCTACATGGAGCGCAAGCAGCCGTTGATCATTATTGCCGGTGCCGACTATGGCCAGGGTTCGTCCCGCGACTGGGCGGCCAAGGGCGTGCGCCTGGCCGGTGTCGAAGCGATTGCCGCCGAAGGTTTCGAGCGTATTCACCGCACCAACCTGGTGGGCATGGGCGTGTTGCCGCTGGAATTCCTGCCCGGCACCAATCGCAAGACCCTGGGCATCGACGGCAGTGAGGTCTATGACGTGATCGGCGAGCGTACGCCGCGTGCGACGCTGACCTTGGTCATCACTCGCAAAAACGGCGAGCGCGTCGAAGTGCCGGTGACCTGCCGCCTCGATACCGCCGAAGAGGTGTCGATCTACGAAGCGGGTGGTGTGTTGCAGCGCTTTGCCCAGGACTTCCTCGAATCGGCGGTTGCCGTCTAAATCCGTCAGGCGGCCAGGGATGCATGAATCCTTCGGTCGCCTGCTTTTGCGTCAAAGGAGCAAGAGCACCATGGCTCACTCGCCTCAAATCAAGATTCCCGCCACTTATATGCGTGGCGGCACCAGCAAAGGCGTGTTCTTCAGCCTGCAGGACCTGCCCGAAGCGGCTCGCGTGCCCGGTCCGGCGCGCGATGCCTTGCTGCTTCGGGTGATCGGCAGTCCCGATCCGTACGAGAAGCAGATCGACGGCATGGGCGGCGCGACGTCCAGCACCAGCAAGACCGTGATCCTGTCCAAGAGCACCCGGGCCGACCACGATGTCGACTACCTGTTCGGCCAGGTGTCCATCGACAAGCCGTTCCTGGACTGGAGCGGCAACTGCGGCAACCTGTCGGCGGCAGTGGGTTCGTTCGCCATCAGCAGCGGCTTGGTCGATGCCAGTCGCATTCCGCAGAACGGCGTGGCCGTGGTGCGGATCTGGCAGGCCAACATCGGCAAGACCATCATCGCCCATGTGCCGATCACCGATGGGGCGGTGCAGGAAACCGGCGATTTCGAGCTCGATGGCGTGACCTTTCCGGCGGCTGAAGTGCAGCTGGAGTTTCTGGATCCGGCGGCTGACGAGGAGGGCGGTGGCGGTTCGATGTTCCCCACGGGCAATCTGGTGGACGACCTGGACGTGCCCGGCGTCGGCACACTGAAGGCGACGCTGATCAACGCCGGGATCCCGACCATTTTCATCAATGCCAGGGACATCGGTTACACCGGCACCGAGTTGCAGGGCGCCATCAACGGCGATCCCAAGGCGCTGGCAATGTTCGAAACCGTCCGCGCCCACGGTGCCTTGCGCATGGGCTTGATCAAACACCTGGACGAAGCCGCCCAGCGCCAGCACACGCCGAAAGTGGCGTTTGTCGCACCGCCGACGGACTATGTTTCGTCCAGCGGCAAAGCGGTAGCCGCGAGCGATGTCGACCTGCTGGTGCGGGCGCTGTCCATGGGCAAGCTGCACCACGCCATGATGGGCACGGCCGCGGTGGCCATCGGTACGGCGGCGGCGATTTCCGGCACCCTGGTGAACCTGGCCGCTGGCGGCACCGAGCGCAACGCCGTCCGCTTCGGCCACCCGTCCGGCACCCTGCGCGTCGGCGCCGAGGCCAGCCAGGTCAACGGCGAATGGACCGTGAACAAAGCCATCATGAGCCGCAGCGCACGGGTGTTGATGGAAGGGTTTGTGCGAGTGCCTGGGGATGTCCTGAACTGAGCGCCTGAACATCCACAATCAAAACCTGTGGGAGCGAGCCTGCTCGCGATGGCGGTGTGTCGGTTGGCGATGAGGCTGAATGTACTGGCCTCATCGCGAGCAGGCTCGCTCCCACAGGAGGGTGTGTTTCAGGCGGCGGTCAGTGCGGTGACGATCTGTTTCACATTGCTCTCCAATTCCGCCACCGGATCGGCTGCATCGGTGCTCAGTACCAGCAACCGGCTGCCGCTTTCGGTGATTGCGGCTTTCAGTGCGTCCGAAGGTTGGCGATGGTGCAGCACCAGCGCGACGTCGTGTTCCTTTAATGTGGCGGTCAGTTGTTGGAGGGCTTCGGGTGTCCACTCGGCGTCGGGACGGGCGTCGGTGCTGATGCCGTCCAGGTTGAGCCCGCTGATCAGGTAGCCGAAGTGTTCGCTCAGGCTGACCACGCTCAAGTTGTCGGCAGTGGCGAGTTGCTTTTCGCTGTCGGCGCTGAGTTTGAGCAGGCGTTGCTTGAGCGCCGCCAGGTTGGCGTCGACCTTGGGCTTGGCGGACGGGGCCAGGCGCACCAGGTCGGCCGCAATTACATCCGCCATCCGCCCCAGGTTATGGCTGGCCATCCACGGCTGGCTCGCCAGGCCGTCGGCCATGCCCGGTTGCAGGGCGATGCCGGGCAGGGCGCCGTCCACCGGGCGTGCGGCATCCACTTCGACAATGCGGATATTGCTGCGCCGGGCCATGGGGTACAGCGGATCATCCGGCCATAGCGAGCGCAGGCCAATCACCGCGTCGGCCTCGGCGGCCAGCTTGCCCAGGGCCGACGCACCGCGACCGCTGAAATAAGCGCTCTGGCGGGTGCCCGGCAGGTTGGCCGGTGCTGCCCGTTCCAGGCTGACGTCGGTGTCCTTGAGCAGGATTTCACTCAAGCCATAGGTGACCGGCAGCGAGGCCAGTAGACGCACCGGGCGATTGCCATCGGTGGCGAACGAAGGGCTACTCAGCACGCCGCACAGGGCCACGACCGAAGCCAGTTGTCGCAATGAAAAAACCATTTATCCAAGATTCCCTTTGAGACTGGGTACGACCCCGCGTGCGATGGCCGCGAGGGCAAAGGCGATACCGGCCACCAGAATGATTGCGGCACCGGACGGGATCGGCAGGTCGAACACGATCGGCGCGAGAATTCCGCACAAAGTGCTCACGGTGGCGATCAACACCGAACACCAGAAAAAACCTTTCAATGACTGGCTGAGCAGGCGCGCCGCCGCAGCCGGAATCACCAGCAGCGCACCCACCAGGATTGCGCCGATGACTTTCACCGCCGCCACGGTGATCAACGTCACCAGGACCACGAACAGATAGTCCAGGGTTTTCACCGCCACCCCGCGCACTGCCGCCAGTTGCGGATTGAAGCTGGCGAGCATGATGCGGTTGTACAGCGGCAACGCCAGGGCCATCACCAGCGAACCGACCACCGCCAGCACCAGCAGGTCGTCGCCGTTGACCGTCAGCACCGAGCCAAACAGCACGTTTTCCAGGATGTGCACATTGATCTTGCCCGCCAGGATCAGCAAAAGGCTGGCGCCCAAAGCCAGGGACACCGAAAGAAACACACCAATCAGCGTGTCCGGTGCCAGGCCAGTGCGGTTGCGCAGGTAATTGAGCAGGATGCCGAACAGCAGGCAGTAGCCGAACAGGCTGCCGTACGGCCCGGTATAGGGTTCGCCCAGCAGGATGCCGATGGCCACGCCGGTCAGCGCCGCATGCCCCACCGCCTCGGAAAAAAACGCAAACCGCTTGACCACCACCAGCGTGCCGAGGCCGCCCAGTACCGGGCCGATCAACAGTCCGGCCAGCAATGCGTTGACTACGAACCCGTAGGCCAGCGCCTCGGGCAGATAACCGGACGAGGCCCAGCCCTGGATCATCAGGCGAAATGTTTCATAGCTCATCAGGCTGCGCTCCCGTTCGTCCGTGGATGGGTAGAGAACAACGACAGCAAGCGCTCCGGAGTCAGCGTCTGGCGCGGCGCGCCGTCGAACAGCACCCGGCGGTTCAGGCCGGTGACACGATCCGCCAGGCGTCCGACGGCCTCCAGGTCATGTTCGATCCACAGCACGGTGATTCCGGCGTGGCGCCAGTCCTGCAGCAGGCGCCCGAACACCTGGATGCCGGCCTCGTCCAGCGCCGACATCGGTTCGTCCAGCACCAGCAATCGGGGGGACGGAATCAAACCTTGGGCCAGCAGCACCCGTTGGCGCTCACCGCCCGACAGAGCACCCATGCGCCGCTTGCGTTTGTCCTGCATGCCGACCCGTTCCAAAGCCTCGCCGATGGCGCCCGCGTACTGCTTGCTAAGGCCAAGAAACGCCGGCCGCCGCTGACACATCGCCCCCATGAAATCATCCACGGTCATGGGCAGGCCCCGGTCGAACTCCAGCGCCTGGGGCACGTAACCGACCACACCGGGCTCGCCCGGCCATTGCAGGCTCAATCGCCCCTGGTGCGGCGTCTGCCCGAGCAAGGTCTTGATCAGCGAACTCTTGCCACCGCCGTTGGGGCCCACCAGTGCGTGGACGCTACCGGGTTCCACCTGGAACGTTACGTTGTCGAGAATGGTGGTGCGGCCCAGGGTCAGGTTGACGCCGGCAAACTCGATCGAAGGTCCGGTGGCCTGCCGGGTGAGGGTTTGCTGGATGGTCATGCGCCGGACTCCTGGATCGCCCGGACCACGGTGTCGAGGTTGCCGGTCATTTCCTTTTCGTACTTTTCGGCGCTGTAGTCGCCGTAGGAAATGTGTGACAGCGGGTAGAGCTTCACCCCCGACTCACGCTGGATCGTGTCGACGTAGGTGGACGGAAAATCCATCTCCGAGAAGATCACTTTCACATCCAGCTCCCGCAGTTGGTCGATGGTTTTCTTTAACTGACTGGGGCTCGGTTCGATGCCGTGGGCCGGTTCCACCACGGCGGTGACCTCCAGGCCGAATTCGCGCAACAGATAGTCGTAGGCGGCATGCACCGTGGCGACCCGCAGCTCGGCATTGGGCGCCTGGGTCAGTTTCGCCAGGGCGGCGGCGCGCATCTGCCGCAGGCGCTTGCCGTAGGCACGGGCGTTCTGGGTGTAGGCCTTGGCGTTATCCGGGTCGAGCTTGCCCAGCTCGCGAGCGATGTTGTTGACCTGGGCGATGGAGGCACTGATGGACAGGAACGTGTGCGGATTCACCACCTTGCCCGCGCCGCGAGCGGCGGTGCCGGTGGCGGCCAGCAAGGGGACGTTCTCGTTGGCTTCGATGACTTTTACATTTGGGGTTTCGCTGGCGGCGATCATGCGGTCGGCAAAATCGTCGTGCCCCACGCCGTTGAGCACGATCACATCGAGCCCACCGATGCGTTTGATGTCTTCGGCTCGGGGCTCGTAGGCATGGGGGTTGAAACCGGCCGGGATCAGCGGCACCACCTCGGCCTTGTCGCCGACGATGTTCGCCACGTAGCTGTAATACGGATGCAGGGTGATGCCGATGCGCAGGCGCTTGGCGGTTTCGGCACTGGCCTGGGTGGTGAACAGGCAGGCCAGGAGGCTGACCAGCAGCAGGCGCAGCAGAGGGCGGCGTTGAGGTGCAATAGACATGGGCGCAGGAGCTTCTCTTGAATAAAGCGTGGGTTCAGTGGCGGTGCTGGCGGGTGACGCCCGCATCGAACTGCGCGACGATCTGCTGCCAGCCGGCGGCGGACAACGCGGCATCGTCCAGTGCATTGGGGACGGCAATGGCGGTGCTACGGTTAAGCCAGATGTCCGGTGCTGCGTCGGACGCTTCGCTGACACGCATCAGAAACGAACCGGCGATGGACGGCTCTGCACTGTTTCCGAAGTAGGCTTTTTCCTGAAGCAACTGCCAGCTGTGTCCGCCGCGGCTGGTGGCGCTGGCATCCTGCGCGAATGGGGCAAAGCCTTCGTCAGCCAGCGTTTGCGGGGTGGGCAGGACCTGTTGCTCTTGGCGCAGCAGGTGGATTTCATCCAGGGTCACCCGCAGGTCCGCATAGATACCTTGTTCGGCGGCGCCCAGATCGCGACGTGCGTCGAGTTGGTTCGAGGCCAGGTGAGCGGTGTCTTCGGCTTCGCCATGCCAGGCCACCACTGTGCCGCAGACCAGCACGATGACCAGGCACAGCAGCAGTACATAAAGGGTTTCATGACCGGCACCGGCGGGCCGGATGACTTGGGTGGTGGGGCTGTTCATGGGGCCTCGATGTCGGCTTGGTCGATTTCCACCACGTGGCCGGGGCCGGCGTCGAAGAGTACGTAGAATTCGGCGTTGGGCTTCTTGAAGGTCAGCGTCGAGTCGGCGCCGAGCTTGCCGGGCACCAGGATGGTTTCGTCGTAGCCGATCACGTCCAGGGTCACGCCGGGCGCGCCGCTGCCGTCGGAAAATCCTCCGGTGCATTGGATCTGCTCGGCATCGATGGCCTTGCATTGACACATCGGGTTGTGCGCCAGGGCGCTTGTGCTGAGACCGGCGCAGAGCAGCAGCGCCACGCTATTGAAGAAGGCGCGGGAGATCATGGTCGGGGTCCTTGGTTATTCAGCCAGTCGACGGTGGCCGGCGAGGCTTGACTGAGGGGGATGGAAGCCTGGTGCATCGAGCCGTCCCAGCCTTCAAGGGTTATCCACAGCTCGGCGTCGGATGGGGTCTTTTGTGGGACAGGCAGCAGCGCGCCCATGCGATAGGGCGAGCCGAAGAAAATCACCCCGGCGGCCCGCAGGCTGCGGGGCTTGCCGATGCGCAGGTAGGTGGCTTTGACCTCACCGATGCAGCGTTGGCAAAGGGCGGCGTTGAAGTGCTTCATATACCCGGCCGGGCCCTGCTGGCGCGGGGCTTCGTTGCGAAACTCGGCCAGGCGCAGGCTCCATGGCCCCACCTGGACCTCGCCGATCTGGCGCTCCCCGAGCCCGGCGTCGCCGCGAAACAATGCTGCTTCGGAGAAATATTTGGGCATGAAGCCCAGGGGGATCAGCAACAGCAGCACGTTGAGGTGAAAGCGCCATTTGTGCCAGAACTGGCCCAGGCGGGACGGTGACGAGGCGGTGTTGGACGCGTTCACAGGCTGCCCTCCGATGATTCGCGCTGGATGGACGGCTGCAGTGGCCGGGCAATCCGGGTTTCACGGACGGGTTTCTGGCTGCGCTTGAAGGCATTGGCGGTGGCCAACGCCGTGCGCTTGGTCCAGATCAGCAAGCCGCTGAGGACCATCATGCTCAGCAGCAAACCAAAGAAAAACCAGATGAGTTTGATCCACAAGCCGCCGAAATCCCCGGTGTGCAGCGGGCGCATGGATTCGGTGACGAACTCTAGTGCCGTGCGGTCCGACAGTAGCCGTGAAGCGGCCACGTCACCGTTGTAGGGATTAATGGTGGCGGTCTGGAACATCAGCGGATACCAACCGCGCCCGCCGATTTGCAGATGGCTATAGGCATTGCCGGGCAGGCTGACGAAGCTCGCCTCCAACCCCGGGATACGTTGCTGGGCGATATCGATGGCCCGATCCAGGTTCAGGGTGGGCGGCGCAGTGCCATCGGCCGACACGGGAACGCTCTCGCGGGCAACCACTGGAATGACTGGCTCGCTGGAGATGGAAATCTGGTTATCGGCCAGCAAGGCCTGGATCAGGAACCAGGTGCCGGTGATGGAAATGACCGCGATGAACCAGATCGACCAGATGCCGCTGAGCCGATGAAAATCGCCCCAGAATATCCGCGCACCGTGGCGAATCCGCAGGGTAGGGCGCAGGAAGCCTTTCCAGAAACGTTTGTAGACCACCAGCCCGGTGATCAGTGATGCCAGTAGGGGCAGTCCGAGGAGCGACACCAGGTACCAGCCCCAGCTGTAGCCGTTGGTGAACGGCACCAACCACCAGCCATGCAGGGCCCGGGTGAAGGCCTGGAAGTTGAAGGTCGGCGCCGAGCCCTGGATGACGCCGCTGTAGGGATTGACGTAGACCGTGTCGGGGCGGCCGTCGGGGTAGGTCACGCCGACCTCCAGGGCAAAGTGGGACTCGTCCGGACGGACAACGCTTTGCACCTGGATTTGCGGCTGGGCTTGCCTGATCGCGGCAATGACCTGGTCGTAGCTGAGCAGCGGCGCGTCGTCCGACGGCTTGCTGGCGCGCATTTCCGGGTTGGCCAGCCAGACGATCTCCTGGCTGACGACCGCCAGGGTGCCGGTGACGCACACGATGAGCACGAAGAACCAGATGGGTAACGCCAGCCAGCTATGGACCAGGAACCAGAGTTTGGAGCGGGACTTCTTCGACATGATTGAAGGTCTTGATTCGATGAAGGGACCTGTATTACGGGCTTCGCAATACCGTGAACCCTGGAAAGACAGGCCGTGGCTTTTGCCGACGTGGCCTGCTGCATCTAATTAAGACGAACGAGAGGCGAAAATCCCGAAGGGAAAGATGAAAGAAAATGTTTCGCGTTTACCCATTTTCTTTTGTGGCGAGGGAGCATGCTCCCGCTAAGGCGCGTAGCGGCTCTGGATTTCGAACCCAGGCGATGGAAGCCATTGGGGCTGCTCCGCATCCCAGCGGGAGCAAGCTCCCTCGCCACGATGGTTTCATGGGCCGGTTAGCCCTGTTGAAACATTTCCCTGGCCCGCTGCTCGATCTGTTCCTGAGTCAGGTCTTCCTTGTGTGTGGCCAGGAACCACACGTGCCCATACGGATCTTTCAAAGTGCCGGTCCGATCGCCATAAAACTGGTCCTTGACCTCGGAAATGACCGTGCCGCCGGCCGCGATCGCCTGGGCATAGGCGCTGTCCACGTCTTCGACATATAGATGCAGGCCCACCGATGGCGAGGTGTCCGGGTTGCTCAATGGGCCTTGATCGCACGGCGTGCCGAGCATGATCGGGAAACCGTTGATCCGCAGTTCAGCATGGCCGACGCCGCCGTCGGGCATGGCCAGGCGCATGACCTCGGTGGCATTGAAGGCTTTCTTGTAGAAGTCGATGGCTTCGGCAGCTTTCTGAATGCCCAGGTAGGGTGTGATGTTGTGGAAACCTTCGGGAATGGCTTTGACGCCCATGACGTTTCTCCTTGTTGTTATGGGAGGCGAAGAGTGTCTTCGTCCATTTGCGTCCTCCACTATAGGTCAGGTGCCCTGTATCGGTCCGCGCGCCGACGAACGTCCTAAGGCTCGTCCAACAGGTGAGCCCCAGGTCCGCGTTCGCCCAGCACGTCGCCCTGGTTACGCAGCGGACAGGTTTGCATCGACAGGCAACCGCAGCCGATGCAACCGTTGAGCCGATCGCGCAGGGCCATTAACCGATTGATGCGTTCGTCCAGCTCCCGGCTCCATTGCGTCGACAAGCTCGCCCAGTCGGCGGCCGTTGGGGCGCGGTTGTCCGGCAGGGTTTTCAGCGCCTCGCCGATTTCCGCCAAGGGAATGCCCAAGCGCTGGGCGACCTTGATCAGTGCCACCCGGCGCAACACACCCCGTGGATAACGCCGTTGGTTACCCTGGTTACGCGTGCTCTGGATCAGTCCCTTGGATTCGTAGAAGTGCAACGCCGTGACCGCCACGCCGCTGCGGGCGGCCACTTGGCCAACGGTAAGCTCCTTGTGGACATCGATCTGTGCCATCGCTGCATTCACCGCTTGACCTTGACTTAACTAGAGGTTTTACCCTGCACGCTTTCGGATCGCAAGATCCGTCTTACTGGCATCGGGGATTCTTCATGCAATCGTCAAGGAACAATCGCAGCTTCACCCAGTTGATGGAGTTCGACATCGAGCCTCAATGGCAACAGGCATTGGTCACGGCCCTGTCGGAGCAGAATGAACGCCTTGCCCGGGATCACCAGGGTTTTCTGAGCGCCAGTATCCAGGTCAGCGAAGACGGACGGCGGGTGCTCAATTACTTGCAATGGCACACCCGCGAGTCGGGCGAAGCGGCTTTGCGCAGCTTTGAAAACGGCCAGCAGGATTTTTGGCGGTTGCTTCAGGTCCACCGGGCCAAAGCCGTGACGTTTGGTTCGTTCCAGGTGCTGCGCAACATCGAGCGCAGCCCGGACGACGCGTTGCACTGCCAGTTGGTCTATTAAGCGCAACGGCTGATACAAGTCGCCAATACCCACTATCGAAAGGGTTGATTTCTGCCGTGCCGTGCCGGCGGGTAGCCTTTGTTCATCGCCCCACTTCAGGACAAGGACACTCGCCATGAACCGTATCTTCGCTGTTTTACTGCTGTTGACCGCCACCGTATTGAGCGGCTGCGTCAGCTCTTCTCCTGAGCTGCGCCCCTACACTGCCGACGAAGCCCGCGAGTTGGCCCTCGAAGCCTTGAATCGTCGCGGCTTGTCCTTTGATGAGTACCACGCCAAGAAAGTCGAATTGCTCGGGACTGCCGAGAAGAACGTCGGTTTCGACGATCGTGGCCAAATGAGCGCCGAACAGGTCGTACCACAACCCGGCCGTTCGAGCTGAAGGACTGTACCGCTCGAAGTTTTGCCTAACTGTCCATGGGTTTGCGCCGGGACGTCGGGTAGGGTCGTGACTTGACCGACCGCCTCGATGGATTACCCGTCATGAACCTCTCGCTCGACCTTTTGCTGGGCTTTGCCCTGTTTGCCCTGGTGACATCGATTACGCCTGGCCCGAACAACACCATGTTGCTGGCCTCGGGGGTGAATTTCGGTTTCAACCGCACCATCCCGCATATGCTGGGCATTACCTGCGGCTTCTTTTCCCTGGTGCTGGCGGTGGGTCTTGGCCTGGGCGCGGTCTTCCAGACCTACCCGTTTCTCTACACTGCGCTGCGCTATATCGGCGCTGCGTACTTGCTGTACCTGGCGTGGAAAATCGCCCACTCCGGCCCGGTCGGTGATAGCCAGCCCGGGGACCATGCGCCGATCAGCTATTGGGGCGCGGCGGCGTTCCAGTGGGTCAATCCCAAGGCGTGGATCATGGCTATTGGTGCCATCAGCACTTACACGCCGCTCCAGGGTTATTTCGTGAATGTAGTGGTGATCGCGGCAGTGTTTGCGCTGATCAACCTGCCAAGTGTCAGCCTGTGGGTCGTCTGCGGCACGCTGTTGCGCAACCTGTTGCGTGATCGTCGCTGGTTGCGGTTGTTCAACTGGGGCATGGCGTTGTTGCTGGTCGCCTCGTTGTACCCGTTGTTGCTCGAAAGCATCAAGTGAGGGCTGAGCTTCGACGCGATGCCTGCTAAGCTCGCTGTTCAGGAGCGTTCCTACGCACTTTTAAACGAAGTTCGACTTCTTTAAGGTCTTCGATCAGGTCATGCCAGTCTCGAACTCAACGAGGGCACCTGGTCCCGGAGCAGGCTCTGCGAGTATCCCATGAATAAACGTCCTTTATATTTCGACTACGCCGCCACCACGCCGGTGGATGAGCGGGTCATCCAGGTCATGGTCGAGTGTCTGGGCTTTGACGGCAATTTCGGCAACCCGGCGTCCAGCTCCCATGCCTTTGGCCAGGAGGCGCGACGCTCGGTGGAGCGCGCTCGCCAGCAGGTGGCGCAATTGGTCGGCGCTCAGGCAGGGGAAATTGTCTGGACCTCCGGCGCCACCGAGTCCAATAACCTGGCCCTCAAAGGCGTGGCCCAGGCGCGCAATGGCTCCGGTGGGCATGTCATTACCAGCCTGATCGAACACAAGGCGATTCTCGATACGGCCCGTCAGCTTGAGGAAAGTGGCGTTGCGGTGACCTGGCTGGCGCCGGATGACCAAGGCCTGATCAGTCCACAAGCGGTTCGCGAGGCCCTGCGTGAGGATACAATCCTGGTGTCGCTGATGTTGGTGAACAACGAATTGGGCACTGTCAATGATGTGCCCGCCATCGGTGAAATCGTTCGCCGGCACGGTGCGCTGTTCCATGTGGATGCCGCCCAAGGCGCTGGAAAGGTGAAGATCGACCTGGCCCGATGGCCGGTAGACCTGATGTCTTTTTCCGCCCACAAGATCTACGGCCCCAAGGGGATCGGAGCGCTTTACGTTGGCGAGCGAGCCCGGCCACGGCTGTCGGCGCAGATTCATGGCGGCGGTCATGAAGGCGGCTTGCGCTCCGGAACCCTGGCAACCCACCAGATCGCGGCCATGGGCGCCGCCTTCGAACTCGCCGCCCAGGCCTTCGATGATGAACTCGCTAAAATCGCCCGGTTGCGCAATCGTTTGCTGGAGCCACTGCTGGCACTGCCTGGGGTGTGTATAAATGGTTGTGCGACGCGACGGATTCCTCATACCTTGAGCCTCACGTTTCACGACGGTGAGTTCAACCCGGCGGCATTGGGCGCTTCGATTGCATTTTCCGCGACTTCGGCTTGCAATTCGGCGCACAACACCCCGTCGCATGTATTGCTGGCCCTGGGGCTCGGCGCACGAGCGGCGGAGCGGACCATTCGTTTGAGTTTGGGCCGCTTCACGACCGAACAGGATATCGATGAGGCGGTGCGCTTGATCAAGGCGGCGTGTACTACCGCGCCGGCGTTTTGGGCGACTACCTCTTAGGCCGAGTGTTCTCGGCATACAACAAAATAATCAGCAGGAGAAATGATGAGCACCGAGCCTTTGACCCATGGACTGGTTCCCCAACGCCTGGCCCGTATCCGTCAACTGATGAGTCGCGAGGGTATCCATGCGCTGCTGGTGCCGTCAGCCGACCCGCACCTGTCGGAATACCTACCGGGGTATTGGCAGGGCCGGCAATGGCTGTCGGGTTTCCATGGCTCGGTGGGGACGTTGATCGTGACTGGCGACTTTGCCGGTGTCTGGGCCGACAGCCGCTACTGGGAACAGGCCACCAAGGAGTTGGAGGGCAGCGGCATCGAGTTGGTCAAGCTCATTCCAGGCCAGCCCGGCCCACTGGACTGGCTTGCTGAACAAACCCCTGAGGGGGGCGTGGTCGCGGTCGACGGTGCGGTCATGGCGGTGGCGTCTGCCCGAACCCTGCGCGGCAAACTGCAAGAGCGGGGCGCACGGTTGCGTACCGACATCGATCTGCTCCAGGAAGTCTGGACCGACCGCCCGAGCCTGCCAGATCAGCCGGTCTATGCGCACCAGGCGCCCCAAGCCACCGTCAACCGGACCGAAAAGATCGCCAAATTGCGCGAAGTTCTCAAGGAGCGCGGCGCCGATTGGCATTTCATCGCCACGCTGGATGACATCGCCTGGCTGTTCAACTTGCGCGGCGCGGACGTTTCGTTCAACCCGGTATTTGTCTCCTTTGCCTTGATCAATCAACAGCAGGCGACGTTGTTCGTGGCCCTGGACAAGGTTGACGCTGCGCTGCGTGGCGTCCTCCAACAGGACGGTGTGACCCTGCGTGACTACAACGAAGCGGCCGCGGCTTTACGCGAAGTGCCGGGCGGTGCAAGTTTGTTGGTGGATCCGGCGCGGGTCACGGTGGGTTTGCTGGATAACCTGGACAGTGGCGTGAAACTGGTGGAAGGGCTCAACCCGACGACGCTGGCCAAGTCGCGCAAAAGCCTGGCCGACGCCGAGCATATCCGTCGCGCCATGGAGCAGGACGGCGCCGCGCTTTGTGAATTTTTCGCCTGGCTGGAAAGCGCCTGGGGCCGCGAGCGCATCACCGAGCTGACCATCGATGAGCACCTGACCGCGGCCCGCATGCGTCGACCTGATTTTGTGTCCCTGAGCTTCAATACCATCGCCGCATTCAATGCCAACGGCGCGATGCCGCATTACCATGCCACCGAAGAGGCCCATGCGGTCATCGAAGGCGATGGTTTGTTATTGATCGATTCCGGTGGCCAATACCTCGGCGGCACCACGGACATCACCCGGATGGTGCCGGTGGGAACACCTACCGCCGAGCAGAAGCGTGATTGCACTCGCGTGCTCAAAGGGGTGATTGCGTTGTCTCGGGCCCGATTCCCTCGGGGAATCCTCTCGCCATTGCTCGATGCCATCGCTCGCGCACCGATCTGGGCCGAGCAAGTGGATTACGGGCATGGCACCGGCCATGGCGTAGGGTATTTCCTCAACGTCCACGAAGGTCCGCAGGTGATTGCCTATCAGGCCGTCGCTGCGCCGCAGACGGCAATGCAAGCGGGCATGATCACCTCCATCGAGCCGGGCACTTATCGTCCCGGCCGCTGGGGCGTGCGGATCGAGAACCTGGTGTTGAATCGTGAGGCGGGAAGCAGCGAGTTCGGCGAGTTCCTGGAGTTCGAAACCCTGACCTTATGCCCGATCGATACCCGCTGCCTTGAACCCTCGCTGCTGACCCAGGACGAAAAGGACTGGTTCAATGCCTACCACGCCGAGGTTCAACGTCGATTGAGCCCGTTGTTGGATGGCGCCGCCCTGCAATGGCTGAACCAGCGGACCGCAGCCATTTGACCATGGAGCAGGCCAGGGCTTCACGGACGAAGTCCAGCCGGTCTGGCCGAAATACAGTCACCAACGAACACGCTCGGCGCGCCGTACACCGCGCGCTGTATGAGTCAGTGCCTGTGCATGAGTCACGTCGAGCAACCTGAGGCGCGATGCGCATTGCCTGTACTGGGGACCCAACGTGACGTGCTCAAATCCAACCAAGACGAGATCCGTCGCCGAATGGTTGAGCAGCCGTCCGATCAAACGTGCCCTATTTGCAGATGACGATCATGCTGCGGCTGGTATAGCCGGCTGGGTTGAGCCCAAAGGGATAATCCCCGGGCTCCTCGACGGCATCACCGGATTTGGCGATGACTTTGTAGCCCTTGGGGGCGCATGAGTTGGCGGCGCTGGCGGCGCACTGGTCCCAAGATGAGGACAGGCCTGAGCAGTTGATGTGAAGGCCTTTTTTACCGCGTTTGACCTCGGTTTTCGATGTCGCTGCGCAGCCTGCAACAGCAAGTACGGCGATCAGTATCAAAATTCGTTTCATTCCCATCCTTATAACCGTCGTGGATCTTACGTCCACGTACGATTGTGCTCGCTCTTGCTTGAAGCGTTCATGACGTCCTGTATGAAAAATCCATGTCTGCCATTGGGTTACCGACCTAAACATGGCCTAAATGCGTGGCAATTACCAGACCTTCGTTAAATCCTGCTTCAATCTGCCGCGACGGCGGGCTTCACAGCGTTGCCCATGGTCAGCGTTGCGCCTACCGATGCCAGGATAATGCAGAAAATGGCGGACCATTGGGCGAATGACAGGTACTCCTGAAGAAACACCAGGCCGGACAGTGCACCGATGGCAGGTTCGATACTCATCAGGGTTCCGAAGGTACGGGCTGGCATCCGGGTCAGGGCAATCATTTCCAGGGTATAGGGCAGGGCGGTAGACAGGATGGCGACGCCAATCGCAACAGGGATCAGGCTGGGTGTGAGCAACGCAGATCCCGCGTGGATGATTCCGATGGGGGCGATGAATAGGGCGGCGATCATGACCCCCAAGGCGGCGGTTTGTACCCCATTGTCCGCACCGGCCTTCTGCCCAAACAGGATGTATAGCGCCCAGCAGACTCCAGCGCCCAGCGCATAACCTGCACCGGCCAGGTCGAGGCCGGCACTGGTGGCGCCGGTAGGAATCAATAGAATCAGGCCAATCACGGCCAGGGCAATCCACAGAAAGTCGATCGCCCTGCGCGAAGCATAAATGGCGACCGCCAGGGGGCCTGTGAATTCGAGCGCCACCGCGACCCCCAGCGGAATGGTGCGCAGTGCCATGTAGAACAGAAAGTTCATGCCCCCTAATGCTATTCCGTAGACGATTACGGTGCGCAGGGACTGGGCTGTCAGCCTGGCACGCCAGGGGCGCAGCAGTAAGAGCATGATGATGCTAGCGAAGATCAGCCGTAGCGTTGTGGTGCCTTGCGGCCCTACAACGGGAAACATGCTTTTCGCGAGGGACGCGCCTGACTGGATGGAGGCCATGGCTATTATTAGCAGGGCAACCGGGTACAACGAGGAGGCCAGGCTGCGATGTGGGGAATTCATTACGCGGAGTCGTCCAGAAATGCAGATTGAGTTGAGCAGTATATTGCTCATATGCAGCGCTTCCGTCTATATGACGGCAGGAATTCAAGCCCCTACTTCGCCATCTGATAGAAAAACAAAATTAAGGGTTGACGGCAGATTTCAGGTGTCTATAATTCGCCCCACTTCCGGCGCAGTCTAAACGGAAAACTCCTTGAGATTCAATGAGTTACTTGGTTTCGATGGCAGCC